>DATEJA010000153.1:0-45786 GCA_035278405.1 Sphingobium sp. | reverse complement strand
ACCGTTCAGAGCCGCCGGAGCGAAGGACAATTGCGCGTCCACCGTCGCATAGGCATCCTGGAAGATGCGGCTGGAGGATTCGATATATTGGCCGCTGTTGTAATAGACGGTGACATAGGCGCCCACCTTGCCCGCGCTCATCTCATGCTCGTAATTGGCCGAGGCATTGGCGGTCCATTTGGGCGAGCGTAGCAGGCGCTTGCCGCTGAGGCCGGTGGTCACATTGACATTGCCGCCAAAGCCGGTCGGCACGAAGGTCGCCGCATTGGGGAAGGAGCGATATTTGGCGTCGGTATAGGCGACGCCGCCGCTCAGCCTGAATTCAGGCGTCGCCGCCCAGCTGAATTCCAGTTCGGCGCCCTTGCCCCGCGTGCTCGCCGCGTTCTGGGTCAGATAGGTATTGTTGGACCCATAGGCGACGACTTGGAGATTTTTATAGTCGTACCAGTAACCGTCCAGCGTCACCGTCAGGCTGGGAAGGATACGGCCCTTGTAGCCCACTTCATAGGAGGTGATGACTTCCGGATCGACGACATTGTTGAGGAGGAAGCCGGTGCCGGTATTGATGAGCCCGCCCTTGAACCCCTTCGCATAGGTTGCGTAGACGTTGGAGTCGGGCGACAGCTCATATCGGGCGGTCACGCGTGGCGTGAACTTGGTCCATTTCTGCTTGCCGCCGGGGAAGGGGATGGGCTGGGGCAGGAAGCCGACGTCGGCGATGGCGCGCTGCCTTTCTTCCGTGTAGCGGCCGCCCGCCGTCACGACGAGGGCGTCGCTGACGTGCAGCGTGGCTTCGGCATAGGCCGCCCAGATATTCTTGCTGATCCGCCCATAGCTGCGGAAAGCGGTAAAGGGCGTCGGAAAAGGCTGACCCGTCAAAGTCAGGCTCGAAACGAAATTGGGATCGTTGAAATTGGGGTACTGCACATATTGACCCCGGTCGAAATAGGATTTCGTCTTCAGATAAAGCGCGCCCGCCAGGAAGGAGAGCGGCCCGAAATCGCGCGAAACGAAGTTGAGTTCGTGCAGCTGGGTTTCGTCATAGAGCGAGTCATATTTATACTGGGCGATGTTCACCGGGCTGGCGTCGAGATCCTCGTCCGCCGTCACCTTGGACTTGGCATAAGCGGAAATCCAGTTGAGCTTGCCCGCGTCCAGTTCCAGCTCGGCGCGCAGGCTTGCCCCCCACAGCACGGAGTCGATGAAGGGATCGGCGAAACCGACAAACTGGCGCGACGGGTTGGTCGCGCGCGGGGCGTTCGGACGAAGCGCATAGCCCAGCGAATTGTCGTTGAGCGGTACGAAAGCATAGGCCGTCGAATCGTCGCGTTCGGCATAATAAGCGGTGGCGGTGAACTTCAGGCGATCAGTGGGCTCGATCAGGATCTTGCCCCGGACCATCTTTGAGTCGACGCCGCGATCACGCGTGCCAGTGGAGACGTTGCGGCGGAACCCTTCCCTGTTCTGATAGGAACCGGCCAGGCTGACGGCGATCTTGTCATCGACGATGGGGCCACTGACGAAACCGCGCAGCTGGACGTCATCATAATTTCCGTAACTTGCGCTCATCTTGCCGGTGGGCGTGAAGCTGGGCGACCGCGTCGTGATGATGATGGCGCCGCCCGTGGCATTCTGCCCATAAAGAGTGCCCTGCGGCCCCTTGAGGACTTCGACCTGTTCGACATCGGGCAGGTCGAACAGCGCGGAAATCTGCTGCGCCTGGTAGACACCGTCCAGATACATGGCGACGCTGGGATTGTCGCCGGTATTGCCCCCGGTGGAGGAAACGCCGCGTAGCGAAGGCTGGAGGTTGGAGCCGTAGAAGGTCATCGTCAGGCCCGGCGTGACCTTGGCGAGGTCGGCGGTATTGAGAACCCCCGATTTTTCAAGCTTTTCGGAAGAAAGCGCCGTCACGGCCATCGGCACGTCCAGCAGGCGTTCCGAGCGGCGCTGGGCTGTCACGATGATGTCTGCATTGGTCTTGTTGCTGTCGCTGGGACTGGTCTGGGCCCATGCGGGGGCGTCGGCGAACATGGCGACACCGGCCAGCAACATGGCGACGACACGACTATTCCTTGAAAAGGTCATCACGCTCTCCCTGCTTTTTTATTCAATTTCAGTTTTTATATGTGAGCCGCCATGCGGACGCAATGGCCGTTGCGCGTCAGAAAGGATTTCGCGAGGCTCGTCCGGCGCGATGGGGAATTTATGTTGCCAGAATGTAACAGGTGGACGCGCGCGTCCGCCCTGCCCCTGCCGGTCAGCGTTGGCTTTGTGGGATTTCCACCTGAAGCCCGTCCAGTTCGGCGGTCATGCGGATCTGGCAGGAAAGGCGACTGTTGGGCCGGCGGTCACGGGCCAGGACCAGCATGGAATCCTCCAGCATGGACGCCTCGCCCACCCTTTCGATCCAGGCGGGATCGACATAGACATGACAGGTCGCGCAGGCGCAATTGCCGCCACATTCGGCGTCGACGCCGGGCATATTATTGCGGACCGCGCCTTCCATGATGGAATAGCCGATGCCAAGGTCGATGCTTCGATCGGTGCCGTCGCGCTGGCGATAGATGACCTGGGGCATGGAAGCCTGTGGAATGTCCCGCGTCAGCGCCCACGGGCGATCGCGCGCAGGGCCGGGGCCAGCATCATTCCCCTGCCCCCGCCTTGTCGGCGAATTCCAGTTCATAACCGGCGATGATCCGTTCCAGCGTCGGCTTATAGTCGCCCAGGACCGGAGGCAGGTTGGGCGGCGTCTCATCTTCCCGGCGGCGGGACTCGATCGTCTTGCGGCGCATCTGGCAGACCGCCGCGCCGGTGACTGCCTGGTTGGTTTCGATATAGAGGCCCATCACCTCGTCGAAAGGCAGGCCACGGCTCACCAGCATGGTGCAGATATCCTGCCAATATTTGAAGGATTCCGTGTCGGATTCCCGCACCATCAAATTGGTGATGAGCTGCGGCTGCGACTGGAACAAGGCGTAGGTCAATGCCGCATGTTCGCGAATGATTTCCTGCCAGCTCTGTCCGCGATCCCGCAGCTGGGCGCTGCGCGCCAGCCGCTCGGCCACCAGTTCCAGAAGATGCTCGCGCCCGCGAACATAGCCGTAGAGCGTGGCGACGCCCGTGTTGAGCCGTTCGGCGATCAGGCCCATGTCCAGATTGGCGACACCCAGTTCGCAGGCCGCCTCGACGATCGCCTCCACCGTCAACCGGCGCGGGCGCCCCACCGTGCGTGGGGGCTTCGTGGGCAGCCTTTTTTCCTGCATTGCTTTCCTGTTTCCGCCTTCTGTCATGCTTTTGTGACAGTGGCAGTCCGCAGGAAGCAGGTCAACATGGGACATGGGCCGATCGGCCCGTCGATCAGAGCCACTGGCGCACGGTCGACAGGATGCGGCGCAGGCCGGCCTCGTCGGGTGCTGGCTGGTTGAGCAGCACCGCCGTACGGATGCCGAGCGCGGCGACCTTCAGCGAGACGAAATCCTCATACCATTCGAAGTCCGCAGCGGATTTGCCGGAAACCTCTTCCCACAGGGCGATCACCTCTTCGCGCGAGAGCATGCCTTCGAGCGCCTCGCGGCCGGGGCGGGCGCCGTGGTTGGAGCGATCCATGAAGATCCACCAGGCAAGGTCGTGCAGCGCGCCGCCGAGCGAGGGCTGTTCCCAGTCCATGACCGCCACCACGTCGAACTTGTCGTCGAACATGATGTTGCCCAGACGCGCGTCGCCCCAGACCATCCCCTCGGGCTGGTTCGCCGGCCAACGGCGTTTCAGTTCCGCGAGCGCTTCCTGCAGGATCGGCGCGGGCTTGCCCTCGCACACCCAGTCGATGTGGCGGACATAGCGGTCCCATTCCTGTTCCAGGCCCGACCGGCCCGTCGTTTCGTCCGCCAGGAAACCGAGCGCGGACACCGGCACAAGCTGGGTCGAGGCGAGCGCGCGCACGCCATTCGCGTGCAAGGTGCGGCGCTGTTCCGGCGTCGCTTCCGCCACCCAGCCAATCTGTGAATAGGAGGGCGTGCTGACGGCGACGCGGCCATAGAGCTTTTCCATGACGAAGAAGGGCGCGCCCAGCAGATCGGAGCCGGCCTCGAACGCCAGCGGCTTGGCGACCTTCACATGGCCTTCTTGATGCAGCGCCTGCATCAGGCGATACTGCGTGTCGAACAGATCATCGGGGAAATAGAGATGGTCGGTCGGCTTGATGCGCACCACCATCCCCTGCGTCCGGTTCTCCCCACCCCCGGTCCAGGCGGCATCGAACAGGATGGTTTCGTGCGAGCGCCCCGCGCCGAACGGATAGGAGAAATTGTCCAGCCGGACGTCGGCGCCGCCCAGGATGTTTCCGCTCACCCAGGCGGTCAGCTTCTGGCGCAACTCGTCCAGATCCCGGACATTGGGGGCAACGATCACGTCGGCGTTGGACATGGAAACTCCTTCGGAAAAAGTCCGGCGGCTCGGCGGCGCGACCGGCTGTCAGCGACCGCAATGACATATCCGTATCAGATTCGCAAATAGCTTCGCGCGTCCCGCCGCCGGCTTTTCAACCCACTTTAACATGAATTATCGCGGGCCGCAGCCAGCGTCAGTGCACGGGCGCCGTGATGCCGCCGTCGACGCGGATCACCGATCCGTTGGCATAGCAGCCTTGCGAACAGAGATAGAGCGCAGCCAGCCCGATATCCTCCGCGTCGCCGACCCGGCCGAGCGGAATCTTCGACAACAGGTCGTCCTTCACTTCCGGATGACGTTCCAGAAATCCGCGCAGCCCGTCGGTCATGATCGTGCCCAGGGACACGGCGTTGACGCGGATATGCGGCGCAAGTTCCTTCGCCATCATCTTCGTCAGACGTTCAAGCGCGATCTTGGCGACGCTGTAGCTGGTGAAGCCGGTGCCGCCGAGCTGCGCCGAGCGGGAGGAGATGTTCACCACCGAACCGCCGCCCGCTTCGATCATGTGCGGCGCGGCCATCTGCGTCAGCTGGAAGGCGGACAGGACGTTGAACTGGAAGGTCTGGGCCATCTTCTCGGCCGTTTCCTCCATGAACGGCACCGACAGCGATCCGCCGGCATTGTTGACCAGAATGTCGATGCGGCCGAAGCTTTCCAGCGTCGTGTCGATCAGCCGGCGGTTGTCGCCCTCCTTCATCACGTCGCCCGCGAGGGCCAGCGCCCTGCCCCCTGCCGCCTCGATCTCGGCAACGGCCTGGTCAAGATCGCTCTGCGTCCGGGCCGTCAGCACGACCGAGGCGCCCGCTTCGGCCAGGACGCCGGCGATGCCGCGCCCGATTCCCCGCGCGCCTCCGGTTATGATCGCGACCTTGCCGTCGAGCTTCAGGCGTTCCAGGGCCATTCTCTTCCTCCATTATTGATGTCGTTGCGGCGTGCTGCCGGCGATTGCTTCACCAGGCCCGCTGGCGCGATCTGCACGCCTCGCGGATATTGCGCGACTCCACTCTTAACCGCGGATCTACAGTGCGGAAAGCCCTGTTCGTCGGACGGGGACTTGACTTGATAGTGCGCAGCTTGCGCTGGAGCGCCGGGACTGCCAGACTTTATGCGGCTAGGGGAGAAGAAGGGATGATGGCCGCCATCGCCATGAAATTGAATTCAGAATTGGATCGTTCCTCGGCGATCTGCCCTGCCGGCCGGCCATGCTGATCAAGCGTCCCGGCGATCGCAGGAGCCGTTCGCGCTCGGCGAGCCGCACGCTCGACGTGCTCGAATATTTCGGCGAGGTGCGCCGCCCGATCCGCGCCATCGAGATCGTCAACATGATGGGAATGAACCCATCGAGCGCCAATCAGTTGCTCAAGACGATGGTCGATTCCGCCCATCTGCTCTTCGACGCGAAGACGAAGACCTATATCCCCTCGCCCCGGTTCGCCCGCTTCGGCACATGGATCGTCGACACCTACGGCCCCAGCGACAGGTTCGACGAGCTGGTCTGCGACATCCAGAGCCAAACCGGCCTGTTCGTTACCGTCAGCACCCCCAATGACCTGTTCATGCAGGTGATCGAGATGCGCAGCCCCTCCGGGCGCATGGCACAGCGAGGGGTGCGGGTCGCGCTGTTCAACTCGGCGGTCGGCATGGCCTATCTGTCGGCGCTCGATGCGAAGGAATTCGCCCGCCTAGCCTATCGGGCGCGGGTCCCCGACGCGCGCCTTCCCAGCCTCATCCAGGAAATGGAAGCGATCCGCGGCGCGGGCCATGCCTTGCGCCAGAGCACGGACGATCCGACCTGGTCGATCGCGATGCCGGTGCGTGACGGCCGATCCGATGTCCCGACGGTGCTGGGCCTGTCGGGCCCGACCGAAGCCGTGCGGGACAAGGCTGGCGAGGTTTTCGCCCTCATGCGCGAGGCGACGATCCGCCACCTCGGCAAGGAAGCGTTGCCGCTGGAGCGGCCGGACGGGAGCTAAAGCTCGGCCCGCCTGTGCACTAAGTCCGGACGGTCTCCGCCAGGAATTCGAGCGTGGCGGCGAAGACATGGGCAGCTCCGGGCAAGGTGAGGTCGCGGGTCACGGCCACATGTTCCATGCCGGCGACGCAGCATAATGTCGTGGACACGCCTGCTGCTGCCAATGCGACATGAAAGCGCCGGCTGTCGCCCGCCAGCACCTCGCCGGTGCCGACGCTGAGGAACGTGGGCGGAAAGCCGTCGAGCTCGGCGAAGATGGGCGAGGCCAGGCTGTCGCGCGGGTCATGCCCCTGCAGGTAAAGCGCCGCCGCCTCCTCCGCCGCGTTGCGGGAAAAGAGCGGATCGCTCTCGCCATTTGTCGCATAGCAGGGGTCCGTGACGCTCAGGTCCAGCCAGGGTGACTGGAGGATGAGCCCCTCAATGGCGATGTCTCGGCGCCCGCAAAGCAGCGCCAACCCGGCGGCCAGAGCGCCGCCGGCGGAATCTCCGGCGAGGATGATCCGCCTTGCACCCGTCTTCAGCAGCGCTTCCAGAACCGCGATTCCGTCATGCAGGCCGGCGGGAAAGGGATGCTCGGGCGCCAGCCGGTAGTTGGGACAGATCAGTTCCAGTCCGCTGCGCAGGGCAAGGCGCGCGGCATAGTCCGCGATCTGTTCGGGGCATCCCTGGCGGAAGCCGCCGCCATGGAAATGGACCAGCACCGACCTGGGCGGATCGGCGGCGCCAAAGCGCAGGCATCGCACGCCGCCGAGCCAATCCTCCGCCGGGGCCGGATCGGCACGCCAGAAGCCCGACTGGCGCGCCTGTTCGATCGCCGTTCGTCTTTCGGCGAGAGCGGCGGGCGGCGCATGCCCCTGCCGCTCTGCCAGCCCGGTCCATCGCTGGCCGGCTTCATTCATCCCTTCGCATCCAGGCCCAGCGTGCCGCCGCCCTTGATCGCGCGATCGAGCGAAAAAATGTCGGCCGCGCCATAGCCGCCGTCCACCGCCAGCGTCTGGCCGGTCACATAGGGCGACAGGTCGGACAGGAAGAAGGCAATTGCCTTGGCGATGTCGTCGGTATGGCCGCGCCGCCGCATCGGCACGCGGGCCATCGACGCCGCCTCCTCTTCCGGGCTGCGCATCGGGATTCGCGGCGTGGCGATGGCGCCGGGCGCGACGCAGTTCACGCGGATGCCGCCGTCCGACCATTCGAGCGCCATGGTGCGGACCAGGTTGACGAGCCCTGCTTTGGCCGCGCCATAAGCGGCGTGGCCGCGTGCCGAGCGCAGGCCGTCGACGGAGGCCACCATCACCATCGATCCCTCGGCCCCCCGCGCCAACATGCGGCGGGCCACTTCGCGGGCGGCGATGAAGACATAACGCAGGTTGCGGCCATGATCATGGTCCCAGACCTCCGCTGTCATGTCGATGATCGGGCTCCAGCCCGCCATGCCGACGATCGTCACCAGCCCGTCGAGCGGGCCGAAGTCCCGTTCCACCTGGGCGATGGCGTCGACCAGCGCCGCTTCATCGAGCACGTCGGCGCAGACGGGATAGGCGCTCCCGCCCTCCTGCCGGATGGCGTCGCTGACCCGCTGCGCCCGCTCCATTTCCAGGTCGAGAAGGGCGACCGCGCAGCCGAGTGACGCCAGCAGTCGCGCCGTCGCCTCACCCATGCCCTGGCCCCCGCCGATGATCAGCACCCGGCGCCTTTCCAGCCCGAACAGCGCCGCCGTCATGCCGACTGCACCATGGCCGCAGGCGCGGGCGCTTCGCGCGGGGGCGGCGCCTTTTCGACCGATCGGATTTCGCTCGCCAGCCCGTCGGCGATCCGATGGGCGCCGCGCTTCTTGAGTTCGGGGATGACATGGGTGCCCAGAAGCTCGATCGACTTCATCACCGCGTCATGGGGCAGATAGCCGAAATTGAGATAGCAGAGCAGCTGGTCGACGCCTGCCGCCTCATAGCGCAGGAACTTGCGGAGACATTCGTCCGGCGTGCCGACCACGACCATGTCCTCGCGATCGAACTGGGTGATGTCGAATTCGCCCCGCGCGTTGGCCGTCAGCAGGGGGAACATGCGATCCTGCTCCTCCTTGGGCAGATGCGCGAATTCCCATTTCAGGTGAAATTCGGCCACGCCCTTGTACCACCACCACATCGACTCCCAGAGGCGGTTGGTGCCGAATTCGCTGCGCGATTCCGCACAGTGGACGAGCGTGTAGATGCCCACCTGATTGGTGTGGATCCGCGTCAGCGGCACCGCGCGCTTCTGCGCCTCGCGATAGGCGTTGATGACCTGCTGCAGCTTGTCGAGTGGCTGCATGATCGAAAAGCAGAGCAGGCCGCAGCCATTTTCGCCCGCCAGGGCCGCGCTCGATTCCGTCGAGGCCGCCATCCAGGCCGGCGGGTGCGGATATTGGTAGGGCTTGGGAGTCACCATGCGCTTGGGGAATTTCAGATATTCGGAATCCTCCTCATAATATTCCTCCTCCCACATGCCGACGACGGAGCGGGCCGCCGCCTTCATCTTCTCCTTGCTGTTCGGGATATCGACGCCGAAAGCGAGTTGCTCCATCGGCGTGGAGCGACCCATGCCCCAGATGGCCCGGCCGCGCGAGAGCAGGTCGACGGTCGCGACTTTTTCCGCCACGCGCGCCGGATGGATGAACTCATGCGGCATCAGCGACACGCCGAAGGCCAGCTTGATATTCTTCGTGATCTGCGACAGCGCGCCCAGCACCACGTCGTTGCAGGGCATGTGGCTGCGGTTTTCGCGGAAATGATGTTCGACCAGCCACACGGCTTCGAACCCCATTTTATCCGCGAGAACGATCTGTTCGATATTGTCCCTGTAGGCTGTCCGCTCGCCGATGCGCTGGCCCCAGGGATGCTCCCCGGCCCAGGGCCGGGGGACGTCGAATTCATAAAGAAGGCCCAGTTCCATGACTCATCCTCTGCCTCTTATGGGATGAGTGGATTTGCTTACTTCTGGCCGCCTTTCTCAAGCGATTTCGTCATTGCGGCGCCAAGTCCATATTTACGCATTTGGACGCGCCGCCTTGCGCTTGGCCCCTTCTTCTTCGATCGTGACAAGATGCGGATTTTGCACAAGATATTGCTTTACTGATCCGATAAAGTCCCTTGCCACCTTGGTCGCATGTTCGGACGCCCAGACCATGGTCAGTTCCCACGGCTTGTAGGGCGACGCGTCCTGGATCTCCAGGAAACGCACATTGCGGGGCTGGGCATGTTCGGCATGCGCCATCACGACGCTGCATCCCATGCCCGCCCCCACCAGGCTCAATGTCGTGTTGAGCTGCGTCGCTTCCTGCGTGACGCGCGGCATGACGCCTGCGCGTTCGAACATGGCCAGCGTCTCGGAATAATAAGGCGCATATTTCTGCGGCGGCAGGATCAGCGGATAGTCGGCTAGGTCGGCGAGCTTCACCGACTTCTGCTTGGCCAACTCCCAATCGGCCGGAACGGCGATGCGGCGGCCCGACTGTTCCACCATCATCGCCTCGATCCCCGGCACATGATCGGTCAGGGCGGACAGGAAACCGACGTCCAGCTCGCCCGCCAGGATCGCCTTGATCTGCGTCTGCGACGGCATTTCGAGGAGGCGGGTTTCGATTTCCGGCCTTTGCTTGTGGTGGAAGACCAGCATGTCGGGCAGGAAGCGGAACAACGCCGGGCCGATGAAGCCGATGCGCACTTCGACCAGCTTGGCGGCAGCGCGTTGCGCCATCTGGCGGGCGAGATGCGCCTGCATCAGCGTCTTGCGCGCTTCGGTCAGGAAAACGCGGCCTGCTTCGGTGAGTTCGGCGACGCGGCGGGTCCTGTCGAACAGTTCGACGCCCAGATCCTGCTCCAGCCGTCGCATCGCCTGGCTGAGCGGCGGCTGGGCCATGTTCAACCGCCGCGCCGCTCGTCCGAAGTGCCGCTCTTCGGCCACCGCGACAAATTGCCGCATATGTCTCAAATCCATCGCCATGCCGCCGCTCTTAACGCAAGAGGCGGTAAATGATAATGGAAAAGATATGAGAACCGGCGCTATTTCATATATGCCGCGTCGCTTCAGGCAGCGCCCATGACCTGCTCGGCCGCGATTTTCAGATAGCGCCAGCCGATTTCCGGCGGCAGACCCCCGATCAGCGGATGCAGCCGCAGCACGTCGCCGGCGCGCGTCCGTTCGATCGCCTCTTCCACCGTCAATATGATGTGACTGCGGTTTTCGGCGCGCAATTCCTGCCAGTTCTTCGCGAAGGAGATGCTATTGGAATCCGTCTCGCCTTCATGCCATTGGGCATAGCCGAGCACATCATTCATCATGTAGGGGCCCAGCTCCTCCCAGGCCTTGTCGACATCCTCGGCCACGAAGATCACCGCCGCTTCGTCATGACCGTGCATGATGAAGTTGCCCGGTTTTTGGCCATTGGCTTCGCATGCCTCGTCATAAGCCTGCCGCAGCACCGGATCGCTCCGTTGGCCCAGGAAATCGAGCCCATATTTGCCGGCGCGGCGCGCCGCCGGGATCGAGCCGCCGCCCCAGCCGATGGTCGGCCCCCCGGGGGTGAAGGGACGCGGCGTCACATGGATGTGCCGGCCGTCATGTTCGAAGGGTTCGGCCTTCACGGCGCGCAGCAGGATCGACAGATTTTCGTCGGCGATCGCGCCCCGGCGGCGATATTCGACGCCGTGCATCTCATATTCATAGGGCAGGTAGCCCAGGCCCCCGATATAGCGCACCCGTCCCCGCGAGATATTGTCGAGCACGCACATCTCTTCGGCCAGTCGCACCGGATTGTAGAGCGGCAGCTGGATGATCGAGATCATGATCGTCAGCCGCTGCGTGCGCGCGGCGATCGCGGAAGCCGCAATCAAGGGCGAGGGCAGATAGCCATCGCCGGTCATATGATGCTCGGTCAGGGACACGGCCACCCCGCCCCGGCTTTCGGCCCAGGCGCACATGTCGAGCGCCGCGGTGAAGAGATCGGCGGTTGAGGTGCACCCTTCGGGCGACCTCATGTCGAAACGCATGGAATACATCGTCAGTCTCCAAACCTGTTAAGCGCGTGGCGACAGCGTCAGCCCATCAGCCCTTGGGCATGTGGAGCAGCCGTTCGGAGATGATGTTGCGCATGATCTCGTTGCTGCCGCCGGCGATGGTGCCGCCGATGCCGGTCATGTAGGTGAACATGGGATCGGTCGAAAGCTCGTCGAAACCGGGGTTGAACTTCTGCGTGTCCGGTCCGCCCGCGCGGGTCATGAAGTCGCCGACCAGCTTGCGCAATTCGGTGTTGATGAGCTTCACATAGGGCACGATCGTCCCCGCTTCGGCCGATCCCGTGCTGGTATAACGCAGCAGCTTGCGCATCATGCGGCGGCAGCCCTGCACCTCGGCGAAGAGGCGGAGGAATTCGCGGCGCAGTTCATCGTCCTTCAGCCATTGGGCGTCGGACCCCAGCGCGTCGGCGTAGAAATCCTCCATCATGTAGCGCATCCGCTCGTTGCGCTCGAAGGAGAGGACGCCGCGTTCGGACGCGAGCGTGGTCTGGGCGACGGCCCAGCCCTCATCTTCCGGGCCGACCAGATTTTCGACCGGGATCTTCACGTCGGTCAGGAAGATTTCGGCGAACTTGGCCAGGCCATTGGCCTGGGTGAGCGGGCGCACTTCGACGCCCGGCGCATCCATGTCGAGGATGAAATAGCTGATGCCCTTATGCTTGGGCGCGTCGGGATCGGTGCGCGTCAGCAGGATGCAATGCTTGGCATACATGGCGTGGGACGACCAGATCTTCTGCCCGTTCACGACATAATGGTCGCCCTCCCGCACCGCGCGCGTGCGCACGGCGGCAAGGTCGGACCCTGCGTCAGGCTCGGAAAAGCCCTGGCACCAGATGGTGCCGTTGGCGACGCCGGGCAGATATTTTTCCTTCTGCGCGTCCGTGCCCCATTTCATCAGCGTGGCGGGCAGATGGTTGATCGACACGGTGAACTGGCCGAGCGAAGGCGCGCGGGCGCGCACGATTTCCTCGGCGATGATGATCTGGTTGCGCAGCGACAGGTCCGAACCGCCATAAGCCGACGGCCAGTGCGGCGTGCCCAGCCCCACCTTGTTGCGCTCCGCCATCCACCATTTCTGGCTCTTATGGAAGCTTTTCGCGTCACCCGGAACGGGCCGCGCCTCGTCCGACTTCAGCACTTCGCCCAGCCACTCGCGCAGCGCGGCGCGGAAGGCGGTTTCGTCGTGAACCTTGTCCAGTATCACAGTGTCAGCTCCGCAGTGGTTGCGCCGGCAAGCGTGGCGGCGGCCAAGTCCTTCTCCGCCAGATCGCGCAAGGTCGCGGCATTGCCGCCGATCTCGCGATTGAGCAGGGCGCGTTTGAGGAAGATGTGGGCGTCGAACTCCCAGGTGAAGCCGACGCCGCCATGCAGCTGGACGCAATCCTCGGCAACGAACTTGAACTTTTCGGTTGCCGACGCCTTGGCGAGGTTGGCCCACATATTGGCGCTCGGCGCTTCATCGGCGGCGCTTTCCACCGCCTGGTCGAGCATATTCTCCGCATGGATGACCGCGGTCATGAGGTCGGCGGCGCGATGCTTGAGCGCCTGGAAGCTGGCCAGCGCCTTGCCGAACTGCACCCGTTCCTTGAGATAATCGATGGTCTGTTCGGTGATCGCCCGCGCGCCACCGACGCTTTCGCCGCTCACGCCCAGCGCGATCCAGCGGCGCAGCAGGGCGGTCGCGCTGCCGTCTTCGTCCGCGATCAGCGCCAGCGGTGCCACGCCATTCAGCGTCAGCCGCCCGACCGCACGGGTATGATCCCAGAAATCGGCCTGTTCGAACGCCGCCCCGCCTTCCAGTTCGACGATGGCAATGGCGCGCTGGCCGTCCTGTTCCACCGCCAGCAGCGCGCAGCGCGGCGTGCGCGCGCCCAGCAGTAGCGGCGATGTTCCCGACAGGCGCCCGCCGGTAAGAGGCATCGCTGCGCCATCCAGCGCCAGCGGCACGGCGAAACTACACTTGCCCGCGATCAGCTCCGCCAGCAGCCGGTCCTTCAGCTCCGCCGGTGCGACCTCGCTCAGCCACTGTCCGGCGGCCAGCGTCGGCAGGAAATCGCCAGGCGCCATGACGCGGCCCAGCTGACGGAAGAGGACATCAAGGCCGCGCGCGCCGAAGCCCAGGCCGCCAGATGCCTCGGGCAGGCCCAGTCCCAGCCAACCCTGTTCAGCGGCGGTCGCCCACAGCTTGTGGTCGAGATCATTCTTCGCGTCGAAAAAATCGTGGACGGCGAGGCGGTCACATTCGCCAGAGAGCACATCGGCAATGCTTTCCGATAGCACCGCAAGATCGTCTTCCCAGCCTTCCATGTCACCCTCTCACGCTGTCCTGCCGGATAAGGCGCGTCACAGCCGCCCTTCCGCCGGGCTATTTGGCGCAAAAGAGGCACGCAAGGCCAGAGCCGATCCACCTTTTTCATATATGGGATATCGGCGCTTGTCGCTGATAGGACTGTGCCTGTGGCTGTTGAGGGCCTATCATAGCGGCTGGGCAACGGGCTTGACAGCTGGTTTCCGGAATATCATTCGTAATTAAATAAGCAGAGGATCCGAAGATGGCCGACATGGACCCGGCAAAGCCCCTGACTCAGGGTTGCTCCGCCCATCTGGTGAGCGAGGTGCGGAAAATTTCCGGCCTGGCGCTCTCCGATCGGGTTGTCGCGCGCGCGCGTCATGCCGTGCTCGATTGGGTCGGCGTCACCATCTCCGGCGCGCGGCAGCCCTCTGCCCAGGTCACCCGCCAGGTCATGCTGGCCGAAGGGGGCAAGGCGGGGGCGGTCGCCATCGGCACGGCCGACCGCATGACCGCGCGCCAGGCTGCCTTGTTCGGTGGTGTTGCCAGCCATTCGCAGGATTTCGACGACATGGGGTTGGGCGTCCACCCCTCGGTGGTCGTGGCGCCCGCCGTCTTCGCGCTTGCGGACGAACTGGATGCCGGCGGCAAGGCTGTACTCGACGCGCTGCTGCAGGGCTATGAAGCGCTCAAGATCATCAACGCGGCGGTGGGCGAAAGCTCCTATGCGCGCGGTTTCCATTGCACCGGCACCTTCGGTGCGTTCGGCGCGGCGATCGCCTCGGCGCGGATGCTGGGACTGGACGAGGGCAAGATGCTGTCGGCCTTCGGCACGGCGGGCATGCTGGCTTCGGGTCTGCGCGCCGGCTTCGGCAATATGGGCAAGCATCTCAATTCGGGCAATGCGGCGGCTGCCGGCGTGCTTGCGGCGCGCCTGGCCGAGAGCGGCTTTGTCGGGCCGACCGACGTACTCGAAAGTCCGGTCGGCTTTGCCAATGCGGTCAATGCGCCGGACGCCAAGCTCGACCCGGAAAATCCGCGCGCCCGCCTGCAGGAACAGCTCGCGGTCGAGGAAATCATCTTCAAGCTGCATGCGGCCTGCGGCGGTACCCATTCGGCGATCGACGGCATCCGCCAGATCCGCAACCAGCGGCCGTTCGACCTGGACGAGGTCGAGGATGTCGAACTGATCGTGCCCGAACTGCTGCCCACCATCTGCGGCATTGTCGAGCCGACCAAAGGCACGGAGGGGATGTTCAGCATCCACTATACCTCCGCGCTGGCCCTGACCGGCAGCAGCACCGGCACCGACGCCTTCACCGACGAGCGCGTCGCCGACCCACTGCTGGCGCGTGCGCGGCAACTGGTGCGGCTGACCCTGGAACCGGGCGACTTCGCCGCCATGAAGAAGCCTGTGGGGGTGAATCTGCGCCTGAAGTCGGGCGAGACGTTGACGGCGGCGGTCAACATCTTCGAACCGCGCACCGATCTCGACGGGCAATGGGCGGACCTGGTCGCCAAGTTCAACGGTCTGGTCGTGCCCATTCTCGGCCAGTCCCGCGCCGACGAATTGGTCGAGATGATCGGCCGGTTCGAAACGCTGGAGTCGCTGCGCCCGCTGACGGCGCTCACGATGCCCCATGATTGAGACGGACCATGACCAAGATTGACACGCCAGCGCAGAACGCGCGCGAGATCGCGATCGAAGGCAATCGCCTGCCGATCGAATTGTGGGATGGGCCGACCTATCAGGACATCCTCGACATTGACGATCGCTTTCACGCCTCTTCCGCCATCGTGCGCGAACACCGCATGCTGGACCTCGGCACGGAGCCGGTGCCGGCGAGCCGCTATACCGACCCCGCCTTCTTCCGGAAGGAAGTCGAGCATGTCTTCTTCAAGACCTGGCAATATGCCGTGCGGGAGGAGGAAATCCCCAATCCCGGCGACTATTATGTCTATGAACTGCTCGACCGCTCGCTGCTGGTCGTGCGGCAGAAGGATGGCGGCGTCCGCGCGTTCGAGAATGTCTGTCGCCATCGCGGCCGTCGCCTCGCGACGCAGAGCGGCTGCAAGCAGATGTTCCGCTGCCCCTATCATGGCTTCACCTGGGAACTGGACGGCAGCTTCCGCCCGGGCCCGGTGCTGTGGGACTTCCCGGAAATAGATGGCGACAACTTCCCCCTGGGCGAAGTGCCGGTCGGTCGCTGGGGCGGTTTCGTCTTCGTCAATTTCGACAAGGACTGCGCCCCGCTCGAAGAAGTGCTGGGGCCGCTCCAGCGCCACATGGACTATTGGATGATAGACCATGTCTACAAGGCCGCCCATGTCGCCAAGGTCCTGCCCGCCAACTGGAAGGTCTGTGCCGAGGCGTTCCTGGAAAATCATCATGTGACGATGACCCATCCGCAGGTTTCGCCCTACACGATGGACGCGAACGCCCAATATGACGTGCTGTCGGACCATGTGACGCGCGCCATCTCTCCCCATGGCTATCCCGGCGTCCTCTATGAAGGGCCCGAGCTTTCGCCCCAGGAGATACTGGAAGTCGCGATGCGCAACGGCAACAAGGCCGGCGCCATGGGGGGCCTGGAATTTGGCGAAGGCATGACCGAGCGTCACTTCCTGGCCACGACCGGCCGCAAGAATCTGTCCGAACGCACCGGCCGCGACCTTTCCGATCGCTGCGATGCCGATTTCATCGACGGTTTTTCCTACGACCTGTTCCCCAATTTCCATATCTGGGGCAGCCTGGCCACCAAGATTTCCTATCGCTTCCGTCCGCTCGATACCGAGCAGACCTTGATGGAAGTGTTCCTCTACAAGCTGGCGCCGGTCGACGGCCCTCCCCCGCCTGTGCCCATGCAGATGCTGGGTCCGGATGACAAATGGTCCAGCTGCCATGGCGACCTTGCTTATCTGGCAGGCGTCTATGATCAGGACGAATCGAATATTCCCCAGACGCAGCAGGGCCTGCGGCAACTGGGCGAGCAGGGAATCCATTTCGCCCGATATTCCGAAGTCCGGTGCCGCAACCTGCATCGGATGATCGACCATTATATCGCCAAGGGCGAAGACGCCAAAAGCAAGGCCTGAAAGATAGGCGGGCAAACCGCCATCGGGCCTTGTTCCTGACGCGCATATAAGCGCGCGAAAACACAGCAGAAGGGAGAGGGCGCGCGGTTCTTGCCGCGAGCGAGTCATGCCTGCCCGATTTGGGCAAGCGTGGATTTTCTGCAACAATTTCCGACAAATCTCACCAAAGATGCATCGGTAAATCAAAAATGGACAAGACAAGAGCCTGCAGCACCGCTAACGGCGCCATCGTTTATATTTAATTCAAATTATGGCCAATCGGCCTGACTGCATCCCTAGGGAGGATTTTTTCCAGATGACCGTCTCCAAATCGCTATACCGTGGCATCTTGTTGAGCTGCACCGCTGCGGGCGCTCTTTTCGGAGCGCAGAGCGCCTTCGCCCAGGACGATAATGGCGGCGTCGCCGACATCGTCGTGACCGCGCAGAAGCGCGAGCAGAGCATGCAGGATGTGCCGATCGCCATCACCGCGCTGTCGCAGGGGACGCTGGAAGCCAATCGCATCACCAATGTGCAGGATCTGGCGTCGACCACGCCGAACCTGGAAGTGCGCACCGTCGCCGGCGGCGTCGGCATCCCGGTTTTCGCCATGCGCGGCGTCGTCAGCTACGGCTCGGTGCCGGGGCAGGACAAGTCGATCTCGCTCTATCTCGACGGCGTTTATATCGGCAGCTCGCAGGGCTCGGCCTTCGAGCTGCCCGACCTGGAGCGCATCGAGGTTCTGCGCGGCCCGCAGGGCACCTTGTTCGGCCGCAACTCGACCGGCGGCGCGGTCAGCATCATCACGCGCGACCCGTCCGGCAAGTTCAGCGCGCGCCAGGTGTTCACGGTCGGTAATTATGACCAGTTCCGTTCGTCAACCCGCGTCGAATTTCCCGCCTGGGGCCCGTTCAGCGCGTCGGTCAGCTATACCCATGACGAGCGCAAGGGCGACATGAAGAATCTGGGCGCTGGCCAGGTTTGGGATCGCACCGGCGCACCGCACCAGGGCATCCAGACCTCGCCCAAGACGCTGGGCGACAAGAATTCCGAGTCGGTCTTCTTCGCGCTCAAGTTCGAACCCGATGATCGGTTCAGCACCGTCTACAAGTTCGACTGGATGGAAAATGAGTTCACCCCCGAAGGCACGGCGCTGACCGCGTTCACCCCGGGAGTCCTGAACGGCTTCGCCCCCGGCTTCGGCGATCTGATCCAGGCGCTCTACAACGCCAACCCCTCGCCGATCGCCGGTGCCGATCGCCCCAAGGCCGTCAACAACAGCTTCACGACGCCCGGCTTCCAGCGGGTTCAGGGCCACAGCCTGACCAGCAACCTCAAGCTGTCCGACAATCTGTCGCTGAAGAACATCTTCGCCTATCGCAAGTCGTTCATTGTCGCCTCGTCCGATCTGACGGGCGCCGGTTCGCTCGTGGTGACGCCTGCCCTCGCCCCGTTCCTGGGTGCCGCGGCGGGTACGCCCTATGTGCTGTCGGGCTCGACCTCGTTCAGCGCGGCCAGCCAGTATAGCGACGAGCTTCAGCTCAACTATAATTCCGACCTGCTGACCTTCACGGCGGGCGGCCTCTGGTTCCACATCAAGTCGCGCACTGGCGCTCCCGATGGCTTCGTGGGCGCGTCGATCATCCTCTCGCCCATCCCGGGCGGCGTCCTGCCGACCGGCTCGCGCAACCTTTCGTTCAATACGGCTGAATCGGTTGCCGGCTATGCCCAGGCCGAAGTGCATGTGACGCCGCAGATCGACATCGTCGGCGGCTATCGCCTGACCCATGACCAGAAGAATGGGGTGGCCTTCGTCCGCAACACGGCGTTCGGTTTCACCTATAACGACACCCGCCCCTCCTATATGGGCGGCGTGAACTATCGTCCGGATCGCGACATCCTGCTCTATGCGAAATATTCGACCGGCTTTGTGTCGGGCGGTTCGGTGGCCAGCCTGGCGTTCCAGCCGGAAACGGCCAAGGCGTGGGAAGGTGGCGTCAAGGCCGACCTGTTCGGCCGCAAGCTGCGCACCAACCTGGCGCTGTTTGCCGCATCCTACAAGGATCTGCAGCAGGTTCAGGGCGGACAGTTCATCGGTCGTCCCGACCTGAGCACGGTGGTCATCCGCCAGGCCGACCTCAAGACCAGGGGTTTTGAACTGGAAGCCACGCTGGCGCCGATCCGGGGCCTCAGCATCAACGGCAGCGTCGGCTATACCCACTATAAGGCGAGCAACATCAATCCGTTCGTCTGCGGGGCCGACCCGTGCGACACGAACACGCTGCGCCCGAAGTGGACCGCCAATGTCGGCGCTCAGTATGAATCGGAGCCGCTGTTCGGCGATACCACGCTGATGGCGCGAATCGATGGGGCCTGGCGTTCGAAGGTGAAGACCCTGGGTCAGCTGGTCCTGACCAGCGACTATGACTCCATCCGCTATTCCAAGGCGGGCTGGAACCTCAACAGCCGCATCGCCCTTCAGAATATCGATCTGGCGGGCAGCAAGGTCGACATCGCCCTGTGGGGTCGTAACCTGACGAACATCGGGCGTCCGATGTTCCCGATCTACTTCAGCTTCGCCGGCTCGACCACCTATGAGCGGGCGCGGACCTATGGCGTCGATCTGGTCTTCAAGATGTAAGGTCTGATGTCGATCGGGCAACGCCGAATGGATGTTGCCCCGTCAGACAGGTGTGAAGGGGCGCATCTCGGTTCGGGATGCGCCCCTTTCCTGTTCTCGAACGGCGACGCCGCATTGCCAATATTGTCCGAACAATGCGAGAAAGGCGCCCGAAAAGAAGAGAGGATTGCAGATGGATTTGCAGCTGAAGGGCAAGCGCGCCCTGGTTACGGGCGGCAGTTCAGGCATCGGCGCCGTCATCGCGCTCGAACTGGCCGCCGAAGGGGTGGACCTGATCGTTCATGGCCGGGATCGCGAGCGGACCGAGACGACGGCCCGGGAGGTCGCGGCCCTGGGCGTGGAAGCCGCCATCGCGATCGGCGATCTGTCGACCGATGATGGCGCGGCGGCCGTGGCGGAAGTGGCGGCGGGGGCCGGCGGCGTCGACATATTGGTGAATAACGCCGGCGCCGCGCTGCAGATGAAGCAGCCGGACTGGCTGAAGATCGGCAGCGACGACTGGTCCGCGTCCTTCGACCTCAATGTCGGAGCGGCGGTGCGGATGAGCCAGCATCTTTCTCCCGCGATGGTGGAGCGCGGCTGGGGGCGCATCATCAACATCTCCAGCATATCGGGCACGGAAATGCGCGGCCGCCTGTTCGAATATGGCGCTGCCAAGGCCGCGCTCAACAGCTTTACCGTCAACCTGTCGAAGCTGTTGGCGCCGCAGGGGGTGACGGTGAATTGCGTCATACCCGGCGCGATCCTCACCCCGGCGATCGAGCGCTGGATCGCCAGCATGGCGAGCCAAAGGGGCTGGACCGGCGACTTTGCCGATCATGAGAAGCTTTATGTCGAGGAGCGCGCGACCCAATCGGTGCCGCGCCTGGGGCGCCCGCGCGAGATCGCGGCGGCGGTCGCCCTGCTCGCAAGCCCGCTCTCGGGCTACACGACAGGCGCTTTCCTGCGGATCGAGGGCGGCATGGCGACGACCGTCGGCGCGTGAAGGCGCCGACGGTGAAGGAAATCATGCCTGGCGCGAGGAGATCCCCGCCATTACAGGCTCAGTTCTCGCCGGCCTGTTTCTTGTTCGCGGCGGCCATGGCCTTGGAATCCATGCCGGCGATCGAGCTGCCGAGCACCAGGTCGTTCTGCGCGTGGGCGAAGTGATGCATGTGGTAGACCGCGTCCATCGCCGTGCGCTTGCCGCGCAGATCTTCGGCATGGGCGATCGCCTGCTTGGTGAGCCACAGGCCGAGCGGCGGCTGTTCCGCCAGCCGGGTGGCAATCTTCTCGCACTCCGCGCGTAGCCCGTCACTTGGGACAACGCGGTTGACCATGCCGAAATGATGCGCGCGCTCGGCCGACATGCGGTCGCCCAGCATCAGGAATTCCGACGCGACGCGCGGCGGCAGTTCGAAGGGATGCGCCCAATATTCGACGCCCGGAATACCCATCATCAGCACCGGGTCCTGGAAGAAGGCGTCTTCCGAAGCCACGATGAAGTCGCAGGACCAGGCCAGCATCAGCCCGCCGGCGATGCATGCGCCCTGGACCATCGCGATCGTCGGCTTCGAAGCCGCCCGCCAGCGCCGGCACAGGCCGAGATAGACTTCCTGTTCGCGGGTGTACAGGAATTCGGCGGCGGGCTTGTTCGCATGGTCGGGGAACAGGTGGACGCGATCCTGGCTGACGCCCACGTCCCGGCCCGGCGTGCCGATGTCGTGGCCGGCGGAGAAATGCTTGCCCTCCCCGCCCAGCACGATGGCGCGCACCGCTTCGTCGTTCACGGCGCGCTTGAACGCCGCGTCCAGCGCATAGAGCATCTGCCCGTTCTGGCTGTTATTGTAACGGGGGCGGTTGAGCATGATCCAGGCCGTCGATCCCTCGACCGAATAGAGGACCGGCTCATCCGTTTCATAGACCGGGCTGGAGGCCCGCGCAAAATCGCTCATCGTCACTTACCTTCCTTATGGCGGAGCGGCATGGCTCGCCCGGCCTCCTCTTGCCACTCCCTTCTCTTGCCGCGGCGGGAGCGCAGGACATCTCCATAGCCCTGACATCCCGATACTGCATCGGATCGAACAAATTTCACATAGCTGATTGCAGCGCCGCCGACGAATGATTCCGCCGCCGCGAACCGGCAGGGGCGCGGTGATTGCAACCATTTGGATACAGGCGCTATAGACAGATTTTTGGGATACGGGCGCCACATTCGATGAATCCGGTCAAGTCTGCACAACGCACGCTCGCCATATTGGAACTGCTCGAACGGTTGCGGCGTCCGGCGCGTGTCTCCGAGATCGCGAAGCTGCTGAGCTACCCGCAGTCGAGCACGTCGGTGCTGATCAACAGCCTGAAGCAGCTGGGTTATCTTAATTTCAATCCGGAAACCCATGAATTCGCGCCCTCGATCCGGGTTGCGCTGGTCGGCGGCTATCTGCGCTTCGGCACGCTCCATTCCTTCCAGGTGCTAGACCTCATCTCCGCCGTGCGGGAACGCACCGGCCTCACCACCATCCTGTCGACGCGCAACGGCGTGCATGTCCAATATATCTATGCCCTCGCGGCGGTCGGGCGGCGGATGATGGGGCTGCGCGCGGGCAGCATGCGGCCGCTGACCCGTTCGTCGGCGGGGATCATGCTCCTGACGGAAAGCAGCGACGACGAGATCGGCCGAATCGTCCGCCGTCTCAACACGTTGCACGATGCCGGCGAGCGCGAGCGGCTGGAACTGGTGCTGCAGACCGTCGCCGATGCGCGGCAGCAAGGCTATGCCTGCGTTCTCAACCGCTTGGTCGCCAGTGTGGGATCGGTCGCGGTCAAGTTACCGATCCGTGACAGCTTCGGCAAGCCGCTGGCGCTCAGCATCAATGGACGGTCGAACGAAATCGAGCCAAATCAACATGAACTGGTCGCGATCTTGCGAGAAGAGATCGCACAACTGGGCGTCGGCTGACCGACAATTGTCACATGGGACGCGGGGGCGCAATAACCGGCCCGCCACAACATTGACAAGGTTTGGAGCTTGCGGCATGCGAAATCCATGCCGTGCGGCAAACTGGCCGCATCGTGAGCGCGCTGCGTGAAGCGCCCATGATCTTAAAAGGAGTTGGACATTGCAGACGCTTCAGAAGCCGTTGGACCCTGGCTTTGTTCCGACTATCCCCAACCTGCTGGCCCATGCGGCGACCCGCTTCCCCAGCCACGATTTCCTGATCGACGACAGCGGGGCGCAGACCTTCGCCGCAGTCAATGAGCGGACCGCAGGGCTGGCGCGCGGGCTGCTCGCGCTCGGCCTGGGCAAGGCCGCGCGCGTTGCGCTGATCGTTCCCAACAGCGCCGACTGGGTAGTCCACTGGCTGGCGGCGGCGCGGATCGGCGCGCTGACCCAGCCCTTCAGCACGCTCTACAAGGCGGCGGAGATCGAATGGAGCCTGGCGCATCAGGACAGCCAAGCGGTGATCGTGCAGGCCCGTTATCTCAATGTCGACTTCGTGCAGCGGCTGGAAGAAGCGATCCCGGGCCTTGCCGACCAGACGTCGACCGAACTTTTCCTCCCGAGCCACCCCTATCTGCGGCGGATCATCGTGCTGGGCGAGTGCGATCGTCCCTGGGCGATCAAGGGTGAGGATGGGCTGCTCGCGCTGGCACAGACCCGGCCGCAGATCGACGACGCCTTCCTGGTGAAGGTCGAGCAGACGGTCGTGCCGGCCGACCTGCTGGTGACCATCTCCACATCGGGCACGACAGCGCACCCCAAGGCCGTCGTCCACACCCATGGCACCGCCGTGCGGATCACCCACGAATTTCTCGACTATATCGACTTCCGTCCCGACGACCGCAATCTGGTCGGCATGCCGATGTTCTGGGTGGGCGGCCTGAACGCCAATCTGCTGCCCGCCATGCATCTGGGCGCGCCGCTCATCTTCGCCAACGGCCCCAAGACGTCGGACATGATCGACGCGATCGAACGGCATCGCGTCACGCGCCTGCCTTGGTGGCCGATCCAGATCGAGGGTCTTGTCAAGGAAGCGACCGAGCGCCAGGCGGACATGAGCACGATGGACCGCGCGCTCAACACGCGCGACGAATGGGGGCGCGACATTCCGGCCGGGCGGCGCGGCGGCTCCTTCGGCATGACCGAAACATTCGGCATGCACACCATCGAACGCCGCACCGTCCCCCTTCCGTCGGCCAAGGCCGGGGCGATGGGACGCAATCTGCCGCATATCCAGCGCCGCATCGTTGATCCCGAAACCGGCCGCATCCAGCCGCCCGGCGTCCCCGGCGAGCTTTATGTGCGGGGCTACACGCTGATGACGGGCTATTACAAGGTCGAGCGGGACGAGGTGCTGACGGAGGACGGCTTCTATCCCACGGGCGACATCTGCTCGATCGACGAGGATGGCTATCTCACCTTCCACACGCGCCGCACCGACATGATCAAGACGTCGGGCGCCAATGTCGCGCCGATGGAAGTCGAGCGCGTGCTGATCACCGCTCCGGAAGTCGCCGAAGCCTATGTCTTCGGCGTGCCGCATCCGACCAAGGGGGAAGCGGTGGTCGCGGTGGTCGTCCCCGAAAAGAGCGCGACGCTGGATACGGGCGCGCTGCGCAAACTCGCCGCCGACCAGCTGTCTTCCTACAAGGTCCCCCAGGCGATCCTGTCGGTCGATGAGCAGGACATCCCCCGCACCGCTTCGGCCAAGGTCATCAAGGGGAAGCTTGCCGAATCCATCATGGACCAGCTCGACTGGTGAGGTCAGGGGATGGGTGCGAGCCGCTGGCCGTCTGGGCCTTCGGCTTACACTCGATCCCGCATCGCCTTCATCGCTTCGTCCAGGAAATCCACGGTGGCGCGAACCCTGGGCAGGCGCTGCAGGTCGGCATGCATGACCAGCCAATAGCTGCGCCGAACCTCGACCTCGTCGGGGAACAGGCGGACAAGGTCGGGGTCATGCCCCGCCGCAAAGACGTGCAGCACGCCAATCCCGACCCCCGCTGAAACCGCGGCTTGCTGGGCAGCGCTTGAACTGGACCGGAAATCCACGCGCGCGCCGGGCAGGATCTGATCGAGCGCGATCATCTCGGGAAAGCCGGCCAGTTCCTCGATATAGGAAACGAAGGCGTGGCGGCTGAGGTCCGCGCGCGTGGCGGGCGTGCCATGCCGGTCCAGATAGGCCCGCGAGGCATAGAGCGCCAGCCGATAGTCCAACAATTTGCGCGCCACTAGCCGGCCCTTGGGCGGCGGGGTGAGCATGACGGCCATGTCGGCTTCGCGCTTGGACAGGCTCGTCGTGCGGCTTTCCAGCGCCAGTTCCAGCGTCAGGCGGGGATGGCGTTGGCGCAGGGTCGGGATATGGGGGGCCACCAGATGAGCACCGAAGGCCTCGGGGGTGGTAAGGCGCACCGTGCCTTCAACCTCCCGGTCCCGCCCCGCGACGCTTGCCGCTGCGGCCAGTAGCTCGCTTTCGATGCGCTCGGCATGGGCGACCAGCGCAAAGGCCGGAGGCGTGGGCGTCACGCCGCGCGGCGATCGGTCGAACAGGCGCGCGCCCAGAGTCTGTTCCAATGCCGACAGACGGCGTCCCACCGTGCTGTGGTCGACCCCTGCCCGGCGCGCGGCGGCGAGCATATTGCCCTCCCGCATCACGGCCAGGAACAGGCGAAGATCATCGGAATTCAGCATCGGCGTTCGTACACAACCAAAGGATGGATGATGCTGTACCGACGCACCATGCAACTGTCCACGTCGTTGACCGGCCTTGCCCCCCGGCGCGAGGGCAAGGTCCTCGCCGATCAGCGGTCGACGCGCACCTTCAGGATGAAGGGGTCGGACAGCGAGGTGATGTAGAGGGAGTTCCCGACCAATATTCCGCCGGTCGTTCCCGACAGCAGCCCATTGTCCGCATAGAAGAGCAGTTCCTTGCGCCCATCTTCCGGCTTCACCGTCATGACCCAGGATGGGTTGGTGCAGCCGGCGGCTCGCTTGCCCAGGCACAGATGGCCACCATCCGTCCCGCCGACGAGCAGCGCGCCGTCGCTGGTGAGGCGTCCATTGTCTGGCGCGAAGGGCATGGCGATGCTTCGCACGAACTTCTGCTCGGCGAGGGAATAGACCTTCACTTCCCGCGTGCCGGTCGCGATCATCACGATATGCTGCCCATCCCTGGTGACTTCCAGGCCGTTGTTGAGCTGAGCATCCGAATTGGGCAGCCGCCGCATCCCGCCCTTTGGCGTCCAGGCGATCATCCAGCCGGTATTCTCCCCCCGCTTCGCGGCCTCCATGCAGGAGGCGAAATTGGGGTTGTTGCAGATGACCGAGGCGACGAAGCCACCGTCCGGCAGCGCGGCGACCGCGTCGACAGTGCCATCGCGCGGCGCCTGCACGCACCCGCGCCAGGCCGCCTTCAGCGTGCCGTTCTTTTCCTGAAGCTGGTAGAATTCGACATGGTCACCGCCCAGATTGTTGATGATCATGAGCTGGGTGACGCCCGGCGCGCGCGTGGAAATCTTCATCCCCAGCACATAGAAACGACCTTTCGGGTCGCGCGCGGGACAGCTGGGATCGCCCCAGTTCGGCCCCTTGTCCCAAACCCGTTCCAGCTTGCTCACCCTGTCGGTCGCGGTGTCGATCACCGACATTTCGACAGCCGAGGCTGAAGGCTGCATCCCCTGCGGCGTCACGGTCATGCCCAGGTCGCCGACCAATATATGTCGGCCATCGGGCGTCAGATCGAAATCCTCGGGCTGGTTGAAGCCGCACAGCGCCGTAATCTTCTTGCTGACGCCCGAGGGTGCCTGAAGTTTTTCGCCGCAGATGTCGACCGTTGCGGCCTTTGCCGGGGAGATCATCATCAAACCGCCGAGCACCGCCAGAAGGCTGAAGACGCGCTTCCAGGTCATTTCCACTCCCTTTATTCGTTTTGTTTCTTCGCGCTGCGCTTGCGGGGCGCGGCGGCTGGTGTTGCGCCAGCAACCGCGCGGGTGCGCGGTGCGGCCTTGGTCTTAGCCTCGATCTTCGCCTCGGCTTTCACCTTGGGCTCCGGCTTGGCCTTTGCCTCGCTTTTCGTCTTGGCAGCAGGCTTCACCTTCGCCGCGACTTCGGGCTCGCTCTTCGCCTTGGCGCGGCGCGCGGCCGCAGCCGATGGCGTCGGCGCGGCGATCGAGGCCGGTGCGGTGCTCATCGAGCCCAGGAACATGGAGATGAAGGAGTCGGCCAGATCTTCGAGCGTCTGCTTGCCCTTGGGGTCATACCATTCAGGGATCCAGACCAGCGCGCCGATCAGCATGTGCCGCAAGACGCCGGCCGGAATATCCGTCCTGATCTGGCCGGCGGCCGCAGCCTCCGTGATCAGTTCTTCCCAGATCGGGAACATGGTGTGCTTATGGTCCCTGACACTGTTCCACAGCTCGGGCGAGACCTGGTCGTAAATCTTCCAAAATGCCTTGCTGAGCTGGTCCTTGCGGATCGAGGTCAGCACATAGGCGCGGATCGCGACCCGCAGCTTTTCGATCGGCGTCGCGTCCTGGACCTTCTTGAGCGGCTCTTCCAGGTCGATGGAAATGCGCTCGGCGGCCAGATGGAGCACCGCCTGAACGACGGCGTCCTTATTTTCGAAATAATAATAAAGCGCGGCGGTGTGGATGCCCAATCGTTGCGCGATGTCCGCCAGCGTCGCTTCGGCATAGCCCTTGCGGCTGAATTCAGCGGCAGCGGCGAGGATGATCTCCTGACGCCTCGCCTCCGCGCGGGGCAGGGCCTGGGTCACCACCGGGGCGGCTGCCTTTTTCGCCTTCTGGGTGCTTTTACGACTTTTGGGGCTTGTCACCGAATGCCTTTCAAGAAAAATTTCCGCCTGAATAGCGAAGATTCTGTCCGAGTCCCAGCCTATAGCCGGCAGGGACCGTCGTCCGTCAAGCTTTTGACGGAGAAGTCCACGCCCGCGCGCTGTTCATGGCATCAGCAATTGACCGGCCGATCGTCTGTTCGAGAACGCGCTGGCCGAAATGATATCAGCGCGTCATTCGCCTTCCATCGCCCTTGCCTGTTGCAAAGCATCGGTGCCCCTCCAATCCTCCCGGGATCTTGTGTACCGGGTCGTTCGCCCGGTTTTTCTTGCGGCGGCACCTTGTCGGCCGCTCGTCTTCCTTGCGGGAGCGCGGGGGTGACGAACATCACCCCCGCGCTCCGATAGTCTTTCAGGCGATCTCGCCGATGACCGTGCCGACCGGATATTCGGTGCCGGGCTCGCCGATGCGCTTGATCGTGCCGGAAGCCGGCGCGCCGATATCCTGCGCGGCCTTGCCCGTTTCCAGCACATAGATGGGATCGCCTTCGCTGACCTCAGCCCCATCCTCGACCAGCCATTCGGTCAGGATGCCTTCGGTCATTGCCATTTCAAGCTGCGGGATCGTGATGGTCGTTGTCATTGTCGTTCAATCCTTGAAAGCGATGACGGCGCGTGCCCGAGCCGCAATTGAATTTGGATTTGGAACCTGGCTTAGCTCGATTTCCTGCGAGAAGGCAATAGGTGCATAGTCCGCGCCGAAGCGCGAAGCCGGCGCCTTGAGCGTCGAGAAGAGTTCCTCGTTGATGGTGGCGGCGATCTCCGAGCCCAAGCCGCAAAATTCGGTCGCGGCATGCACTACCAGTGCGCGGCGGGTCTTCTTCACCGATTCCAGCACGCGATGATAGTCGATCGGCATCAGCGACCGCAGGTCGATCACCTCGGCACTCACGCCTTCCTCTTCCAATGTCTTGGCGGCGGCCAGGCACTGGTGCAGCTGCCAGCCATAGCTGATCAGCGTGATGTCGCTCCCCGGCTTCACCACCTTGGCGACACCCAGCGGGATGCGATAGTCGCCCTCGGGCAGCGGGCCCTTGAACGCGCGCAGCAGCGCGATCGATTCCATGTGGACGCAAGGGTCCTCGTCGAAGATGCAGCTGAGCAGCAGCCCCTTGGCGTCCAGCGGATTGCTGGGATAGGCGACCTTGAGGCCCGGCGTGTGCAGCAGCCAGGATTCCAGGGACTGCGAATGTTGCGCGCCAAATCCGCCGATGCCGCCGCCCACGATCATGCGGATCGTCAGCGGCACATGGGTTGCCGCGCCCGACATGTAGCGCTGCTTGGCCGCATGGTTGGCGATCTGGTCGAGGCAGACGGCGGCGAAGTCGGCGAACATGATTTCGGCGATCGGCTTCATGCCGACCAGCGCCGCGCCGGTGCCAGCACCGATAATCGACTGTTCCGCGATCGGCGTCGGCCGCACGCGCTCGGCACCGAACTGGTTCTGCAGGCCGACCGAAGTCTTGAACACGCCACCGGGCGGATCACCCACATCCTCACCCAGCAGAATGACTTCCGGGTCGGCTTCCATGGCGGTGCGCGTGGCTTCCGTCACCGCTTCGGCCATCAGCACGGTGCGCGCGCCTTCGTCGGAGACGGTGACGTCCTCGCGCACCGGATAATGGCCACGGCGCGGCACCACGTCGGCGTCGCCATAGACGTCGATCAGCGTTTCGGAATAGGGCGTGGCGGGGCTCTGCAGCGCCGCGTCCACGGCCGTGCTGACCTCGTCCTTGGCTGCCGCTTCGACCGCTGCCAGTTCGTCTTCGGTGGCAATGCCCGCTTCAATCAGCAAAGCGCGCACCGTCACCATGGGCGCCGCTGCCTTGGCCGCCGCCAGTTCTTCCTTGGTGATGTCGGGATTGTCGCCGATGCCGGCATGACGGCCCAGGCGGAATGTCAGCGCCTCGACGAAGATCGGACCTTCGCCGTTGCGCACGGCCTCGATCACATCCTTCATGCCATTGTAGAAGGCGACCGGATCGTTGCCGTCCAGCTTCACGCCCTTGAAGCCATATCCCTTGGCGCGGCCCGCGAAATCCTCGCTCGCGGTATAGCCCGGGATCTTGGTATATTCGCCGATCTGGTTGTTCTGGCATAGGAAAATCACTGGCAGCTTCCACACGCCGGCCATGTTCATCGCCTCATGGACCGCGCCGATCGAGGTCGCGCCGTCGCCGAAGTTGACGATGGTGACGCGCTTTTCGCCGCGCAGCTTGGTCGCGAGCGCCAGGCCGTTGGCGATCGGCGGACCGGAGCCAACAATGGCGGTGGTCAGCATCGACCCCGAATTCGGGTCCGAAATATGCGGCGCCCCGCCCTTCCCCTTGTTGAGGCCGCCGATCCGGCCCATCGCCTCGGCGAACAGGCCCTGCAGCGGTACGCCCTTGGCCACCTGGTCGTGGATGCCGCGATAGGTGGTGACCATATAGTCATTCTTGTCGGTCAGCTGCGCGATCGTCGCGGGGATCGCTTCCTGCCCCGTGCAGGGCCAGTAGTTGAAGCGCAGCTTGCCGCTGGACAGGCCGGTGCGGATCGCCTTGTCGACCGCCTCGATCCGCGCCATGCGGAAATAGATGTCCTTCAAAATCTGCGGGTCGAGCCCAAGATTGGGCCGCGCGATCTGATCAACGCTCACTTGTCATCCTCCACTCGCCGCATCTGGGACATGCGGCAACATCCTTCATGGACCGCGCGCCGGCCGGCTGTGGTCTGTCGCTTCGCATATAGATCGGGACCCTTCCCGTCGACCGATCTTCTGCCGCCGACGACCTGCGGCCCGACATGCCGCGCGCGCGCCCGCATCCCGTGTTTCTGCCTATGATCCCGCGCCCCGCATATTGTCAAATTGAATTTGGAATTGTATTCTGCAACCGACCCGTGCCAGGGGATCCGCAACGCGTCGCCGCGCCTGTCGCCGCCGCCTCGCGCTTTCATGATTTCCAGGAAGCCGATAGTCTCGCTGGCACGAAAATGAGAGGTGAATGATGACTGATGAGCCGCACATCCTGATCAGCGAGGATGGCCCGATCCTGATCGCGACCTTCAACCGCCCGGACAAGCTCAACGCCATGAGTCGCGCGCTGATGAACGGCCTGCGCGAAGCGGTGGAGCGGCTGCGGGACACGCCCGACTACAAGGTCCTGCTGATCCGCTCGACGGGCCGCTATTTCTCCTCCGGCGCGGACCTCAAGGATGGCGGCGGCGAAGCCCCCTCCTTCCCGCCTTCCACCGGATCGGCCCTGCGGGAGTTCCACCGCCGCCTGCCGTCGGGCATGCGCCAGCTGTGGGACGAGATGGAGCATGTCGAAAAGCCCATCGTCGTCGCGCATCAGGGGACATGCGTCGGCGGCAGCCTGGAAATGTCGATGTCCTGCGACTTCCGCCTGGCGGCGGCATCTGCCAGCTACGCCTTTCCGGAAGCCAAGTTCGGCGTGCTGCCGGCCACCAACGGCGTCAGCCGCCTGACCCGCCTGGTCGGCCCGCACTGGGCGCGGCTGTTCATCATGGCGAACATGCCCGTCACCGCGCAGGAAGCGCTGACCATGGGTCTGGTGCACAAAGTCTATGCGGATGAGACGTTCCAGGACGATGTCATGGCCTTCTGCCGCCACCTCGCTCAGCAGAATGGCGAGGTCATGGGGACCGCGAAGATCGCGATCGAACTCGCCCACGACCTGGCCGTCGACCAGGCTGCGGCGGTCGAGCGCATGGCCAATGCCTCGCTGATGATGATGCCCTCCTATCAGGAAGGGCTGAGGAAGCATGTCGCATCGGTCGGCGGTCCCAAGGACTGATCGGACGCCGGGAAGAGCATAAGGCGGCTTGACGGGAGAAGGGCCATGGAACTGTACGAACGCGAACTGATCGAAGCGAAGCAGAAGATCGAGGAAGCGGGCAAGTCACCCGACGATTTCCGGTTCGACATGTCCTACCAGGAGCCCGAACCGGACGGCGGCGGCATGTTCACCGTGCGCTATGATGTCGTCACGACCTATCTGCCGACCGGCAAGCATTGCACGATAACCGGCGGCATCGGGCTCAAATGGGTTCTGGAACTGGCCGACGCGCTTGAGGCAGGCTATTTCGAAGGCTGATCGCGGCCGCGTTGATCGAGGATATGATGGACGAAATCAATCTGACAGGGTTCGGCGGCGTGCGCCTTTCGGCGGTCGCCACCGGATCGCCCGAGAACCCGCCCGTCCTGCTGATCCCCAGCCTGTCCCAGACCCGCGACATGTGGCGGGCCTGCGCCGAGGCGCTGGCGCAGGCGGGCCGCTATGCCATCACCGTCGACCTGCGCGGGCGCGGCAACAGCGACCCCGCGCCCGATGGCGCCTACAAGCTGGATGTCATCGCCAGCGACCTTCGCGCCATCCTCGCCGCCCTGCCGACACGCGCCTGCGTCGTGGCGGCGGGCTTGGGCGCGATTGCGTCGATCGTTGCCATCGGCGAGGGCGCGCCCGACCTGGTGAGCGGGCTCGCGCTGGTCGATTCGACCATCTGGTTCGATGCCGACATGATCGAACGCAGCCGCGCCGTCTATGCCCGCCGCGCCGAGGGCTTCGCCAACGTGGAGGAGATTTTCGAGGCCATCGCCCAGCTTTATCCCAATGAACCCAGGCTGATGGCGCGGGAAAGCGTGCTCGCGGCCTATGAGGTCGGCGAGGACGGGCGCTATCACTGGCGTGACGGCGCGGCGCTGAGCAGCCTCGACATCGTGAATGAGGAAGATCGGCTGCGGAGCGCGGCGGAGCAGATCCGCGTGCCTGTCGCGCTGATCCGCGGCGCGCTCAATGAAACCGTGTCCGAGGAGGCGATGGAGCGCCTGGCCGCCCTCATTCCCGAGGCGGAAGCCACCGCGATCGAGGGGGCCGGCCATTTCGCGCCGATCGAGCGGCAGGACACGTTCAACGCCGTGTTGCTCGACTTTCTCGAACGGCGCGCGCCACGCGAACCGCTTTCCTATGTCGGCGGTTCGGAACCGCGCATCCTGCGCAATGCGCTGGGCTGCTTCGGCACGGGCGTCACCGTCATCACCTCCGTCACCGATGAAGGCGAATTGATCGGGCTGACGGCCAACAGCTTCACCTCCGTCTCGCTCGACCCGCCGCTCATCCTCTTCTCGCTCGACAACCGATCGGGCAGCATGGAGGCGTTGCGCAAGGCGGGCCGCTTCGCCGTGAATGTCATGCATATCGGTCAGCAGCCGATCGCGAACCGTTTCGCCTCGCGCATCCCGGACAAGTTCGAGGGCGTCGACTGGGAAAGCCGTGCGGACGGTGGATCGCCCATTCTGCCCGGTTCGCTGGCGTCGTTCGACTGCACGACCCACGCGATCCATGACGGCGGCGATCACCAGATCTTCATTGGCCGGGTCCACCACGCCTGGTTCGAACCGCGCCGCGATCCGCTGCTCTATTTCCGGGGCAAATATCGTCGCCTGCACTTCGCCTGAGGCGGCCATCTCCCCGTGCCGACTGCGGCCGGGGAGCCCAGGTCAGGCTACCGAAAAAGCGCCCCCGTCGACCAATATGTCGGTCCCGGTCATGAAGCTTGCCCCGTCCGAACAGAGGAAGGCGGCGACCGCGCCCACTTCCTCGGCCCGCGCCGGGCGTCCGAGCGGCGAATGAGCGATCATGTCCTTCATGATCGGGTGCCGCGCCATTTCCGCCGTCGACATCGGCGTGTCGATGATGCCGGGCGAGAGCGAGAGGATGCGCAGCCCCTTGCGCCCATATTCCAGCGCTCGCTGCCGCGCGACGCGCTGGACCGCTCGCTTGGACAGCGAGTAGGCGAATTCGGGTGAGGATGCCACGGACAGGAGCGGCGCAATGTCGCCCGCAGCGATCGCAGCGTCGACCTGCTCATCGAACGTAGCGCCCATCGCATGGCCGGCATAGGAGGCGAAGAGGATCGCCGCGCCGCCGGGCGCCATCTGGTCCCGCACCAGGTCGACGAGCGCCAGCGTCGCGGTCAGGTTGACCGCGAAGATGCGCTCCGCCGACGCCATGGTCGACGACAGCCCCGCGCAATGAACCAGCGCCCCTATCCTGCGCCCCTTGAGCGCGGCGGTCAGCATCGCGCCGAAGTCGGCGCTCGCCAGATCGCCGGCCAGCAGTTCAGCCTTGTCAGGCGCCTCCAGCAAGGCCTGCGTGGCCGCCAGGCTTTCACCGTTCAGATCGCAGAGCAGCAGCGGCCAGCCGGCGCGCGCCATCACCTGCGCGGTTGCCCGGCCCATGCCCGACCCAGCGCCCGTTATCAGCGCGATCGCCTTGTCCATTCCCCTGCCCTCCCCAGCGTTGCAGCGTTCTTTGCGCCTTAAGCGTCGCGTTCGAAAACCGGAAGCCGGAACGCGCCGGCGTCATCCTCGCAATCCAGGAACGTCACGCGCAGCGGCATGTCGAGCGCATAATCCTCTTCGCCGAAACCCTGCGGGTTGCTGACGAACAGCGGCCCCTCGTCCAGCGCCACCAGGATGGTAGGCCAGGGAATCGGCAGCAGGCCGCGATAATAGTCGCGCTCGAACGTGCACCAGCTGATCAGTCGGCCCTTGCCCGACATGCGTTCAAAGGCCAGGTCCTGGCTTCCGCATAGTTCGCATGCGTCGACGACCGGCCACGCCAGTTCGCCGCAGGAGCCGCAGCGCTGGACATGCAGTTCGCCTTCGGCACACCGGGCCCAGAATTCGTCATGACGGCCGCCATGGACGCGGTTGGGACGCTTCTGGCTCATGCCGTTTCTCCCCGGGTCAGGATGAGGGGATGGACCATGTCGGTCTGCGCGAGCGAGAAGAGCGAGATTTCGACTCCTTCGATCTGCCGCGCCCCTGCCTCGCCGCGCAATTGGCGCGTGATTTCGGCGACATGGTTCCAGCCGTGCATATAGGCTTCCGACAGCATCCCGCCGCCGACATTGACGGGCAGCGATCCGCCCACCGCCATTTCGCCGCTCTTGCAGAAATCAAGGCCCGCCCCTTCCTCGACGAAGCCATAGCCTTCGAACTGGCTGATGAGGTGGATGGTCGAGGCGTCATAGCCCTCGAAATGCTGCACATCGGACAAGGCGATCCCCGCCATGTCGAGCGCCGTCTTGCCCGCCGCCTGGATTTCGGGGCGCAGCCGCTCGCGCACCAGATGATGCAGCTTGTTGCCCTTGACCGCCGCTTCGCCCCAGCCGGCTACCAGCGCGGGCTTGTGGGCAAGGTCGCGGCTCTTGTCGGCGCGCCGCACGATCAGGCAGACGCCGCCGTCATTCACCAGGCACATGTCCAGCAGGTGCAGCGGGCGGACGATATAGCGGGACGCCATATAATCCTCGACGCTCATCGGCGTCTGCATCACGGCGTTGGGATTGGCGATGGCATTCTTGCGCAGTTGCACCGCGACTTCGCCCAGATCCTCTTCCTTCTTGCCGTAGAGCGCCTGATAATGGCTCCACACAAAGGCCCAGTGCGCGGCCTGCGAACTCCAGCCCCAGGGCAGATGGTAATAATAGCTGCTCGACGCGCCGCTGTTGCCGGAATAGGTCGCGCCGCCATATTGCCGCCCGATCGCGCGCGAGGCGGCCGAATAGATGAGCGCCACCGTATCCGCCTTGCCCGCCGCGATGTCCGCGCAGACCAGCGGCAGCGTGCCGGCCATGATCGGCGTGTTGCGGATCATGTAGCGCGGCTTGATGCCCAGGATGCCGGCGGTTTCCTCCGGGCTCGGCCCGCCATAGATGAAGGAGGTCGACAGCCCGTCGATATCGTCGCGGGTCAGGCCGGAGTCCGCCAGCGCTCGCTCGAAAGCCGTCAGCGCCAGCCCCTCGGGCGTGGGCGCCTCATAGTCGGGCGCCTTGGCGCGGGATGCCTGATAATCGAGCCGATAGTCGGTTTCGCCGACGCCGACGATCGCCGCGCGGCGGCTGAGCGCCGGATCGGCGGGCGGCATGGGGATGAAGAATTCGGACATGAAACACTCCCGGATCGGGTCGTCGACCATCGCGCGGCGTCAGGCGGAGGGGCGCGCCCTTCGCCTGACAGCGCGATCAGGCCGCGACCAGGCCACCGTCGACGGGCACCGCGACGCCGGTGATGTTCTTGGCCAGGTCCGAGGCGAGGAACATCGCCGCATTGGCGACATCTTCGGGATCGATCGGCCGGCCCAGCGGATGGAGCTTGCCGTAAATCTCCTTCTCCTTGTCCGACACCTGGCGATAGCCTGCTTCCAGCGGGATGCCGAAATTGGTCGCCATGCCAGCCGGGCAGACCGAATTCACGCGGACGCCATGCTTGGCATATTCGATTGCCAGGCTGCGGGTCAGCTGGATGACGGCGCCCTTGGTGCCGCCATAGATGGCCCCGCCCCAGCCGATCAGGCCAGCGACGGAGGCCGTGTTGACGATGACGCCCTCATTGTCCCCCTGAGCCAGGAACTGACGGATCGCCTGGCGGCAACCGTTCACCGTCCCACGGAAGTTGACATTGGCCAGCCGGTCATAATCGGCATCGGTCGTGTCGGCAAAGCCGATCGTCGCGCTGCCCTGGATGGTGGTGGCGATGCCGGCATTGTTGAACATCACGTCCAGCCGGCCATAGGCGGCGACGGCCGCTTCCACCGCTGCCTTCACCTGCGCTTCGTCGCTGACGTCGCACAGCACGCCCTGCGCCGCCCCGCCCTCGGCGCGAACCAGTTCCACCGTTTCATTGTTACGCTCCGCCACGACGTCGGCGCAGATGATCTTCGCGCCGTTGCGCGCGAAGATCAGCGCCGCCGCGCGGCCGACGCCCGATCCGGCGCCGGTGATGATGACGGACTTGCCTTCCAGCAGCATATCGTTCTTCCTATTCTCTATTGTCTGGTCAGCTCAGGTTGAGGCACTGAACTTCCTGGTAGACGCGGATGCCCTCGACGCCGCGCTCGCGGCCCAGGCCGCTATGCTTGTGGCCGCCCGAAGAGGCATAGGCGCTGGCGAAGCCGCCATTGACATTGACGGTGCCCGACCGGATGCGGCGCGCCACGTCGGCGGCGGCGCGGATGTCCTTGCCGTAGATGTAGCCCGACAGGCCATATTCGGAATCGTTCGCCATCTCGATGGCATGGTCGACATCGCGATAGCCGATGACGCAGACCACGGGACCGAAGATTTCATCCTGCGCGGCCGGATTTTTGTTGTCGGGCACATCCAGGATGGTCGGTTCGAAGAAATAGCCCGGCCGGTCGGCGCGCTTGCCGCCCGCAACGACCTTGGCGCCGGCCTCGACCGCCATGGCGACATAGCGTTCGCAGCGTTCAAGCTGGCCCTTGCTGATGACCGGGCTCATCGTGGTGTTGGCGTCGGTCGGTTCGCCGATGCGCAGCGCCGCGAGCGTGCCCTTCATCGCTTCCAGGGCCTTCGCCTTCTCCGCTTCCGGCACGAAGATGCGGGTGCCGAGGACGCAGCCCTGGCCGGCATGCGCCATCAGCACCGACAAGGCGGCATAGGCCGCCGCCTCGACCTTGTCGGGCATGTAGATCTGCGCCGACTTGCCGCCCAGTTCCAACTGCACGCGCTTCAGCGTCGGCGCGGCCTGGGCCATCACCTTCTTGCCGACATCGCTCGACCCAGTGAAGCCGACCATGTCGACATCGGGATGGGTGGTCAGCAGATGCGCGCCTTCGAAACCACCTTCGACGACGATGTTGAGGATGCCTTCGGGCAGGCCCGCGTCCAGCGCCGCCTCGGTCAGCGCCAGCGCCGTCAGCGGGGTCAGCGGGCTCGGCCGCAGGATGACGGTGTTGCCGGTCGCCAGTGCCGGGAAGACCTTCCACAGCGCTATGGTGAGCGGGAAATTATAGGCGGCGATGCCGGCGACGACGCCGATCGGGACATAGCGGCGCAGGCTCTGGATCATGCCGCCCGCGGAGGTCGTGCGCTCCTCGAAAGGCAGCGGATTTTCCTCCAGTTCGGGAAGCTTCAGGTAGAGGTCCAGCATGCCGCGCATCTGCGCGATCGGTGAATTGACCTGCGCGCCCAGCACCATCGATCCCGCCGGACAGCCGGTTTCGGTGGTGATCAGCTTGCGCAGCGCATCGCTGCGCGCTTCCAGCGCGGCCACGAAACGCTCCAGGATGGCGACGCGCTCGGCCGGGCGCAGGCCGGACCATTTGCCGTCGTCGAACGCCTTGCGGGCGGCCGCGATCGCCTGTTCGAACTGGCCGATCGACGCGCCGGGGAAAGTCGCGCTCGGCTCGCCGGTGCCGGGATTGACGACGGTCATCGTTTCGCCCTCGCCCGGGACGGCGCGCCCGCCGATCAACAGGTCCAGCGGCATCCAGACCTTCTGGTCAGCCGCCTGTGCGGTAGCCGTACTCATGCTTCTATCTTCCTGTCTGCTTGCGCAGCGACCGTCTCGGGCGCGACGCGCACCACGACTTTGCCGGTCCTGCTGTTTTCGAAAAGTCCGCACAGGGCGGCCGGAAGGGCTTCGATGCCTTCCTCGACATGCACTTCGGGCTTCAGCCTGCCCGACGCGATGAATTCGCTGATCTCGCGTTCGAATTCAGGGCGCAACCCTTCCTCGCCCACCTGGCTGAACGCCTGGATCGATCCGCTGCGCGCCATCAGTGCCTCCAGCACGATCGGCAGATTGTCGGTGCCCGACCCGTCATGGCCCTGATATTGCGACATCAGGCCGCAGACCATGATCTTGCCACGCGGCTTCAGCATGTTCGCGACCGTCACCATCAGGGGGCCGCCGACATTGTCGAAATAGACGTCCACACCCTCGGGCGCCGCCTGTTTCAGCTGCTCCAGAAAGTCGGGCGCGGTCCGGTCCGCGACGGCCGCATAGCCCCCTTCGCTGGTCAGCTGCGCCTGCTTGTCCTTGCCCGCAGCGATGCCGACCGGCCGCACGCCATAGGCGCGCAGCAGCGGCGCCACGACCGAACCGACGGCGCCGCCCGCGCCGCTCACCAACATGGTCTGGCCGGGCTGGATGCCGCTCTTGCGGATGCCGACCCAGGCGGTGAAGCCCGGCAGGCCATAGACGCCCAGCGCATTGTAGAGCGGCCGCACCTCGGCGCCGACGCGCTGCACGGCCTGCCCGTTCGACACCGCATATTCCTGCCAGCCGAAGCGCCCTTCCACCCGGTCGCCAACGGCGTAATCGGGATGGTTCGACAGCACGACCTCGCCGACGGCGGGACCCGGGACGACCGCGCCCAGCGGCAGCCAGGGGGACGCCATGCCCAGGGGCTTCGCATCGACGGTGATGCGCAGCATCGGTTCGACCGACGCGTAGACGATCCGCACCAGAAACTCGCCCTCGCCGGGCGTGGGCACATCGCCCTGTTCGACGGCGAAATTGTCCGCCCGCAGCGGACCTTCGGCATAGGCGCGCAGGGTCACCCGCGCCTGCCGGTCAGGAATGGAATTCATCAGCTTCACTCTCCCGATGTCGCGAGCGTGGCGCAGCCTTCCCGGGCCGTCGCCACGCGACATGCTTGCGCGCCATGTCTACCGCCTGACCCTATACCAAATCCAATATCAAATCAGATTATCCTCATATCAGGCGCCTATCAGACAGGCCTATTCGCTGATCTGGACCAGCATGATGTTCGACGAATTTTCCTTGTCGAAGGCGGGGTCCATCGGGCGCACCGAACTCATGCCTTTCATCGTCGCCGGCAGGTCGTCGGTCTCGATCTCGTAGACAGCCGCGTAGGGCCATTTCGCGTCGGGCTGCATGGTCTTGAAACGGCGCGCCGACACGATGCCCGGCACCGCCTTCAGGTCGGGGATATGCACTTCGTCATACCAGCGATTATAGGCTTCCTCATTGCCTTCGCCGGCAACCGGGCCGTTGAGGCCGATGATCATATATTTCGCCATGATGGATGCCTTTCCTGATTGGCCCGCCGCTTGCGGGCTCGCTGTGTTCAGCCGGCAAATGCCAGCCATTCCTGGTCGTCGGCGACAAGCATCTGCTCTCGCCCGCTGAAATTCAGGCGCGACGAAGGGATGCGCGCCACCTTGTCCGCGCGTTCGGGCTGCCAGGCCCAGCAGCCGCCGCGCGGGCCGGCATTGCCCAGCGCCGCGATGTCGATGCCACGGCCCTGGCTGACATAGACCGCGCGCCGCAGGACGAGCGCCGCTTCCGCCTCATCCTCGGGAAGCGTGCGGATGAACCCGGTGAAGCCCGACCCGATGCTGCGGCCGGCAAAGGGTTCGGGCGCCTCGATCGTCGTGCCGGCCATCTCCCAGCGAAGCACTTCTACCCCGTCGCGGCGGACGCTGGCGCTGGTTCGCCCGCCGATCCTGTCGGGCACGGTCGCCCAGTAGCGGCGATGCGCCCGCCGGTGGGCGAGCGCCGCCACCGCCAGCGCCCCAAGATCGAACTGATGGGTGCATTGCTGCCGCGCGTCGGTATATTCCATGACGGCAGCGGCGGTTCCGACCAGCGGCCTGCCGACCAGCTCCGCGAGTCGATCCCCCGCGCCCGGGCACAGACTGTTGGGATAGCGCACCGCCTGCGAATGGGCGTCGGTGATGATCCCGTCCACCGCCGTCAGCAGGACACGGAAATGGTGATAATCATCCTCGATCGCCGCCCGTGCCTCCAGCCGGCCGGGCGCGATTTCCCGCGTGACGATTTCGCTGCGGCGATGAAAGGCGCCGTCGGCCACGCGCGCCGGCTGCTGGTTCATCGGATCAGGCCCGTCCTGTCGGGATGCATCGCAATCACTCTCCGGCTTTGTCCTGATGGCCGCGCGGCGGCGCAGCGGCTTGTCATCACCGGCGATCGCCGGCATGTTTCAGGATGAGCCAGCCTATGCCGCAGGCCGACCCGCCCCGCAAGATGTTTCCGGCAATTTGATATTTTTTGAATATTGCTGCAAGATGCTTTGATATTGGAACGGCGCTTACAGGTTGCGCTATCCCGCTTGCCGAATTGAAGGCCGCGCCTGCGCGCCGCCACATGGGATGGGGATAAGGAGCAAGAATGCAAGGCATGTTTTCCGGCGTTCGCATTGTCGAACTGGCGCAATATGTTTTCGTACCCGGGGCGAGCGTGCTGCTTGTCGATCAGGGCGCGGAAGTCATCAAGATCGAGACGCCCGGTCATGGCGATCCCTATCGCACCTTGAAGGTCGGCGACGGCCGCGAGGTTGGCTCGCTCAACCTGGCCATGGAGCAGAACAACCGTGGCAAGAAGAGCATCGCGCTCGACCTCAAGTCCGAAGAAGGGCGCGAGGCGCTGCTGAAGCTGATCGAAACGGCCGACGTCTTCATCACCAGCCTGCGTCCCAAGGCGCTCAAGAGCCTTCGCCTGGACGTGGACGATCTGCGCAAGCGCAATCCCAAGCTCATCTACGCGCGCGGCAACGGCCTCGGCTTCAAGGGGCGTGAGGCGGACAAGGCGGGCTTCGATTCGTCCTGCTTCTGGGCGCGCGGCGGCTTTTCGCATGCGCTGACGATCCCGGGCAACAAGCCGACCCCCTCGCGCCCGGCGCTAGGCGACCATTCGGCGTCGATCTCGCTTGCCTTCGCGATCGCCTCGGCGCTCTACAAGCGCGCCATGACCGGCGAGCCGACCGTGGTCGAAACCTCGCTGTTGCAGACGGCGGTCTGGATCCTGTCCTCCGACGTCACCTATTCGCAGGCGCCGGGCTATTCCACCCATCCCAAGGACGGCAATGGCGGCTCGCGCTATCCGCTGCTCACCGCCTACAAGACGCGCGACGGGCGTCTGCTGCAGCTCATGCTGCTGGACCCGCGTCCGCACTGGGGCCCCTTGTGCCGCATCCTGGGCATCGCGGAGCTGGAAAATGACCCCCGCTTTGCCGACAATGCCGCGCGCATGACCAATGCCGAGGAACTGGTCGCGATCATCGGCGAGAAGATCGGCGCGCGCGACTGGGCGGAATGGAAGCCGACCTTTGACGCCTGGGATGCGCCCTGGGAACTCATTCAGACGATCGAGGAAGTGGCCGCCGATCCGCAGGTTGCCGCGAACGAGATGATCTTCCACGTCGATATCGAAGGGCAGGATGTGCGGCTGGTGTCCGGCCCGGCCACCTTCGACGGTCACGCGGCGCCGATCGATTTCAGGACCGCGCCCGGCATGGGCGAACATACCGAGGCCCTGCTGGCGGAGGTCGGCTATTCGGCACAGGCGATTGCGGACCTGCGCGAACGCCGCCTGGCCCAATAACTGTTTAGGTTTTGGATATCATATCGGGGTCATTTGATATTTGACCCATATTTCAGGAGCGCATAATCTGCACTCATGAATTCGCCGATCGCCCCGTTCGCTGAGCGGGATTAGGAGGAAATATATGAGCAATACCGACACGATGGACCGGCCCGCCGCCAAGTCGAAGGTCGACTACCGCATCATCGACGCCGACCAGCATCTCAATCCGCCGCATGATTTCTGGAAGGATTATCTTCCCTCGCACCTGCAGAGCCTGGCGCCCTACATCGAAAACGCCGACGATGCGGATTATCTGATCTTCGAAGGCAGCCGCCGCAAGATCAACATCATGCACTCGCTCGCCGGTGTGAAGGCCAAGGACTTCAAGATGGAGGGCCGCGTCAAGGACTTCCGTCGCGGGTCGTTCGATCCCGTGGGCCGGATCGAGGACATGGACATGGACGGCATCGACGTCGCCGTCATGTATGGCGGCGGCCCGCTGGGCACCGCGAACAAGGAATTGTTCCTCGAAAGCTTCAACGCCTACAACCGCTTCGTCATGGATTTCGCCCTGCACGACCGCAAGCGGCTCTGCCCGGTCGGCTATATCCCGATGATCGATGTCGCCGATTCCGTCGCTCGCCTGAAGGAACTGGCGAAGATGGGCTTCACCGTCATCAACATCCCGGCCTATCCGTTCAATCTTGAATCGCTGACCGCGTCGGGCGCGCAGGTCCACTCGCTGACCGGCGACATGAATGCCGAGAAGCTGTATGACGACCCGATGTACGACCCCTTCTGGGCGGCGGCGGTCGAACATGACATGGCGCTGACCTTCCACCTGGGCGGTCGCGTCACGCGCTTCACCAACAAGCAGCGCATCCTGGCCGACATGCTGGCGAGCAAGTTCGCCATGGCCGAAACGCCTTCGACCATGATCTTCGGCGGCGTGTTCGACCGTTTCCCCGGCCTCAAGATCGGCACGATTGAATCGGGCGGCGGCTGGCTGGCCTTTGCGGGCGATTACATGGACCGCACCTGGGAAAAGCAGCGCTTCTGGACCGAAAGCACGCTCAAGAACCCGCCCAGCTTCTACATGGACCAGAATATCTACGCGTCCTTCATCCATGACCGGGTGGCGATCGAAACCTGCCACCTGCCTGGCGCGAAGAATGTGATGTGGTCGTCCGACTATCCTCATTCGGAAACCACCTTCCCCGAATCGCAGGCCTGGATCGACCGCCTGTTCAACGGCATTTCCGAACAGGACAAGAAGATGATCCTGTGCGACACGGCGGAGAAGTTCTTCCGCGTCTGATCGCGCAATGACGGGAAATGGCGGACCGCCGGCCGACACGCTGGCGGTCCGCTTTTCCTGATGGCAGATTGCATGGATCCGGATATCGACATTCGTTCGGAAATATGTTGATCGTGCCGAGCGGCCTCTGCCATAGGGGGCGTGGAGAGTCCCGACCGGCCATCTGCGGGCCTGTCGGCAGCGCAGGGAAAATGACAAGATGGCCATGAACCAGGGGGAGGCGTCCGCAAACGCGGCCGTGCCCGACAAGGCGACCCAGATCGAAATCTATCGGCGCATGACGTTGATCGCCCAGAATGACGAGGCCGCCCGCAAGGCGATCCGGTCCGGGCGGCTGATGATGCCCTATTATTCGCCGCGCGGGCAGGAAGTCATTCCTTCGGCCCTCTCGGTCAATCTCAACGCCGACGATCAGATCTGCACCATCTATCGCGGCACCCACGACATGCTGGCCAAGGGCGTGCCGCTGAAGGACCTGTGGGCGGAAATCGCCGGCCGCGTCACCGGCACCTGCAAGGGCAAGGGCGGGCCGATGCACATCACCCACCCGGCATCCGGCGCGATCCTGACGACAGGCATCGTCGGCTCCTCCATGCCGATCGCCAACGGCCTCGCCTGGGGACACAAGCTGGACGGCAGCCGCCGCGTCGTCATCGCGAATTTCGGCGACGGCGCGTCGAACATCGGCGCCTTCCATGAAAGCCTCAACCTCGCATCGCTGTGGAAGCTCCCGGTCATTTTCGTCTGCCAGAACAATCTGTTCGGCGAACATACCCGCTATGAGAACGCGACCTCGGTCGATCGCATTTCCAAGCGTGCGATCAGCTACGGCATGCCGGGCGTCACGGTGAACGGCAATGACCCGTTCGAAATGTATGCCGCCGCGCACGCCGCCATCAACCGCGCGCGCGATGGCGAGGGCCCGACCCTCATCGAGGCGATGACCTTCCGCTTCCACGGCCATGTCTTCGGCGACGACGACAAATATATGACCAAGGAAGAAAAGGCGGCGGCGATGGAACGGGACCCGGTTCCCGCATTCCGCGCGCGCCTGATCGCCGATGGGACCGCGACCGAAGGCCAGCTGGCCGGGATCGAGGCGGAAATCGAAGCCGAGATCGAAGCCGCCATCAAATATGCGCTCGCCAGCGACATGCCTCCCCTGGAGGAGCTGGTCCGTGACGTTTACGCAGAAGCAGGACAGGCCTGATGAGCGAAGCAACCACCAAGAAGATGAACATCGTCCAGGCCATCAACGAGGCGATCGCGCAGGCGATGGAAGCCGACAAGAAGGTGCTGGTGCTGGGCGAGGACGTGGCCGATCGCGAGGGCGGCGGCATCATGGGCGTAACCCGTGGGCTCGCGCAACGCTTCGGCGACGACCGCGTGCGCTCCACCCCCATCGCGGAACAGGCGATCATCGGCGCGGCGATCGGCGCATCGATCAACGGCTACAAGCCGGTCGCCGAGATCATGCTCATGAACTTCACCACCGTGGCGATGGACATGATCGTGAACCACGCGGCGAAGCTGCGCTTCATGTCCGGCGGCCAGACCAATGTCCCCATCGTCATCCGCATGATGACGGGCGCGGGCATCGCCGCCGCCGGCCAGCATAGCGACTTCCTGGAAGCCTGGTTTGCGCATACGCCCGGTCTCAAGGTCGTGTTGCCGTCCAACCCGGCCGACGCGAAGGGGCTCATGCTCTCCGCCATCACCGATCCCGATCCGGTGCTGTTCGTCGAATGTTCGCGCGCCTATTTCACCAATGGCGAAGTGCCTGCCGACCAGGGCCCGATCCCGCTCGGCAAGGCTCGGGTCGAGCGCGAAGGCAGCGACATCACCATCATCAGCTATTCGGACATGTTCAACCGCGCCCGAGCGGCGGCGGACGAACTGGCGGGCGAAGGCGTGTCGGTGGAATTGATCGACCTGCGGACCGTCGCCCCCTGGGACCGCGAGACGGTGCTGGCTTCGGCCCGCAAGACCGGCCGCGTGCTGATCGTCCACGAAGCGGTCAAGCAGTTCGGCGTGGGCGCGGAAATCGCGGCCTGCGTGCAGGAGGAAGCCTTTGCCAGCTTGAAGGCGCCCGTCGCCCGGCTCGGCGCACCCTACACGTCGGTGCCTTTCTCCTCGGTGCTGGAACAGGCGTTCATCGTCTCGCCGACCGCGATCGCCGAACAGGCGCGCAAGACGCTCGCCGCCGGCCGCTGAGAAGATCGCCTCGGCCGCCCCGTCGATCGGACCCGTTTCCGGTCGACGGGGCGGCGGCATCTTCGCAATTGACTGGCGCGCGCCCCTGTTGTTAAATTTGAAGTAGAATTCAAAACCCGTTGAGAGGCTCCCCACAATGCAGTTGAACCTGCCGGACGACAGCATCCCCATCAAGGAAATGTTCGAACGTTTCTTTGAAACGGAGTCTACATCGGCCCGCATCCGCGAGGCTGAGCCCGTCGGGTTCGATCCTGCCCTGTGGCGCGAACTGCTGGCGCTGGAGGCGCCGTTCATCCGCATGAGCGAAGCGCGCGGCGGTGGCGGCATGAACCTGCTCGACGCCTGTCTGATGATGGAGCAGGCCGGACGCCGTCTCGCATCGGTGCCGCTCGCGGAGTCCGTCGTGGCGCTACGCATCCTGGGCGAAGTCGGCGGCAATGTCGCGCAGGAATGGATCGACAAGGTCCGCAGCGGCGACGCGATCCTGACCCTGGCGCTGCGCCCGGTGGAAAACGGTCAGGCCCAGCTGGTGCCCGGCGGCGCGGTGGCCAAGGGCATATTGACCTTCGACGGCAAGAAACTGGCGATCGAAATTCCGGGCGAGCCGCTCGAAGCGCCCGTCACGCTGGGCGGCAACGCGCTGGGCCTCTTCACCCCCGGCAAGGCGTTTCAGGTCATCGTCTCCACCGGCGCCGACGCGGCCGATATCTGGGCCGCCGGTATCGAGGAATGGAAGCTGCTGACCACCGCCGCGCTCATCGGCATGTCGCAGGAAGCGCTGGC
>DATEJA010000152.1:0-4265 GCA_035278405.1 Sphingobium sp. | reverse complement strand
AAGGTCCGGAGGATTCTGTTGCCCGGCTCCTCCGGAAGCCGCTGAATTCCCTTCTGTTGCCCGGTGGGTTCAACCGCGTTCTTTTTGAGTAATGTCCGGCCGTGAGGCCATCAATTACGCAGCAAGAGCAAGAGCCTCGTTATCGTTGGCACTTGTGAGTTTTGAACCTTTTTACGGCTTACTCAGGCCGGGTGAAGATACCGCTTTTCAACACACGTCGATCCTAGTTCGGCCCCGTCATATTCCCCGTTGTCCGGGGAAGGTGGTGGAGCCGCCGGGTACTGCCCCCGGGTCCGCTGCGCCTATTGCACGACACGATTTATCACCATAGCCGGGCGAACCCGGCACCGACGCATATGGGAGATTGCGCCGGCTTTTTCAAGCTGGTCAAGATGGCCGTCCGCGCCCTGCAGAAATCCCACGACCGTTCGCCCTGAGCTTGTCGAAGGGCGCGCGCAGGGTTCGACAAGCTCAGCCCGAACGGCTGTTGAGTGGTCTGATTTTCAGCACCGCCCCCTCAAGCCGGCATCAAATTCACCGCATTGGGCTTGGCCGCCGGTAGCCCGCCAGCCTTGGCCTGCGCCAGCAGCTCCTGCTTGCGCGCCATCATCCGGTCGCGCAGCTCGACCAGATCGACGTCGGTCTTGCGGCACTGGGCGAACATGCCGTCCGACGCGCGTTCTTCTTCCTTCACATGATGCTTGATCTCTTCGGACAGCACCGTGACCTTGGCATCGTAGAAATCATCCTCGGGCGATCCCGCCTCGATATCGTTCACCAGCACCTTGGCGCCGTCATGCTCGACATAGGCTTCGTCCAGCGTGTCATCCTCTATCTTGCCGCGAAAGGCGGGATAGAAAATCTCTTCCTCGATCATCGTGTGGATCTTGAGTTCGGTGCAGATCTGGTGCGCGATGTCCTGCTTGCGGCTGTCGGCCTTGGCCTTGTCGAACTGTTCGAACAGATCCTCGACCTTGCGGTGGTCGGCTTTCAGCAGGGCGATCGCGTCGGTAAACTCGGCCTTGGCCATGACTGTGCTCCTCATGAACGAAATGTCGTCCAGAAGCGGATGAAATCGGACTCGGTTCCCGCGCCCCTCTCATTCTTGGGGCTCAAGGCTTGGCCCCGCGCCCGTGGCGCACTATAGCCCTTGCCCCATGATCCTCGTCATCGACAATTATGACAGCTTCACCTGGAACCTCGTCCATTATCTGATGGAGCTGGGGGCGGAGGTGGAGGTTGTCCGCAACGACGCCATTTCGGCGGGCCAGGCCCTTTCCACCGGCGCCAGCGCCTTCCTGCTTTCGCCCGGCCCCTGCACGCCCAACGAAGCCGGGGTCAGCCTCGACCTCGTCGCCGCCTGCGCCGATGCCGCCGCGCCGCTGCTCGGCGTGTGCCTGGGCCATCAGGCGATCGGCCAGCATTTCGGCGGCAAGGTGGTGCGCGGCGGCCTGATGCACGGCAAGACCTCGCCGGTCAGCCATGACGGCACGGGCCTGTTCGCCGGCCTCCCCTCCCCCTTCACCGCCACCCGCTACCACTCGCTGATCGTGGAGGACATTCCCGACACGCTGCTGGTCAACGCGACCAGCGAAGACGGCTCGGTCATGGGCTACCGCCACAAGGACCTGCCGATCCACTCGGTCCAATTCCACCCGGAAAGCATCGCCACCGAACATGGCCACGACATGCTCGCCAACTTCCTGCGCATCGCCGGCCTGCCGGTAAAGGAACGCGTCGGCGCCTGAGCCCAAAACCGGCGCTTCAACTGGGCCCCTGCCTCCGCAGGAGCCCATGGAAGAATGACCCCGTTCCCCGGCGAAGGCCGGGGCTCAGTCCCGCCCTCCCCACCTCCCTTCGTCATCCCCGCGCAGGCGGGGCCCATCTCCCGACCGCCCCTCCGGAGGCAAGCTCAGGGAGAAGGCTTGCACCCGACGCAACCGATGCTTTTGACAGGCCCGACCAGACCGACCCACCTCCCCCCTCGACTCCCCCCCGTCCGCGCGACTAAAGGCAGCGCCATGACCAGCCTGCCCGATCCGTCAGCCCCGCTTGAGCCCGCAGAGGCCACCCGCGCCTTCGACCTGCTGTTCGACGGCGACCTGCCCGATGCCGAGATGGCAAGCTTCCTCGTCACCATGGCCCAGCGCGGCGAAAGCGCGGTCGAGATCGCCGCCGCCGCCCGCGCGATGCGCGCCCGCATGATTCCCATCAGCGCGCCCGCCGGCGCCATCGACGTGTGCGGCACGGGAGGCGACGGCCACCACACGCTCAACGTCTCGACCGCCGTCAGCCTGGTCGTCGCGGCCGCCGGCGTTCCGGTCGCCAAGCATGGCAATCGCGCCGCCTCCTCCAAGGCGGGCGCCGCCGACACGCTCGAAGCGCTCGGCCTCGACCTTGATCGCGCCGCCGACACCGCCGAAGCGACCCTCGCCGACCTCGGCATCTGCTTCCTCTTCGCGCAGAAACATCATCCCGCGCTCAAGCGCTTCGGCCCCATCCGCAAGGCGATTGGCCAGCGGACCATCTTCAACCTCATGGGTCCGCTCGCCAACCCCGCAGGGGTGCGCCGCCAACTCGTCGGCATCGCGCGCCCCGCCTATGTCCCCATCTATGCCGAGGCGCTGGCCGACCTTGGCGTCGACCGGGCGATGATCGTCTCGGGTGACGAGGGGCTGGACGAACTCTCGCTCGCCGGCGGCAATGACGTGGCCGAAGTGACCGGCAAGGGCATCGTCGCCATGCGCCGCCTCACCCCCGCCGATGCCGGCCTGCCCACCCATCCGGTCGAGGCCATTCGCGGCGGTGACCCCGCCCACAACGCCGCGGCCCTGCGTGCGCTGCTCCAGGGCGAAGCGGGTCCTTATCGCGACGCGGTGCTGCTCAACGCCTCCGCCGCCCTTCTCGTCGCCGACGCGGTGGACGACCTGCGCGAAGGGGTGGAGGAAGCCGCCGAAACCATCGATCGCGGGCTTGCCAACGCGCTGCTCAATTGCTGGATTGCTTTCAAATGACCAACAAGCTCATCGAAATCTGCGACACGAAGCGCGAGGAAGTCGCTCGCCGCAAGGCCGCGATCACCGTCTCCACCCTGCACGCCCGCGCCGCCGAGCAGACGCCGCCGCGCGGCTTCCGCAAGGCGCTGGACGATGCCGCACGCGTCGATTTCGGCCTGATCGCGGAGATCAAGAAGGCCAGCCCGTCCAAGGGCCTGATCCGCGCCGATTTCGATCCGCCCGCCCATGCCCAGGCCTACGCCGCCGCCGGCGCCGCCTGTCTCTCCGTCCTGACCGACGAACCCTATTTCCAGGGGCATGACGATTATCTCATGGCCGCGCGCTCGGCCTGCGCGCTCCCCGTCCTGCGCAAGGATTTCATGGTCGATCCCTGGCAGGTGCTCGAAAGCCGGTCGCTGGGCGCCGACGCCATCCTCATCATCGTCGCCGCCCTCGACGACAATCAGATGGCGGAGATCGAAGACGCCGCGCTCGGCCTCGGCATGGACGCGCTCATCGAAGTGCATGACGCCCACGAACTGGAGCGCGCGCTGAAGCTGCGCTCGCGCCTCATCGGCGTCAACAATCGCGACCTGCGCGATTTCAGCGTCGATTTCGCGCGCACCTATGAACTGGTCGGCCAGGCGCCCAAAGGCTGTACCTTCGTCGCCGAAAGCGGCCTGGGCAGCCATGCCGACCTCACCGCCATGGCCGACCATGGCGTCCGCTGCTTCCTGGTGGGCGAAAGCCTGATGCGCCAGGCCGATGTCGAAGCGGCGACCCGCGCCCTTCTGACCGGCGCATGAGCAAGCTCACTCATCTGGACGAGGATGGATCGGCCCATATGGTCGACGTCTCGGCCAAGGCGGTGACCCCGCGCGAAGCCATCGCCAGCGGCCATATCGCCATGAGCGCGGAGGCCGCGTCGGCGATCGCTCAGGGGCTGGTCAAGAAAGGCGATGTGCTGGCGGTCGCGCGGGTCGCCGGTATCATGGCGGCCAAGCGCACCGCCGATCTCATCCCGCTCTGCCACCCGATCGCGCTGACATCCGTGTCGATCGACTTCGATCTGGCGGTCGATGGCGTCACCGTCACCGCGACCGCCCGCACCGCCGGCCAGACCGGGGTGGAGATGGAGGCGCTGACCGCCGCCACCGTGGCGCTGCTCACCGTCTATGACATGGCCAAGGCGCTCGACAAGGCCATGGTCATCGGCCACGTCCGCCTGCTCGCCAAGACCGGCGGCAAGTCGGGCGACTGGCGCGCGCC
>DATEJA010000151.1:0-6679 GCA_035278405.1 Sphingobium sp. | reverse complement strand
CGCGACAACTCGCCACTTCGTTCATGTGCCAGCAAGGTAAAGCTGAACAGGCAGGACATCCATGGCGCGCAACCGCGACGCCATGCGACACATATTGGAAGGTCAATGGAGGGGGTTCTGACAGCCGGACACGCCATGCTGCGGCGGCAGTCGGACGAGAAGCTGCGGTCATGCAGGCCCGACCAATCGAAATTGAAGGACTAGCGTGATGAGTTTCATTTCCAGAAGCCCCAAATTCTTCCTGATGCTCGCCCTGATGGCTGGCGCGTCCTCGGGCAGCCTGTCTGCCCAGACGCAGGAGGCCCCCGCCGCCGACGTGTCGGCCGCCGTCGACATGCCGGCCCCGGCCAGGACGCAGGGCCCTGAAATCAAGGGCATCATTTCCGCGCGCAGCGGCGACAAGATGCAGGTCACGGCCGCCGATGGCAGCAAGAGCGTCATCGTCATCAACGACGCCACGAAGATCACCGCCAGCAAGGGCCTTTTCGGCCTCAACCGCAGCAAGCTCGCCGCGACCTCGCTGCTCAACGGCCTGCCGGTGACGGTCAAGACCTTGCAGTCGGGCGGCGACCTGACCGCGAGCCAGATCACCCTTCAGAACAGGGATCTGAAGACCGCCTCGATGATCCACAACGGCACGGCCCAGCGCTTCGACGAGCAGACCGCCGCGACCGAGGCGCTGCGTGGTCGCATGGGCGAGATCGACCAGTATAATGTCAAGAGCACGACCAACGTGAACTTCGACACCGGCAAGGCCGTGCTGTCCGCTCAGGCGAAGAATGATCTGTGCGCTGCCGCCACCGCGGCCGAAGGGATGAGCAACGCCCTGTTGCTGGTCGTCGGCTACACCGATTCCACGGGCGGCGACGAACTCAACCAGGAACTGAGCGAAAAGCGCGCCGGCCGCGTCGTCAATTATCTGCAGCAGGCTTGCGGCTGGAAGCCCTATCGCATGCTGACCCCCACCGGCATGGCCAAGGCCGACCCGGTGGCGAGCAACGACACCGTCGAAGGCAAGGCGCAGAACCGCCGCGTCGCGGTCAATATCCTGGTCAGCAAGGCCGTCGACGGCCTGTAAGACATGCGGGGTGGGCCTGCGCCCACCCCCATTTTCCCTGAGCGCCCTCCCCGCATCAGCGACAAGACGACAGCCACCTCCCCGACCGATCGGCTCCGGGGCCAGAGCAGCGTGCAAAAAGTCACGCGTTTCAAGCCCATCTAAGGTAAGATGGACTCTGGCCATCACTACAGGAATCGACCCGGCACCCTGTCGGAGAGGTATCGTCATGAAGGGCCGCGACAGAGCGTTGAAGGCCAAGGTGCAAGCAGCAGGCCTGCTTGCCCTTTCGCCCGCCCTGTGCCTCCGGCTCCTGCTCTGGCTCGGCCTGCTTCTCCTCTCGACGCCATGCCTCGCGGGCCCCGCCGAAGATGCCGCCGCCGCCTACAAGCGGGGCGATTATGGCAACGCCATGCGCCTCTACCGCTCTCTGGCGGACCAGGGCGACCCGCGCGCCCAGAACAGCCTGGGGCGCATGTATCTGCGCGGTCAGGGCGCGGGCAAGGATTATGGCGAAGCGATGAAGTGGTTCCGCCGGGCGGCGGCGCTGGGCATCGCGGACGCGCAATATAATCTGGGCGAAATCTTCCTGCGCGAATATGGCGTCGAACAGGATCTGGTCGAAGCCGCGCGATGGTACACCCGCGCCGCCGAACAGGGGCATATCGCCGCCCAGTTCACCCTTGCCGTCCTTTACACGATCGGCCGGGGCGTTTCGAAAAACCCGCAAAAGGCTGCCTATTGGTTCGATCGCGCCGCGACCCAGGGCAATCCCGACGCCCAGGTCGAACTCGGCATCCTCTACGGCACCGGCCGGGGCGTGCCCAAGGATGCGGTCACCGCCTATAAATGGCTGACGCTGGGCCAGACCTATGCGCGCACGACGACCGTCCGCGCGAGGGCGGCGGACTCGCTGGCCCGCCTCTCCAAGGGCATGACGCCGACCCAGATCAGCGAAGCGCAGCGCCAGGCGCGCGAGTGGAAGGCGGTTCCGGCAAAGGGAGGGCGATCATGACGCCCGCCGCCTCTGCCCCCGTCGGCGACGCCGTTTCCGGCCTCAAGGGCTGGCGCACCGGCGGCAGGCGATATTGGTTCGCCATCCTGGTCGGCTTGGCCAGCCTGGCCCTTACCCTGGGCGCATGGCGCTGGCTTTCCAGCGAGCAAAGCCAATCGGTCGAAACCGAATTCACGCTGGAGGCCGACCAGCGCGCCGAAGGGATCAAGCGGCAGTTCGCCGCCGAAACCAGCGTCGTCAAGGCGCTGCTCGGCTATTATCGGGGATCGGAATCGGTCAGCGATCAAGAATTCGGCGCCTTTGCCAAAGTCTATCTGACCGGGCTGTCCAGTCTCGATACCGTCCAATGGGTGCCCTATGTCAAAGGCGGCGCCCGGGGCGAAAGCTTCCCCATCCTCTATGCCGAGTCCCCGATGGGCCGGGCGAACGAACTGATCGGCTTCGACTGGGGATCGGACCCGTTCGCGCGCGCGGCGATGCTCGCCGCACGCAGCAGCGGAGAGATCAACGCCGCCGCGCATGTCAAGCTTCCGAACATGACGGATGATGCGCCGCGCATCGCCGTGTTCGCCCCCGTCTATGACGCGCCGTCCGAGGAAATGGCCGTCGATGAGCGGCGGGCGCACCTCAAGGGCTTCGTCGTGGCCGTGTTGCGGATCGGCGATGTCATCGAAAGCGCGGTCGACCTGACGCCGCGCGAAGGGGTGGACCTTTATCTGCTCGATTCCGCCGCGCCGCCGGCACAGCGCGTGCTGCTGTCGATCCTGACGCCGGGCAGCGACAGGAAACGGCGCCCGGGCACCGGCGCGGAGATGGCGGGCGGGCTTTTCCATTCCAGTTCGCTGGTCATCGGCAACAGCGTCTTCACCATCTACAGCGCGGCGACCGACGCCTATCGCGGCAAGCGGCTGACCTCCACGCCCCTCATCGCCCTGTCCGGCGGGCTCGCCGTCACCTTCATCCTGACCATCTATCTCATCACGCTCGCCAACCAGCGCGCGCGGATCGAACAGGTGGTCGCGCAAAGGACGGCTGAACTGGTGGCGTCGGAGGCCGAACTGCGCACGGCCAAGGGCAAGGCGGAGGATGCGACCCGCGCGAAAAGCCAGTTCCTCGCCAATATGAGCCATGAGATCCGCACCCCCATGAACGGGGTGATCGGCGCCGCCGACCTGCTGGGCGATACGCCGCTGACGCAATCCCAGCGCGAATATCTCGCGATGATCAGCCAGTCGGCCGACGCGCTGCTGCACCTCATCAACGACATTCTCGATTTCTCGAAGATCGAGGCGGGCCGCCTTGAACTGGAGCATCTTTCCTTCAACCTGCGCGATGAACTCGCCGACACGCTGCAATCCTTCGCCGCGCGCGCGACCGAAAAGGGCATCGAACTCGCCTGCCATGTGGCGCTGGACGTCCCCGACGCGCTGGAGGGTGATCCGTATCGGCTGCGGCAGGTGATCATCAACCTGGTCGGCAATGCCCTGCGCTTCACCGACCAGGGCGAGGTCGTTGTCGACATCGCCATGGAGGGAAAGGACGACAGGCAGGCCCGGCTGTGCATCTCCGTCAGCGATACCGGGCCGGGCATCCCCCGCGACAAGCAGCGGCTCATTTTCGAAGCTTTTTCGCAGGCGGATTCCTCCTTCACCCGCCGCTATGGCGGCACCGGGCTCGGCCTCACCATCGCTTCGCAACTGGTTCAGCTGATGGGCGGGCGATTGCGGCTGGACAGCGAAATCGGCCGTGGCAGCCGCTTCCACTTCACAATCGCCTTTGCCCTGTCGGATGCCAAGCCGACCGGGCAACCGATCGAACAGCCCACGCTTGTGGGCCTGCCGGTGCTGGTGGTGGACGACAACGCCACCAACCGCCGCATCTTGGACGAGATGATCCGTGGCTGGGGGATGAAGCCGCTGACGGTCGACAGCGGCCCCAAGGCGCTGGCCGCGCTTCGCAACGCGGCCGGGATCGGCCGCCCCTTCCCCCTGGTCCTGCTCGACATGATGATGCCCGACATGGACGGAGTCGCGGTCGCGCAAGAGATTGCGCGCGGCGACAAGGCGGATCGGCCGGCGGTCATCATGCTGTCTTCCGCGCACAAGGATGAAGTCACGCGCCGCATCGGGGCGGTCGGCATCGCCGCCTTCCTGCTGAAGCCGGTCCGCCAGTCCGAACTGCTCGAAGCCATCTTCGCCGTGATGAAGGTCACGGTGCCCGAGGAAAGCCACGCGCCCGAGCCGGTGCTGGATCACCAGGCCTCGCTGCATGTGCTGGTGGCGGAGGACAATAGCGTCAACCAGCGCCTCGCGCTCCGGCTGCTGGAAAAGCGGGGGCACAAGGTCAAGATCGTCGGCAACGGCGCCCAGGCGATCGAGGCGCTCGCGCAGGACAGTTTCGACGTCGTGCTGATGGACGTGCAGATGCCGGAAATGGACGGGTTCCAGGCGACCGCCGCCATCCGCGAACGGGAACGCGCGTCGGGCGACCATATGCCGATCATCGCGATGACGGCGCACGCGATGCGCGGCGATCGCGAACGATGCCTGGAGGCGGGCATGGACGATTATATCTCCAAGCCGCTTCGGGCCGAGGATTTCTATCAGGTGGTGGAAGGACGCTTCGCGGCCGCCGCGAAAGTTGAGGACAAGGAAGGGCCTGCGACATGAGCACGCTTCTTGACTGGACCAGGGCGCTCCAGAATACCGATGGCGACGAGGAATTGCTGATCGAACTGGCCGGCGTCTTCATCGATGAAGGGCCCGAGATGATGCGGCAGGTGCGCGCCGCGATCGACAGCCGGAACGCGCAGGAGCTTCAGCGCGCGGCGCACAGCCTGAAAGGCTCGGCCCATATCTTCGCGGCTTCGGCCGCCACCGACGCAGCCTTCCGCCTCGAAGTCATGGGCGCGGAGGCCAAGTTCACCGATGCTGCGGACGCCTGGTCGATCCTGCGGTTCGAGGTCGACGGGCTGCTTGCCGCCCTGAAAGCGCGGGTCGGCGGCCAGAAGTCGGACGATGCCCGCAACGAACATAACCGCTGAAAAGGAGGGGCGAACGCCATGGCCAAGCAACGCATCACCGTCCTGCTGGTGGAGGATAACCCGGTCTATTCCCGCCTGATCCAGAAGCTGCTCACCCGGTCGGAGCATCAGGATTATGAGGTGGCGATGGCCGGCACGCTGGAAAGCGCGATCGAACGGCTGCGGCTCGGCGGCATCGACGTGGTGCTGCTGGACCTGATGCTGCCCGACAGCGCGGCGCTCGACACTTTCTATCGCCTCCGCGCGCACGACATGCGCACCCCCATCATCATCCAGAGCGCGATGGACGATGTCGGCCTTGCCAGCAAGGCGGTCGAAGGCGGGGCGGAGGATTATCTGCTCAAGGACGGGATCAGCAGCGCGACGCTGACGCGCTCGATCCATTATGCGATCGAACGGACCCATGCGCGCGGGGCGGAATGGTCTTCCTCGATGCTGCACCTGGCCCAGCAGCAGTTCCTGAAGGCGGCCTATATCGCCGGCCTTGATCCCAATATCCGGCAGCGCCTGCTTTTCCCCGAACGCACGCAGATCGCCGCGCTTCCCTTCAAGCGGGACGGCGTCGACCAGGTGGAAACCGTGTTCGCCTATCGCGTGCAGCATGTGCTGACCATGGGTCCGACCAAGGGCGGGCTGCGCTACCATCCCGACGTCAGCCTGGGCGAGGTCGCGGCCCTGTCGATGTGGATGACCTGGAAATGCGCGCTGACGAAGCTGCCTTTCGGCGGCGCCAAGGGCGGGGTCAGGGTCGATCCCGCCATGCTCAGCCTGAATGAACTGGAGCGGCTGACGCGGCGCTACACGTCGGAATTCATTGGCATGATCGGCGCCGACAAGGATATTCCGGCCCCCGACATGGGCACCGACGCGCAGGTCATGGCCTGGATCATGGACACCTACAGCGAACATGTCGGCTATTCGGTCCCGTCGGTGGTGACGGGCAAGCCGGTCGTGCTTGGCGGCTCGCTGGGCCGTCACGAAGCGACCGGGCGGGGCCTTGCCTACCTCGTCGGCGAAACCTGCCGGCAGATCGGCCTCGACCTCAATGGCGCGACCGCCGTCGTCCAGGGGTTCGGCAATGTCGGCATGCATGCCGCGACCTTCCTCGCCGAAGCGGGCGCCAAGATCATCGGCATCAGCGACGTGAGCGTCGCCCTGCACAATCCGGGCGGTCTGCCGATCGACAAGCTGAAGGACTATGTGCGCCAGCACCGCCAGCTGTTCGGCTGTCCTTATGGCGAGATCATTCCCGGGCGTGATCTGCTGGAACTGAAGTGCGACATCCTTGCGCCCTGCGCCCTGCAGAACCAGATCACCGCCGAAAACTCCCTTCGGATCAATTGCAAAATCGTCGCGGAAGGGGCCAATGGCCCCACCACCCTGGAGGCCGACGACATGCTCGACGCGCGCGGCATCATCGTGTTGCCGGACATATTGTGCAACGCCGGCGGCGTCGTCGTGTCCTATTTCGAATGGGTGCAGGGGCTGCAGAATCTCACCTGGCCGCTCGAAGAGATCAACAGCCGGATGCGGACCATCTTGACCGATGCGCTCGCCCGCACCC
>DATEJA010000150.1:0-12569 GCA_035278405.1 Sphingobium sp. | reverse complement strand
TATTATGGCAAGGACTTCACGATCGAAGAGCGGGCCCGGGGCGTGGAGCCCAAACGGCGGATCTTCGTGGGCGTCGGGATCAACCTGCGCGAGCTTTTCTTCAAGCACGCGCGCAGTCCGGTAGGACGTGCTGCCGGCGACGTTCTCGACTATTTTCAGCCGCCCTATACGGCGCTGCACCGTCACATCACCAACTAGCGCCTGCGTCGATCGCACCCCGGCCTGTCATGGCAGATATCGCCGCACATCCGCGCTGAGCGCCATGGGATCGAAGGGCTTGGCAATCACGCCCTTCGCCCCGAGCGACATGAGTTGAGCCACATCGGACGGAGCGCTCCGGGCGGTGACGAACACCACCGGCAACTCGGCGGTGCGGGGGTTCTCCCGCAACTTGCCCAGGGTTGCCGGCCCGTCCATGCCCGGCATCATGAAGTCCAGCAGGATGAGCGCAGGCTGCCAGCTTGCCGCCGCTTCCAGAGCGGCCGGCCCGCCGTCGCACAGGCGCACGTCCAGCTCGGGATCCAGACTGAGCGCGATGCTCACCACTTCGCGAATATCCTCTTCATCGTCGACATACAGGATTCGGATCATCGTCATTGGGCTCCTTGGGGGGCGGACTGCCTCCACATCTTGTCGACCGTCACCAGAAGATGGTCGATCGACGTGCGCGATTTGGTAAGAAAGGCCTGTACGCTCGCAGCCGCCTCTTCATCGGCATCCTGGGCGGAAAAGATGATCACGGGTATCGGCCCGGCCGCCTTCAGATCAGGCAGCAGCAGCGTGCCCGGCCCGTCGGGCAGGCCAAGGTCCAGGATCGCCAGGTCAAAGGACTTGCGGCCGAGCGCGGCGCGCGCCTCGCGCACGCTGGCGACGGAGCTGATCTCGACCTGATCTTCCAGGGCCGTCGCGATCAGGCGGAGGACGTCGGGATCGTCATCGACATGAAGGACGCGCGGCTTTCCCTCGCGATGCTGGCCGAACAGGGCTTGCTTCACCGCTTCGAGCATCTGGTCGGGCGAGAAAGGCTTTTGCAGCCAATCGACGATGGGAAGCGCCTCGGCCTCCACCAGCCCTTCCCTGCTGTCGGCCGAGATCATGAGGATCGGTGTCTGGGAACCCTCCGGCAGTTCCCGAAGGGAACGAACCAGCCCAATTCCATCGCCCTGCGACAGGGCCGAATCGATCAGGATCACGCGGTAGGAACGCTCCCGCACCGCAGCCAGCGCGCCGGCGCTGTCATGCACGATGTCACTCGGGAATCCCGCTTTCATGAGGCTTTCGCGCATGTCGACAGCAGTCTGCCGGTCGCTTTCGCAGATCAGGATGCGGCCCTGCTCTTCGGACATGTGCTGCGCCGTCGCGGGCAGATCGACATGGAAATGGGTTCCCTTGCCCGCTTCGGTGTCGAAGCTGACGCTGCCCCCCAGCCGCGTCGCGATCTCGCGGACGATGCTGAGGCCCAGGCCCGTGCCGCCCTTGGCCCGGCTGTCGGAACTGTCGGCCTGGGCAAAGCGGCTGAAGATGCGCTGGCGGAAACCCTCGTCGATGCCGGGGCCATGGTCGCAGATGCTGATTCGGTGCGTGGTGCGGGAAGGCCGAAGGATGATCTCCACCGCTTCGCCCGCCGGCGAGAATTTCACCGCGTTGGAAATCAGGTTGGTGAGGACCTGCATCAGCCGGTCGGGATCGGCCCAGACATAGGCGGGACCCTCGGCCGCTTCCAGTTCCAACCTGACCTGATAGCGTTCGGCAAAGCCGCGATTGACCTCGGCCGCCTGCGCCAGAAACGCGGCAAGGTCGATCAGCTGGTTCTTGAACGTCATCCGCCCGCTGTCGATCTTTTCCAGGTCCAATATGTCGTTGATCAACCGGACGAGCCGCTCGGCATTATTGTGCGCGATGGTGATCAGCCGTTGGGCCCGCTCGCCGACTTCGCCGCCCGCGCCGCCCGCCAGCAGCCCCAGCGAACCGGCGATCGAGGTCAGGGGCGTGCGCAATTCATGGCTGACCGTCGCCACGAATTCGGACTTCAGCCGCTCGACGCGCTTGCGCTCGGTAATGTCCCTAACGACAGCGACGAAATGGGTTCCGTCGCTCAGGTCGACGGCGGTGATCGCCACGTCGGTCGGGAAGATGGTGCCGTCCTGGCGCCGCCCCGGGATTTCCTGGATATGGCCCGGATGCCCTTCGGTCAGGTTCATGCTGCGCAGATAGGCGGCGACCTGCCCCGGGGGAGGCTGGTTGGCGAACAGCATGCCGACGTCGCGCCGCAGCAGGGCGGCCTCGTCATAGCCGAAGATCCGGGTACTCGCCCGATTGATGCCCTCGATGCTGCCGCTGGGATTGAGGATGAGGATGGAGTCCATGGCCGCGTCGAGGATGGCCATGCGACGGCGCGACACATCGTCCAGCCGCGCGAGCGCCCCCTCCCTTGCCTTCAGCGTTCGCAGGATCACCAGCCCAGCGACGCAAAGCAGGATGGCCAGGAAGCTCAAAAGCGAAAAGGCGCGCGAACGCAACTGCTCCTGCGCGGCTTCCGACCGTTCCGATGTGCGCGCCAGTTGCCGCGCCTCGGCCGCCTGCAGACCGCCAATCTCCGCGCGGATGCGATCCATCAGCAGCTTGCCGCGCCCGCTTGCCACCATCGCGATCGCCCGGCTTCTATTGTCATGCGCGTTGAACGAAATGGTCTGCTGCACGAATTTCAGCTTATCGCCCGACAATGCCCGCAACCGGGCCAGGCCTTGGCGCTGTTCTTCCGATGTCGACAACGCCTGCATCTGCGCGAAGGCGCGGGTGATTCCGCCGCGAGCGGCCTCATAGGGCTCGAGAAATTCTTGCTCGTTCGTCAGCAGATAGCCGCGCTGCCCCGTTTCCAGATCCTGATGCTGGGATAATATGAGCTGCAACAGCGATCGGCGCTCATAGGATCGGCTCACCTCATACCGCAGCTGGGTTGTGCTGTTGGCCTGCGCCAGGAGGATCAGGCCGATCGCGGTGATGATTAGCGGGATGGTGATCGCCGCGACGGAAAGCAGGGCCTGTCGAAAACTGGGCCTGTTCATGGGCAAAACTCTCCTGCCGGCATTGCCCCACGAACCTGGCCGAGGCCAAGCAGCCTGTGGTTGCTTGCCCCCGCACCGCCTGATCCGCCACGGAACGGAAGGGCATGTTAGTTTCTCCAAATTACGCTGGCAAGACAGGAACTTGGCAGCGGCAGGCCGCGCTGCGATCGCAGCGGCGGCCATGGGGGCACCCGCGCCTTCCCTTCAACCGACAATCATGTAAGCTGATCGCATGATGACCTTGGCTTCGCTGCAGCGAACTTTTCGCGTTCGAGAAGCGCTCCAGGTGCCCGCCGGAAATGTCTACATCGCGGACCGGCACTTCCACGCCCCGGTGACCGAGCTGTTCGTCCCCGAAAATGCTCTGTGGATAGACATGTGCTTGACGCCCCGGCCGCAGGATACCCAGGTCCGCTATGCCAATCGCTGGCCCGCCTATCGGTTCGAGCGCGTGGGACAATTGCTGATCTTGCCGGCCGGCGAGGAACTGCAGTTCCGCAGCGGGCAGGGCCATCAAGTCTCAGTCGTCTGCCAGATCCAGCTCGACAGGCTCGACTTTCTCTCGGAACTCCAGTTCGATTGGACGGACCGGCGGCTGGAGGTCTGCTTCGACCTTTCCAATCCCCGTCTCGCCACCATGTTGCGCTACCTCGCCGATGAGGTGCGCAAGCCCGACCTGGCGCGCGATGCCATGGCGGACCTGATGCTGCGTCAGATCGCGATCGAACTGGCCCGCTACATGCGGCACATCGAAGGCCCCGTGGCCACCGGCGGCCTTGCGTCCTGGCGGCTGAAGCTGATCGATCAGCGGCTGTCTCTTCCGGGACCCCCGCCGTCCCTCGATGAGCTGGCGGAAGCGGTCGCCTTGTCCCCCCGGCAGTTGACGCGGGCCTTCCGCACCAGCCGCCGCAATTCCGTGGGCGGATATATCAACGAATTCCGGATGGAGCGGGCCAAGCGTCTGCTCGCCGGGCCCGAAAGCGTGAAGTGGATCGCCTTCGAACTCGGCTATCGTTCGGCATCGACCTTCGGCCAGGCATTTCAGCGCAATTTCGGGATGACGCCCCAGCAATTCCGTGCCCAGACGAAGTCCAACTCCGCCGCCCTCGCCTGACGGACGGCCACCGCCGCTCCCTCAAACGGTCGCCACGATGGAGTTGGGAAATCCGCGAAGATAGTCCAGGAACGGATCGCTCATCCCTTCGGCGCGCAACAGCGCTTCGGGAACCGGCGAGGTTCGGGAGGCGAAATTGGGGTCCTCGATGTAGCGCTGCACGAAATCATGATGCAGCATGGCCGCCTTGCCCAGCATGACGAAATCCATTCCCGCCTCCATCGCCTTGCGGACATCCGCGCCGGTCAGGATGCTACCCGCGCAGCACATCCGCACGTCGCCCCGGGGCAGATCGGCGAACAGCTGGATAAGCGACCCACCGAACCCCTCCTCGATCGGGGCCTTGGCATAGTCCCACAAGCTGGCGTCCAGAAAGTCGATGCCGCCGCCCCGCATCACTTCGGTCGCCAGATCGCGAATTTCCTCCAACCGCATGCCGAAACGCTCCGGCGACAGGCGCACCCCCAGCATGAAGTCCCGGCCCGTCCTGGCGCGGACGCGCCGCAGCACTTCCAGCAGCAGTCTCGCACGATTTTCCAGGGAGCCGCCGTAGCGATCCGTCCGCTCGTTGGCTGACGCGCTGAGGAACTGGGCGATCAGGTAACCATGCGCCCCATGCACCTCCACGCCATGGAAGCCGGCCCTTTCGGCACGCGCCGCCGCCGCCCCGAAGCCCTCGATCACCTCCTCGATCTCCGCCAGCGTGAGCGCGCGCGCGCCGGCGGCACTGTCATCGGACGGGGCGACGGGCTGCCCCACCAGCGCCGCCGGGCAGCGTTTTCCGCCATGATGAAGCTGGACGATCGAAACGGACCCATGCCCGTTGATGCGCCGGGCGAGGCGGCTCAGCCCGTCGACGAAGCGATCGTCGAATATCGCAAGCTGCCCGGGAAAGGTCTGCCCCGATGGAACGACATGCGCGGCGCAAGTCATCGTCATGCCGAAGCCCGCGCCCGCCCGCATGTCCAGCCAATGCTCCTCGACCGCGCTCAACGTGCCGTCCGCATGGCTTTGGCAATTGGTCAGCGGTGCGAGTGCGAAACGATTCTTCATCGCCGGGCCGCGCGCGAAGGTCAGGGGCGAAAGGACGTCGGTCATGGTCGTTTTCTCGTTCCTCCCAAGGCGCGCGCCGGTCCGCGGGCCTGACTGCCATCAGCTTTTGGGACGTCATTGCGCCTCGCCACGGCATGGCGACAACATCACGACATCCATCCATCGGGACAAAAGCTCGTCAAATAGCCGCAAAGGCGTCGGGCAGGCCGACGAGCGCGCCGCGAGAAACGCCAGCGCCTAGAGCTTCCGCAAGGCCCGCTCCCGCGTTTGCGAGGGCAACTCGCCGAACCGGGATTGATACTCCTTCGCGAAACGGCCGAAATGGGCAAAACCCGCATCGAGCGCTGCGGCGGCGACATTGGCGGATCCATCCTCGGAAAGGAGGATGCTTCGCGCCTTGCCGAGCCGGATCTCGCGCAGCCGCCGCATGGGGCTCGTCCCCCGGAACCGACCGAAGGCATCGATAAGGGTTCGGGGCGGGACATCGGCGGCGGTCGCGATGTCCTCCAGCTTCAACGGACGGGCATAATGCTCGTGCATGAAGCTTTCGGCGCGCTTGACGCAAGCGGGGGCGACAGTCGTGCGGGTCGTCGGCGCCTCCAGTCTCTGGCCGTTGATCAGCAAGCCGATCAGCAGTTGCTCATAGTCGGCGGCGATGCGCTCTTCCTGCTTGATCAACTCGGACGTGGTCCGGTCATTCAGGATCGTGCTCATGAGCCCGACCCAGGGCCGCAGCCCCGCATTGTCGAGCCGGAAGTCGGGAAGAAGCCTGCTGTTGCGCTGACCGGCATGGGCATCGAAGCTCGTCGCGTCGATCCGAAGCACCAGCTGCTCGCAATCCTCGCTGAAATCCCCGGCGAAACGTTCGCCGGGCGCCAGGCAGACGCCGCTATTGGCACCGATGTCGATTTCGCCCGTGTCGCGGGTGATCCGTGCCGACCCGGCCGTGCAGCAGATGATCAGATGATAGTCGCCCACCGTCCCCACATCCACGTGCGAGCGGCCCAGCCCGATGGCGCCGATCCCCATCTTCCGCAGCGGCAGATAATCCATATACATGGGCGACATGGTCAATCGGCGCAGCGGCACCAGCTTGTGCGGCTGCATGACCTGGGAAATGCGCTCGCGCGTTTCGTCAATGTCCCGGCTTTCGAACAGGCGACAGTGATTCAAAGGCCGCCCCAGCCCATCATTGACAGATTTCGTGACCAACATATCGCACGCTCAATCGACGTTTGCCGCTGAGCGGCACGGGAGAATCATCATCCTGGCGGCGCCAAAGCGCGCCCAATCGAACGCCCAGAATGACAGTCCGCTATCGTAGCTGTCAATCCATTGTGGCGGGAGCGGTTTCATGCACCGCAACATGAATTGCAAAGAAAGCAACCATGCCGGCTCCATAAAGCGCCTTTTACCGTTGCATCGGGACTGAAAAATCTTATTGCACTGCACATGCCGCTTTTTTGGGCGGCTCTGCTCAAAAATTGGGCAACGACTGATTGCTGGCTGTCCTGCGCTGATTCCTGCCGGAATCGGACAGGCGGGTGGTGCGCCTTGCCATAGTTGGATAGACGCCCCCTCCGGCTTTCATCACCATCGTCTCTGACATCCAGAATGTGAGATGACGATGCTGTTGAACGAAACCCCAGAGACCAGGCAAGACTTCTTCCCCGCGCATGACGGGTCACGAGTGCCTTACGAAGTCTTCAGCTCGCAAGAGATCTATGATCGCGAGCAGGAGCGCATCTTTCGCGGCGAGACGTGGAGTTTCCTCGGCCTGGAAGCCGAAATCCCCAAGCCGGGCGACTTCAAGAGCACCTTCATCGGCGATACCCCCGTGGTCATGACGCGGACCGAGGATGGTTCGCTGGCCGCCTGGGTGAACCGCTGCTCGCACCGTGGCGCGAAGGTCTGCCGCGAACTGCGCGGCAATGCGACGTCCCACAGCTGCGTCTATCATCAGTGGAGCTTCGACACGAAGGGAAACCTGCTGGGCGTGCCCTTCCGTCGCGGGCAGAAGGGGCAGGCCGGCATGCCGTCCGACTTCAAGCCCCAGAACCATCCGCTGCGCCAACTGCGCGTCGACAGCTTCTGCGGCCTCGTCTTCGCCAGCTTCAGCGACACGGTCGAGCCGCTCGCCGACTATATCGGCGAGAATATGGGCGGCTACATCAAGCGCGTGTTCAACAAGCCGGTCGAGTATCTGGGCTGCACCCGGCAATATTCCAAGTCGAACTGGAAGCTCTACCTTGAAAACGTCAAGGACCCCTATCACGCCAGCCTGCTTCACCTGTTCCACACGACCTTCAACATCTTCCGCGTGGGGATGAAGGCGCACTGCGAAACCGACACCAATCACGGCATGCACAGCATCATCATGGCCATCAAGGAAGGCCAGGATGAAGGGACCGGGAGCGACTATAAGGAGCAGAAGATCCGCTCCTATGACGAAGGCTTCCAGCTGGAAGACGACAGCATTCTCGCCCTGGTCGAGGAATTCGACGTCGTCGCGACCAACCATATCCAGCCGATCTTCCCGCAGCTGGTGGTCCAGCAGATCCACAACACGATTGTCGCCCGGCAGATACTGCCCAAGGGTCCGGGCAATTTCGAGCTGATCTTCCACTTTGTCGGCTATGTCGATGACACGCCGGAACTGCGCAAGCTGCGCATCAAGCAGGCCAATCTGGTGGGGCCGGCCGGCTATATCTCCATGGAAGATACCGAAGCGACCGAGCTGGTCCAGCAGGCCACCGTCCGCGACGGCCGCGCCACGTCGGTCATCGAAATGGCGAAGCACGAACCCGACCAGGCGAACACGCTCATCACCGAATCTCTCATACGCTCGTTCTGGCGCGGCTATCGCAAGCTGATGGCGCTCGACGATTACGCGCCGCAGGAAGGTTGATCCGATGTCCCACGAAACCCGCATGGAGCTGCTTGCTCTTCAGGACGCCTATGTCGCGACCCTGGACACGAACCGGCTGGAAGACTGGCCCGAAATGTTCGTCGATGATTGCTTCTACGAAATCATCCCGAAGGAAAATGAGGATCTCGGCCTCCCCGCGCCGGTGATCTATTGCGACAGCAAGAAGATGCTGCGCGACCGCGTGGTTTCGCTGCGCAACGCGAACATCTTCGCGCCTGCCGTCTATCGTCATTTTGTTTCGGGTCTGACCTTTACGGAACAGGCGGACGGCATCCACATGGAATGCAGCTATCTGGTCATCAACACCGGGCAGATCGGCGAGTCCACCGTCTACCAGACGGGCCGATATCAGGACATCGTCGTGCGCGAGGACGGCAAGCTGCGCTTCAAGAGCAAGCGCTGCATCTTCGACACCTCGCGCGTCCAGACCCTTCTTGCGCTGCCAATCTGATGGAAACGGTCATGACACAGTGGATTGATGTCGCCGCGATCGACGATATCGAGGATGGCGTGCCGCTGGCCGCCGATGCGAACGGCACGCCGATCGCGCTCTTCCGGGTGGAGGATGAATTTTTCGCCCTCTACGACCTTTGTTCGCACGGGGCCGCGCGGCTTTCCGACGGTTTCGTCGAGGATAAATGCGTGGAGTGCCCGCTGCACCAGGGGCTGATCGACCTGGCGAGCGGGGAACCCCGTTCGGCTCCGATCACCGAGCCTGTGAAATCCTATCCGACCCGCGTGGTCGGGGACCGCATCGAAGTGGCGCTGTAACATGTCGAACGACGCATCATCCCCGCGCTCTGCCGTCATTGTCGGCGCCGGTCAGGCGGGCGCATGGGTCGCACGCACGCTGCGGCAGGAAGGCTTTGCGGGGCGGGTGCTGCTGATCGGCGCCGAAGCGCATCTTCCCTATGAACGGCCGCCGCTGTCCAAGGGCATCCTGAACGGCAAGGAAGATGTGTCCAAAGCCTATCTGATGACCGAGGCCGAGCTGGAGACGCTTCAGGTCGAGCATTGGGCAGAAACGCGCGTCGAGAAGATCGACCGCGCGGACAAGCGGATCGTCTGTGATGATGGGCGCACGGCCGATTATGACCTGCTGTTCCTCACGACGGGCAGCAGGGCGCGTGTGCCGCAATGGTATGCGCCCAGCGACCGGATGCACCTGCTGCGCTCGGTCGATGACGCGGCCAGGCTGCGCGCCTCGATCAAGGCAGGGGAACGGCTGATCGTCATGGGCGGCGGTTGGATCGGCCTGGAAGTCGCCGCCACGGCGCGCGATCTTGGCGCGGAGGTCGTGGTGCTGCAGGCGACCTCATCCCTGTGCAATCGCTCGGTGCCGCCTGCGGTGTCGGACTGGCTGCTCGATCTGCACCGTGCGCGCGGCGTGGACGTGCGTACCGACGTGGCCGTATCCTCGGCAACCGACCTGGGCGACGGCGTGACCGTCACGCTCGCGGACGGGACCAAGATCCATGGCGCCGCGCTGCTCATCGGCATCGGGGCGGAGCCGGAAATCGAACTGGCGGAGATTGCCGGGCTCGCCTGCGACAACGGAATTGCGGTGGACGCGACCGGCCGGTCCGAAGATCCCGCCATTTTCGCCGCCGGTGACGTGACGAGCTTCCCCTGTTCCTACGTCCAGGGACAGGTGCGGCGGGAATCCTGGGCCAACGCCCAAAATCAGGCTATTGTCGCTGCCAAGGCCGCGCTGGGGCATGAAGTGCGCTATGACGAACTGCCATGGCTCTGGTCCGACCAATTTGGTCACAATATCCAGATGGCGGGACTGCCGGAGCGGGCGGCGCATGTCTATCGCAGAAGGGGACTGAAGGAGGGCCAGCAATGCTGGGCCTCGCTGGATGACGACATGCGGCTGACCGGCGTCGTCACGGTCGATGCCCCGCGCGAGATGCGCACGCTGCGCCGCCTGCTGCAGACCAGGGCAGGCGAACTGGAAGACATCGCGGCCTGGGAACAGGCCTGAGGCAAATTACCTTCTGTCGACACCATCCACGATAAAGAGAGGCTCCAAATGCTCAGACTGTTATCTGCGATATTGCTGTTCCTGACACCATTTGCCGCACAAGCGCAGGAGATGCGCGTCACCCTGCTGGGAACCGGCACCCCGATCTCCAACGTCAATCGCTTCGGCATGAGCACGCTCGTCGAAGCCGGCGGGCAGCATCTTCTGTTCGACATCGGCCGGGGCGCTGTCATCCGGCTGCACCAGAGGAAGGTGCCGATGCGCAACATCGACGCCGTCTTCATCACCCACATGCATTCCGACCATTTCACCGGCCTGCCTGATCTTTATGCCAGTGCGCCGATGCCCACCGACGATGGCCGCCGGACCACGCCGCTGGAGCTTTGGGGGCCGGTCGGCACCGTCGAAGTCGCCCGCGGCATCGAACAGATGTTCACCGAAAACAACCGCATCCGCATCCTGGGCGGCGAACTTCCCAAGAGCGCGGCGACCATCAACGCCCATGTCATCAAGGAAGGCGTGGTCTATGAAAAGGACGGCGTGCGCGTCACCGCCTTCCTCGTCAACCATGGCCATGTCCAGCCGGCCTATGGCTATCGCGTCGACTATGGCAAGCACTCGGTCGTGCTGTCGGGCGACACCACCTACGCTCCCAAGCTGGTTGCCAATGCCAAGGGCGTCGACCTGCTGATCCACAGCCTGTCGGTCGGCAGCCTTGCACTTGAAAAGGCGGAGCCGAAATATGTGCAGCACTTCTACGACTATCTCGCCAATCCGGAAACGCTCGGCCGCGTGCTGAACGAAACCAAGCCCGGCCTGATCGTCGCCTCGCACATCTCGCTCTACAGCCGTGGCGACATTCCGCGCGCCACCGAAGGCGAGATCATGGACCGCATGCACAAGGTCTATTCCGGTCCCTTCATCCTCGGCCAGGACCTGATGAGCTTCGTCATCACCGACCAGGGCGTGAAGCAGGATCCCTACAATCCCGACATCAGGCACATGGAGCCCTGATCGACTTCCTCATCGCCGGGCAAGGGCCACCCCCGGCCCGGCGATGAAAAACCGGCGTGATCGAACGAACAGGACGCGTCGGCACAACCATAAGAAGCAAGCGTTTCGCAGGACAGGTCTGATCGCGGTGGGCGGGGCAAATATGGCCTCCCCACCGCCGAGACCGGAACGACATCCCGCCCTTCGAGGCCCATCGCACCGCAGGGCGCTCCCATCCGCCGAAACAGCTTGGCTCCGTGACATCGCGTCACGGTCAGGAGATTATGCGTGAACACCTCCCCTAAAAGACTTTCCAGATTCTCCCCGTTGCTCCTCCCATGCGGCCTCATCGCCGCGGGACTGCCCCTTCAGGCCAGGAGCCAGGAGGCCGCCGCGTCAAGCGCGCCCCACACCGCCGGTTCGCCCCTGGTCGCCGATCCCTCGCAATCGCCTGATCGCCCTCTCCCCGCCGGCGAACCCGCCAAGGTTCGCGCCCCCCGCGTCGACGCGCCGCTCAATGCCAGGCGCGGCGCCAAGAGCGGCCCCTATTATCTTCAGCGCTGGAACGACTCCTATCCGACCGAGGCAGCCGCCGCCAAGGAAGGCGTCTTCGCCCCGCTCAAGCATATCCCGCTCGGCGGCGACGCCTACCTTACCCTCAGCGGCGAGGAACGCCTCCAGGCCATTGCCCAGACCTACGGCAGCTTCGCGGGGGGCGGCACCAGGAACCAGACCTATTTCAGCTTTCGCCATCAATATGGCGCCGACCTGCACCTCAACCGGAACATCCGGGTCTTCGGCCAGCTGGTCAGCGCGCAACAGCCTGCCTGGAACATGCCCAAGCCCTATTCCGGCAAGCAGCAGAACAGCATCGATGTTGCGGAACTGTTCGTCGAGGCCCAGACCAGGATCGCCGACGTCACGGTCGGCGCAAGGGTCGGCCGCCAGCAGATGTCGCTTGGCAACGGCCTTCTCTTCGGCCTTCAGGCCAACGCGAATGTCGAGCAGGCATTTGACGGCATCGTCGCCTATGCCAACCGGCCGAACACCGATCTGACCCTGTTCGCCGTGAAGCCGGTCGATTATCAGAACGGCGCGTTCGACGACCGGACCAGCGATACGCAGCGCTTCTACGGTGCCTATGGCAGCCTGCGCCTGTATCGCAGCACGCATACCGACATCGTTCTCGACCCCTTCCTCATCCGCTCAGAAAATGACGCAGCGGCGATCAACCTGGTGAAGGGAGAGGATCGCCGGTGGACCGTCGGCGCCCGCCTGTGGGGCTCTTCGGGCCTGGTCAATATCGACTGGACCGCAGCCTATCAGTTCGGCCGCTTCAACGAGAAGACCGTCAGCGCGGCGGCACTGTTGACCGAAAGCCAGGTCCAGATCCCGGGCGCCCCGGCCAAGCTGCGCCTCGCCGTGCGC
>DATEJA010000149.1:0-18900 GCA_035278405.1 Sphingobium sp. | reverse complement strand
ACGCCAGCCTTGGCGTAGCTGTAGGATTCGGTGTCGCTCATGGTCGAGCCACTAGAACAAGCGAGCGGAAAACGGAACGGGAAATGGGTTGCCGCTTGGCATGGGAAACAAATGCCGCCAAAAGGACGCGCGTGAGCCTGTCCCCTGCCTTGTCGCGCCTGAGTTTTCAGCCATTGCGGCTGTTTCGCCTGCTCTCGCGCCCCGTCCAGATCGTCGCTGCCATCGCGATCGGCCTCGCCGCCGCCGCCCTGTTCGCGCAGATGGAAGGGGAGCGCGGCGTGCCGCCGATCGCCAGCGGCGGCGACTATCAGGTGAGCGGCGTCAAGGTGGACGTGCTGGGCAAGGATTCGAACAGCGCGCGCGCGGCCGGCTGGCGGCTGGCGGAGCGGCAGGCGTGGCGGATGCTGTGGCAGCGGACCCATGGCGATGCCGGCGTGCCCGCCCTGTCCGATTCGCAGCTGGAAGGCATGATCTCCGGCGTCGAGATCGAATATGAGCAGGTCGGGCCGACGCGCTATATCGCGACGCTGGGCATCCTGTTCGACCGGGCGCGCACGGGGCAGCTGCTGGGCGTGACCGGCGCCAATGTCGTCCATTCGCCGCCGCTGCTCGTCATCCCGGTGATGTGGGACGGCGGGTCGGCCGTGTCCTACGAGCGGATCAACGAATGGCAGAAGGCCTGGGCGCGCTTCCGCACCGGGGAAAGCGCGATCGACTATGTGCGCGTCGCCGGGTCCATCGCCGATCCGATCCTGCTCAACGCCGGACAGGTGGGGCGGCGCGGGCGGCTGTGGTGGCGGGTGCTGCTCGACCAATATGGCGCCGCCGACGTGATCGTCCCGATCGCGCGGATCGAGCGCCAATGGCCGGGCGGGCCGGTGCTGGGCACCTTCACCGCGCGCTATGGGCCCGACGACAGGCTGATCGGCAGCTTCAGCCTGCGCGCCTCGGCCGACAGCGCGATCCCGCAGATGCTGGACGAGGCCGCGCGACGGATCGACCAGCTCTATACCGCCGCGCTCAATGACGGCCGGCTGCGTCCCGACCCGTCGCTGATCATCGAGGAGCCGGTCGACGCCGATGCGCTGGCGATCGAGAATGCGACCGAAGCGGGCGCAAGCGACGTGGTCGAGACGCCGGTGCCCAGCGCCGCGACGACGAGCAGCGTGTCGATCCAGTTCGATACGCCCGATGTCGGGTCGGTGGCGCAGGGCGAGGCGGCGCTGCGCTCGATCCCCGGCGTGCGGTCGGCGGCGACGACCAGCCTGGCGCTGGGCGGCACGTCGGTCATGCAGGTGAGCTTCGACGGCACGGCCGACGCGTTGCGGGCGGCGCTGCAGGCGCGGGGCTTTGCGGTGACGGCATCCGGTTCCAGCCTGCGGATCAGGCGCCCGGCCGCCGCCGCCCCGGCCGGCGGAGCCCCGGCGCCGCAATGAGCCAGATCAGCCTGCCGTTCGACTGGCCGGGCCAGGGAACGGGCGAGGATTTCCTGGTGAGCGAGGCCAATCGCATGGCCGTGCGCCATCTGGAAGGCTGGCGCGACTGGCCGCTCGCCACCAGTGTGCTGACCGGGCCGCCTTTGTCGGGGCGCACGATGCTGGGGCAGCGCTTCGCCGCGATGAGCGGGGGCAGCGTGATCGACGATGCGCAAGGGCAGGACGAACATAGGCTGTTCCACGCCTGGAACGAGGCGCAGACCAGCCGGCGGCCGCTGTTGCTGATCGGCAGGACGGCGCCGGCGCAATGGACCGTCGCGCTGCCCGACCTCAAGTCGCGCCTTGCCGCCGCGCCGCATGTCGCGATCGAGGAACCGGACGAGCCGCTTGCCCGCGCGCTCATCGAACGGGCGCTGGGGCGGATGGGCGCCTCCTTCGCGCCCGACCTCGCCGACTGGCTGCTGCGCCGGATCGAGCGCAGCTATGCCGCGATTGCCGAAGTGACGCGCCTGCTCAACGAAGGGGCGATGTCATCTGGTCGTAAGATTTCTGTCGCTATGGCGAAAGAGGCCCTGCAAGCGGCCGGATTTTTGCCTATAGTCGGGCAGGATCCCCACCCCTGACAGCGTGAGAGACACGTGGCCGAAGCCGACCCCTCCGCCAATCTGACCGTGCCTGGCGAGCGCTATTTCAACCGGGAACTGTCCTGGCTGGCGTTCAACCAGCGCGTGCTGGAAGAGGCGATGAACCGGGCCCATCCGCTGCTGGAACGGTTGCGCTTCCTGTCCATCTCCGGCGCGAACCTGGACGAATTCTTCAGCGTGCGCGTGGCGGGGCTGAAAGGCCAGCAGTTGCAGGATGTCGACATGCGGTCGGCCGACGGGCTGACCCCGGCGCAGCAGCTGGGCGCGATCGCGGAGACGACCGCGCGGCTGATGGGCGCGCAGCAGAAGGTCTGGGGCGCGCTGCATGACGAGCTGGCGGCGGTGGGGATCGAGGTGATCGGTCCCTTGAGCCCGATGGACGAGACAAGCGAAACCTGGCTGCGCGAGCATTTCCTGTCCCAGGTCTTCCCGATCCTGACGCCCCAGGCGCTGGACCCGGCGCATCCCTTCCCCTTCATCCCCAATCAGGGGCTCTCGATCGTCTTCGACCTCGAACGGCTGTCGGACAAGCAGCCGATCCGCGAGCTGGTGATGATCCCCTCCTCGCTCGCGCGCTTCGTGCGGGTGCCGGGGGAGCCGGCGCGCTACATGGCGCTGGAGGCGGTGATCCGGCGCTTTTCCGCCGATCTCTTCCCCGGCTATCGGGTGCGCAACAGCGGCGTGTTCCGCATCATCCGCGACTCCGATATCGAGATCGAGGAAGAGGCGGAGGATCTGGTCCGCTATTTCCGCAGCGCCATCAAGCGCCGCCGTCGCGGCCGGGTGATCCGCATGGAGATAGAGGAACGCATCCCCGAGCCGGTCGAGGAGATGCTGCAGGACATGCTGCAGGGCCATGACGCGATCATCGCCGAGGTGGAGGGTTTCGTCGGCATCGGCGACCTGTCGGGCGTGGTCGAGGAGGATCGCCCCGACCTCAAGTTCGAGCCCTATGCGCCGCGATTCCCCGAGCGCATCCGCGAATATGGCGGGGATTGCTTCGCCGCGATCCGGGCCAAGGACATTGTCGTCCATCATCCCTATGAGGCGTTCGACGTCGTCGTTTCGTTCCTGAAACAAGCGGCGACCGACCCCGATGTCGTGGCGATCAAGCAGACGCTCTACCGCGCGGGCAAGCAGTCGGCGATCATCCGCGCACTGATCGACGCGGCCGAGGCGGGCAAGTCGGTGACCGCCGTGGTGGAACTGAAAGCCCGGTTCGACGAGGAGCAGAATCTGATGTGGGCCGACGCGCTGGAACGCGCGGGCGTGCAGGTGGTCTATGGCTTCATCGACTGGAAGACCCACGCCAAGGTGTCGATGGTCATCCGGCGCGAAGGCGACCAGTTCCGCAGCTACTGCCATTTCGGCACGGGCAATTATCACCCGATCACCGCGCGCATCTATACGGACCTGAGCTTCTTCACCGCCGACCCGGCCTATAGCCGCGATGCCGCCGCGCTGTTCAACTACATCACCGGCTATGTCGAGCCGCGCACGCTGGAAAAGCTGGTGATATCGCCCCGCGACCTGCGCAACAGGCTGTGCGAACTGATCGACGCGGAGATCGACCATGTCCGCGCCGGCCGCCCCGGCACCATCTGGGCGAAGATGAATTCGCTGGTCGACCCCGCGATCATCGAGAAACTCTATGCCGCCAGCAATGCCGGCGTGCAGATCGACCTCATCGTGCGCGGCATCTGCTGCCTGCGGCCGGGCGTTCCGGGCATGTCGGAGAATATCCGGGTGAAGTCGGTGGTCGGCCGCTTCCTGGAGCATAGCCGCATCACCGTCTTCGGCAACGGCAAGGCGCTGCCCAATAATGGCGCCAAGGTCTTCATCAGTTCGGCCGACTGGATGCCGCGCAATTTCGACCGCCGCGTCGAATTCCTGGCGCCGGTCGAGAACCCCACCGTCCACGACCAGATATTGGACCAGGTGATGGTCGCGAACCTGATCGACAGCGAACAGAGCTGGGAATTGGACAGCGACGGCCATTATGCGCGGGTCGATTCCGGTGGCCGGCCGTTCAACCTGCACCGCTACTTCATGACCAACCCGTCGCTTTCCGGGCGCGGCGCGGCGCTGGACAGCGGCGCGGTGCCCACGCTGCGCCTGCGCGGCCGGGCCTGAGCGCCGATGAATTCCATGCTGAGCCATGTGCGGGCGATCGCCGAGGCCAATGCGACGGCGCCCGAACATGCCAAGGCGCGCACGGCGATCATCGACATAGGGTCCAACAGCGTGCGCCTGGTCGTTTATGACGGGCCGCGCCGCATCCCCTTCATCCTCTTCAATGAAAAGGTGATGGCGGGCCTGGGCGCCTCGCTCGGGCGGACCGGGCGGATCGAGCCTGAGGCGATGGAGCGCGGGCTGCGCGCGGTCGGCCGCTTCGCCCATCTCTGCCGCGAGATGGACGTGCAGGATATTCGCTGCGTGGCGACGGCGGCGGTGCGCGACGCCGCCAATGGCGAGGAATTCATCCTGCGCGGCCGCGCCATGGGGCTGAAGGTCGAGCTTCTGTCCGGCGCGCAGGAAGCGATCGCGGCCGGCTATGGCGTGCTGTCGGGCATCCCCGGCGCTGATGGGGTCGTCGGCGACCTGGGCGGCGGCAGCCTGGAACTGGCGCGGGTGCGCGATGGCGGCGTGCACGAGACGATCTCGCTGCCGCTGGGCGTGCTGCGCCTGCCGCAGATCCGCGCCAAGGGGCCGGGCGTGCTGGAACGGCAGGTGAAGAAGATGCTGGGCAAGGCGGGCTGGTCGGTCGAGCCGGGCCTGCCTTTCTACATGGTCGGCGGGTCGTGGCGCGCTCTGGCGCGGTTCGACATGCAGCTGACCCACTTCCCGCTGCCGGTGGTGCATCAATATGCCATGCCGGCGAGCCGCGCCGAGCAGTTGACGCGAATCGTGTCGCACGTGGGGCGATCGCGCCTCAAGGACATTCCCGCGATGACCGGGTCGCGCGTGCCGACCCTGCCGGACGCCGCCGCCTTGCTGTCGGTGGTGGTGCGGCAGCTGAAATCCAGCGACCTTGTCGTGTCGGCCTATGGCCTGCGCGAAGGGCTGTTGTTCGAGGACCTGCCGGCCGACCTCCGGGCACATGACCCGCTGCTGGTCGCGGCCGAGGCGGAGGGCGAGGCGCAGGGGCGCTTTCCCGGCCATGGCGACAAGATCGACCGCTGGATCGCGCCGCTGTTCGGCGATGACGGCGCGTCCTGGCGCCGCATCCGCCGGGCCGCCTGCCTGCTCGCCGATGTCGGCTGGCGCGCCAATCCCGACTTTCGCGCCGAACGCGGCGTCGAGATCGCGCTGCACAGCAATTGGGTGGGGATCACCGCGCTGGAACGGGCGATGCTGGCGCAGGCGCTGCACAGCAATTTCGGCGGGGGCACGGCATTGCCGCTGGGCATCGAGCGGCTGGCGCCGCCCGAAGCCTTGCAGCGCGCGACGCTCTGGGGGTTGGCGATCAGGCTGGGCCAGCGACTGTCGGGCGGGGTCGAAGGGCCGCTGCTCGCCTCGCGGCTGGAAATGGAGGGCGACACGCTGTCGCTGCGGCTGCGCGGGGTGGATGTCGACCTGTTCGGCGAGGCGGTCGAGCGGCGGCAGCGGAACCTGGCGCAGGCGATGGGGGTGAAATATCGGATGGCTTGGTGAGGGGGATTTCTTGCCCCCCTCCCGCCAGAGGGGTGAGGGGTGGGACCAAAACTTGCCCCCGCGTGCATAAGGCCCTATGCGCGCGCGCATGAACATCAAGCACGCCCCCGATCCCGCGCTCCTTGCCAAGGCCGAAACCCTCGTCGAGGCGCTGCCCTATATGCAGCGCTATGCCGGGCAGACCTTCGTCGTCAAATATGGCGGCCATGCCATGGGCGACCCCGAGGCGGCGCGCGATTTCGCCGAGGATGTGGTGCTGATGAAGGCGGTCGGCATCAATGTCGTCGTCGTCCATGGCGGCGGGCCGCAGATCGGCGCGATGCTGAAGAAGCTGGGCGTCGAATCGCAGTTCATCGGCGGCCTGCGCGTCACTGACAAGGAAACGGCGCAGATCGCCGAAATGGTGCTGGCGGGCTCCATCAACAAGGAAATCGTCGGCTGGATCGCCGGCGCGGGCGGGCGCGCGGTCGGCATTTCGGGCAAGGATGGCGGCCTGGTCCTGTGCGAAAAGGTGCTGGGCAAGCGCGAGGCGGACCCTCATTCGGGGATCGAGCGCAATGTCGACCTGGGGTTCGTCGGCGATCCGGTGAAGGTCGACCGCTCCATTCTGGACACGCTGTCGCAGAGCGGCATCATCCCGGTGGTGGCCCCGGTCGGCATCGGCGCGGATGGCCATACCTATAATGTCAACGCCGACACGATGGCAGGCGCGATCGCGGCGGAACTGCAGGCGTCGCGCTTCTTCCTGCTGACCGATGTGCCGGGCGTGCTGGACAAGCAGGGGCAGTTGCTGACCGACCTCGATCCGGCCGCGATCAAGATATTGCAGGGGGACGGCACGATTTCGGGCGGCATGATCCCGAAGCTGGAAACCTGCGTGAAGGCGGTCGAGGGCGGGGTGGACGCCGCCGTCATTCTGGACGGGCGGGTGCCGCATGCGATGCTGCTGGAAATTTTCACCAAGCGCGGTGCGGGGACTTTGGTGCGGCGGTAGGCGCCCCCTCGACCCGTTCGCTTCGAGCGAAGTCGAGAAGCGGTCGCGCATCCGTATCTCGACTGCGCTCGATACGAACGGAGGTCTCAGTCAATCCTAACTCTTGGAAAGCGCGCGCTGCCCGCTTGTCCCGGTGGCTCTCCCTCGGCTAGAGCATCCGCAATCAATTCGGAGACCGCATGGCCTACGCGCTCTATCAGATCATCGTCATCCTGCTCGATGTGTTGTGGTGGATCATCATCCTTCAGGCGATCATGAGCTGGCTGATCGCCTTCAACGTCATCAACACGGCCAGCGACGTGGTGCGCACCGTGATCATCGCGCTCGACCGGATGACGGCGCCGATCTACAATCCGATCCGCCGGGTGATGCCGGACCTGGGGGCGCTCGACCTGTCGCCGATGGTCGTGCTGCTCGCCATCCTCATCATCCGCCAGGCGATCTTGCCGCCGCTCTTCGGCCTGGTGTGAGCGGCGTGTGAGCCTCTGGCGGCAGGAGGGCGATGACCTACTGCTGTCCATCCGCCTGACGCCGGGCGCCGCGCGCGAGGAGATGGGCGGGCGGTGGACGGACGAGAAGGGCGCCGACTGGCTCTGCGCGCGGGTGCGCGCGGTGCCGGAAAAGGGCCGTGCGAACGCGGCGCTGATCGCGTTGCTGGCCAGGCTGCTGGATTGGCCGCGCAGCGCGATTTCGCTGGAATCGGGCGAGGGCAACCGGCTAAAGCGGCTGCGGATCAAGGGCGGGGGCCGCGCGTTGGAGCGGCTTTCCGCCATCATCAAGGAACGGGGCGAGGCAGCATGACCATCGGCAAGATCATCGACGGCAAGGGCTTTGCCGCCACGCTGCGCGGCAAGGTGGGCGAGGGCGTCGCCGCCTTCGTCGAGCGCACAGGACGCAAGCCGGGCCTGGCCGTGGTGCTGGTGGGTGAGGACCCGGCGAGCGCCGTCTATGTCCGCAACAAGGGCAAGATGACGGTGGAAGCCGGCATGGAAAGCCTGGAATTCAAGCTGCCCGCCAGCATCGGCGAGGAAGAGCTGCTCGACCTGGTCGAGGAACTGAACGCCGATGAGCGGGTCGACGGCATATTGGTGCAGCTGCCGCTGCCCGACCATATCGACGAGGCCGCGGTGATCGGGGCGGTCGACCCGGCCAAGGATGTGGACGGATTCCATGTCGTCAATTCGGGGCGCCTCGCCACCGGGCAGGAGGCGCTGGTGCCCTGCACGCCGCTGGGCTGCATCATGCTGCTGAAGGACGAACTGGGCGACCTGTCGGGGTTGGAGGCGGTGGTCGTCGGTCGCTCCAACATCGTCGGCAAGCCAATGGCGCAGCTGCTGCTCGGCGAAAATTGCACCGTCACCATCGCGCACAGCCGCACCCGCGACCTGGCGTCGGTCGTGCACCGCGCCGACATCGTCGTGGCGGCGGTCGGCCGGCCGGAGATGGTGAAGGGCGAATGGATCAAGCCCGGCGCGACGGTGGTCGATGTCGGCATCAACCGCGTCACCGATACCGAGGATGGCAAGAGCCGGATCGTCGGCGATGTCGCCACCGCCGAGGCGCTGGCCCATGTCCGGGCGATCACCCCGGTGCCCGGCGGGGTCGGGCCGATGACGATCGCGGTGCTGCTGCGCAACACGCTGGTGGCGGCCCATGCCCGCGCGGGGCTGGCGAAGCCGGAGGGGCTGTGAGGGCAGGGCGGGCTGTCCTGATCGGCGCGGCGCTGCTGGCGCTGGTCGCGGCGCGTCCGCCGATGCGCTACCAGCCTGACCCGAGTTCGGTCTTCGCCGCCGAGATCGCCTTCAATCGCCTGGCCCAGCAGAAGGGGCAATGGACCGCTTTCCGCGCGACCGCCGCCGAGGATGCGGTGATGTTCGTGCCCCAGCGCGTGCTGGCTCGCCAATGGCTCAAGGGCCGCGCCGATCCGGTGAAGGCGGTGAGCTGGACGCCGTCCGCCATCACCGTGTCGTGCGACGGCAACCTGGCCGCGAGCACCGGCAACTGGCAGCGGCCGGACGGAACGGTCGGTTATTTCACCACCCTCTGGCGGCGCGACAAGCATGGCGTGTGGCAGTGGATCCTCGATCATGGCGACAGCCTCGCCAAGCCGCGCGAGGCGCCCGAGTTCCTGATCGGCAAGGTCGCGACCTGCAAGCGGCGGGAGCATGGCGCGGGCGCGCCGCCTTCGCCCGGGGGCAAGCCCGCCGCGCCGCCGGCGGACGACAGCCTGGTCTGGAGCGCCGATGTCGCCGCCGACGGCAGCCGCCGCGTCACCGTGCGCGCGTGGAACGGCAGCGGCTATGATGTGGTGATCGACGACAAGGTCGCGGCGCCCGGGGCATGAGCGAACTTTTCATTTCCGCCTTCGTCACGCTGTTCGTGATCATCGACCCGCTGGGCTGCGCGCCGATCTACGCCAGCCTGGCGACCGGCGCGACCCCGGCGCAGCGGCGGGCGATGGCGATCCGCGCGGTCGGCATCGCCGCCAGCATCCTGCTGGTCTTCGCGCTGTGGGGCAAGCAGCTGCTGGGCCTGCTCGGCATCCAGCTCGACAGTTTCCGCATCGCTGGCGGCATCATGCTGTTCATCATCGCGATGGACATGGTGTTCGAAAAGCGCACCCAAAGGCGCGAGGACCGCGCGCACAAGATCGCTGAAACCCCGCAGGTGGAGGATGTGTCGGTCTTTCCCATGGCGATGCCGATGATCGCGGGGCCGGGCTCCATCGCGACGGTGATGCTGCTGATGTCGCGCGCCGACGGGCTGTCCGAACGGCTGGTGGTGATGGGCGCGGTGCTGACGGTGCTGGCGCTGATGCTGGGTTCGCTGCTCGCCGCCGGCCCGATCATGGCGCTGCTCGGCAGCAAGATCGAGGCGGTGATCACCCGGCTGCTCGGCGTGCTGCTCTCGGCGCTGGCCGCGCAGTTCGTGATCGATGGCCTGAAGGCGAATTTTTAGTCTCGTCCGTTCGCGTCGAGCGAAGCCGAGAAGCCGGCCATGCGGTGTCTCGACTTCGCTCGACACGAACGGGGGCTTGGACATGCTGTTCCCCGGCCTTCGCCGGAGAGCCAGAGACCAGCCAGGCTCTTACCCCCGCACGTCGCCTTCGGTCACCGGGGCGATCTTGATCTCCACGCGGCGGTTGCTGGCCTTGCCCTCGGCGGTTTCGTTGGAGGCGATCGGCTGGGTCTCGCCGAAGCCGCGCGTCGCGATGCGCGCCGACTGGACGCCGTGGCTGGTGAGATAATCCGCCACCGACTGCGCCCGCCGTTCCGACAGCGTCTGGTTATAGGCGTCCGAGCCGTCGCTGTCGGTATGGCCATATACGTCGATATAGGTTTTGGGATATTGCGCCAGCACGGACGACACCTGGTCCAGCGTCGGGCGGAATTGCGGCTGGACCGCGGAACTGTCGGTCGCGAAGGTGATGCCCGAGGGCATGCGCAGCACCAGATTGTCGCCGTCGCGGATCACGTCGACGCCGCTGCCGGCGGTTTCTTCGCGCAGCTTCTTTTCCTGCGCGTCCATATAGGCGCCGATGCCCGCGCCCGCGACGGCGCCGATCCCTGCGCCCAATATCTTTTCGGTGCGGTCGCGCCGGCCGCCCACCAGGTCGCCGACCAGATAGCCGCCCAGCGCGCCGCCGATGCCGCCGATCGCGGCCTTGGAGATGTGGCGCTGCCCCGTGTTCGGATCGGTCGTGCAGGCGGTGGTGGCCAGCATCGCGGCCAGACCGGCCGCGCCCATGATGCGATGAGAAATCCGCATAGAATCCATTCCCTTGTCTGTCCTGTGCCTGGAAGCACCGTTGCAGCCCCAATGGCTAAGCGGCACGGTTTGTTCCACAAGCGAACTGAACGGCAGGTGATGGGATGGTTGTGAAATTGCAAGAAACAGGGTTATAGGGCGTAGCTGACCACCATGGCCACGATCCCCCCGCACGCTCCGACGCCCTTCCCTTGGGTCGACCTTGTCATCATCCTGGCGCTGGTGGCGCTGAATGGCGTGTTCGCCATGTCGGAACTGGCGATCGTGTCGGCGCGGCGCCCCCGGCTGCAGGCGATGGAGAAGGCGGGCCGACGCGGCGCGCGCACCGCGCTGCTGCTGGCGAGCGATCCGGGCAAATTCCTGTCCACCGTGCAGATCGGCATCACCCTGATCGGCATCGTCGCGGGCGCCTATTCGGGCGCCAGCCTGGGCGCGCCCGTGGGTGAGCGGTTGCAGGCACTGGGCCTGGCGCCCAGCACGGCCGAGCATCTGGGCTTTGCGCTGGTGATCGGCGTCACCACCTATGCCTCTCTGATCATCGGCGAACTGGTGCCCAAGCAATTCGCCCTGCGCGCGCCCGAGCCGATCGCGGTGGTGATGGCTACGCCGATGCTGTGGCTGGCGAAAGCGACCGCGCCGGTCGGCTGGGTGCTGGACGGGTCGAGCGCGCTGATCTTTCGCCTGCTGGGCATGACGCGCGAGTCCGAAAGCCATGTGACCGCCGAGGAATTGCACCTGATCGTCGCCGAGGCGAGCCGGTCGGGCGTGATCGAGGAGAGCGAGCGCGCGATCATTTCCGGCGTGGTGCGCCTGGCCGACCGGCCGGTGCGCGAGGTGATGACGCCGCGCATGGACGTGGACTGGATCGACATCGGCGCCGACGAGGCGATGATCCGCGCGCGGCTGCTGGAAACCTCCCACACGCGGCTGCCGGTCGGGCGCGGCACGGTGGAGGACATAGTCGGCATCGTCCAGGCGCGCGACATCATGACCGCTTTGTTCCGGGGCGAGCCGCTGAACCTGGAGGCGCTGATGCGCCGGGTCGAGGTGGTGCCCGACCAGGTCGACGCGATGGACGCGCTGGAAGTGCTGCGCCGCGCCGACGTGCCCATGGTCATGGTGCATGACGAATATGGCCATTTCGAAGGGATCGCGACGCCCGCCGACCTGCTGTCCGCAATCGCCGGCGACTTCGCGTCGGACCGCGACCTGGACGAGGAGCCCGATCTGGTCGAGCGCGACGATGGCAGCCTGTTGGTGTCGGGCCAGATGCCGGTCGACCTGCTGGCCGATCGCATCGGCATAGACCTGCCCGACGACCGGGATTATGCGACGGTCGCGGGCCATGCGCTCTGGCTGCTGAAGCGGCTGCCCGAAGTCGGCGATTATGTCGACGATCAGGGCTGGCGGTTCGAGGTCGTCGACATGGACGGGCGCAAGATCGACAAGCTGCTGGTCGCGGCGCGGTGATCCGGCCGGGCGGGGCTGCGCTGGAGGCCGCCGCTCGCCTGATCGAAGACGCGCTGGCGCAGGGAAGCGATGCCCGGCTGCTGGTGATCGGCCTGTGCGGCGCGCAGGGCAGCGGCAAGTCGACGCTGGCGGCGGGGCTGAAGCGGCGGTTCGACCGGGTCGGCGTGCCGACGGCGCTGCTGTCGATCGACGATCTCTACCGCACCCGCGCCGACCGCGAATCGCTGAGCCTGACGGTGCATCCGCTGCTGCGCACGCGTGGGGTGCCCGGGACGCATGACGTGGCGCTGGGGCTGGAGGTGATCGCCCGGCTGGATCGCGGGGAGGGCGCCCTGCTGCCGCGATTCGACAAGGGCGCGGACGATCGCCTGCCCGAAAGCCGTTGGGACCGGGCCGGGCCGGACACGCGGCTGTTGCTGCTGGAGGGCTGGTGCGTCGGCGCGAGGGCGCAGGAGGCGGCGGCGCTGCGCGGGCCGATCAATGCGCTGGAGCGGGATGAGGACGGGCAGGGCGTGTGGCGGCGTTACGCCAATGACGCGCTGGCCGGCGAATATCAGGCGCTGTTCGCGCGGATCGACCGGCTGATCCTGCTGGCGGCGCCGAATTTCGATGTCGTGCTGCGCTGGCGGGCGCAGCAGGAAGAGGCGTTGCGTGCGCGGGCTGGCGGCGGCGAGGGGGTGATGACGGACGCGGCGCTGGCGCGCTTCGTCCAGCATTATGAGCGGCTGACGCGGCACATATTGGCCGAAATGCCGGCGCGCGCGGATCTGGTGATCGCCTTGGGCGACGCGCGCGAGCTGTTGGGGGTGAGGATGCGGGGTTGAGGGGGACAGGCTTCGGCCAGTTGCGGAAGTCTTATCCATCGTCATCCCAGCGCAAGCTGGGATCTCGGGAGGCCAGGTTGTGCCCTGTCGCCTGAGATGCCAGCCTTCGCTGGCATGACGAACCAATTATGTTTTGTTTCCACCCAAGCCGCCGACGCGCGGCGCGGCCAGCGCTCCGCGTCGGTGCCTGGATCGTCCGCTTACTTGCCCGGCGCGGCGGGGCCGGTTGCCGGGGCCGCGTTGGCGGGGGCCTTGCCAGCGACGCTTTCGGCCGCATTGGTGGCGTTGCCCGCCGCTGCTTCCGGGGTGGCCGAGGCAGCGGCAGGCGCGGCGTCGGCGGCGGGGAGCGGCAGGTTCGAACCCTGCTTGTTGAGCCAGGCGATCAGGTTCGCGCGGTCGACGGGATTGCCGAGGCCCGCGAAGGTCATCTTCGTGCCCGGCGCGAATTCACGCGGGCTCGTCAGCCAATGGTCGAGATTTTCGAAGGTCCAGTTGCCGCCCTTGCTCTTGAGCGCGTCGGAGAAGGCGAAGCCGCCCTTGCCCTGGCCGACCGCTTCGCCGACGGTGGCGTAGAGATTGGGGCCGATGCCGTTCGCGCCGCCCTGGGTGGCGGTGTGGCAGGCGGCGCACTTGGCGAAGACCTTCTCACCGGCCGCGACGTCGGCGCTGGCGAGCAGCGTGTTGAGGCCCGGGCCCGCAGCCGCGCCGGCGCCGCCTTCGGCCTCCACGCCTTCGATCGCGTAGCCCATTTTTTCGGGCCGTTCGGCATGGAAATATTTGGAGCTGACGATTCCGCCACCCAGCGCAATGATCCCCGCGAACAACGCCCAGCCTGCAACGGTGTTGAAACGATCGCCCATTTCGCTTGGATTCCCTTGAATTTCTGTTCTGGCGGCTTGGTTTCCGCGCCCCCTTTAGCGCGCTGCCATAATGGCGCAAGTGCGAACGTGCAAGCGGGGTTGAACGGCGAACGGGTTGCTTTCGCCCAAGCCGCCGCGTGCCGCGCTTGCGCGCGCGCGCAAGAGTGCCTAAGCGCGGCGCCATCCATGGAAAACTACCCTGCCCCCGCTCGCGCGATCGTCGCGGAAATGGCCGCCCGGGCGGCCGCCGACCCATCCAACGCCATCGCCTATCAGGGTGCGCCGGGCGCCAATTCGCACCTCGCCGCGATCGGCTACGCGCCCGATTGCGCGCCCTTGCCCTGCTTCGCGTTCGAGGATGCGATCGAAGCGGTGCGCAGCGGCCAGGCGGCGCGGGCGATCATCCCGATCGAAAACAGCCTGCACGGCCGCGTTGCCGACATGCATTTCCTGCTGCCCGAATCGGGGCTGCACATTGTCGACGAATATTTCCTGCGGATCCGCGCCTGCCTGATGGCGGTGGACGACACGCCCGTCAAAAGCGCGATCAGCCACCCCCAGGCGCTCGGCCAGTCGCGCCATTATCTGCGCGAGCGGGGCATCCAGCCGATCGCCTATGCCGACACCGCCGGCGCGGCGGCGCTGGTGGCGGAAGCGGGCAAGCCCGGCGACGGGGCGATCGCGCCCGCGCTCGCCGCCGAGATCTACGGCCTCAAGCTGATCGCGGAGAATATCGAGGATAGCGACGACAATATGACGCGCTTCCTGGTGCTTTCGCGCGAGCCGAAAATGCCCGAGCCGGACGGCGAGCCGGTGATGACCACCTTCCTGTTCGAGGTGAAGAATATCCCGGCCGCGCTCTACAAGGCGATGGGCGGCTTTGCCACCAACGGGGTCAACATGACCAAGCTGGAAAGCTATCAGCGCGGGGCGAGCTTCGCGGCGACCGAATTTTTCTGCGACATCGAAGGCATGCCGGGCGATCCGGCGGTCGACCGGGCGCTCGCCGAGCTGGAATTCCACAGCAAATGGGTGCGGATGCTGGGCAGCTATCGCCAGGCGCGACCGAGGACCTGACGAGATCGGGGTGACGGGTGGCCGGGCTCGCCCTATAGTCGGCCGCGATGGCCGCCGCGATCATCCTGTCCGCCCTTGCGATGAGCGCCATCGTCGCGATGCGTTATCTGCTCAGCAGCGGCGGCTTCGCGTGGGCGACCCATGTGCGCCAGCCGGGGCTATATCGCGGCCTTGGCGGGCAGATTCGGCGCGAGATCGGCTGGTCGATCGCATCGGCGCTGATCTATGGCGTGCCGGCGGGGATCATCGCCTGGGGCTGGCAGGCGCGGGGCTGGACGCGCATCTATGACGATGTCCAGGCCTGGCCGCTCTGGTATCTGCCTGTCTCCGTGCTGCTCTACCTGCTGGCGCATGACGCCTGGTTCTACTGGACGCATCGCTGGATGCACCGGCCGCGCCTGTTCCGGGTCGCCCATGCTGTCCATCATGCGAGCCGCCCGCCGACCGCCTGGGCCGCGATGAGCTTCCATCCCATCGAAGCACTGACCGGCGCGGTGGTGATCCCGGCGCTCGTCTTCCTGATCCCGATCCATGTCGGCGCGCTGGGGGTGGTGCTGGCGATCATGACGGTGATGGGCGTCACCAACCATATGGGGTGGGAGATGTTTCCGCGCTGGCTCGTCCGGGGGCGCGCGGGACGCTGGCTGATCACCGCCAGCCATCATCAGCGGCACCATGATCTTTATGCCTGCAATTACGGGCTGTATTTTCGTTTCTGGGACAGGCTGTGCGGCACGGACCGGGGGCTGGGCGATTGGGACAAGGCGCGGACATGACGGGAAAATGGCTGGCTCTGCTGGGAGCGATGGTGGCGCTGGGCGGAGCGGTGCCCGACCAGGGGCAGCCGCTCAGCCTGGGGCTGGAAGGGCTGCGCTCGACCAAGGGCAATATCCTCGTCTGCGTGACGCGGTTGCCGCGCTATTTCCCCGATTGCAGCAGCGATCCTGACCGGCGGCATTTCACCATCCCGGCGGCATCGGGCGCCTTTCCGTTGGGAGCGCTGGCGCCGGGCGATTATGCCATCGCCATCATCCATGATGAAAATGGCAATGGCCGGCTGGATACCTTCGCCGGCATCCCGCGCGAGGGCGTGGGCTTTTCGCGCAATCCCGCGATCCGCTTCGGCGCGCCCAGCTTTCGTGCGGCTCGGTTCGCGGTCGGCGGGGCGCCGGTGCGGCAGTTGGTGAAGGTCAAATATTTCCTGTGAGGAGGCCATGCCGGAACTGGCATGGCAGCGAAACATTCTAGGATCTTGATCTTAGGTGGAACAGGGGAATTATGATCCATCGCCATATCCTGGCCATAGGGCTTGCTTGCCTCATGCTCGGCGCCGCGCCTTGCGCCTTCGCGCAGGAGGCCAATCATAATGCGCTGACCGTCGGCATCGGCGCGGCCGTCATTCCTAGCTATGAAGGGTCGGACGATTATCGGGTGATCCCCGTGCCGCAGCTGCGCGGCAAGGTGAGCGACTTCGCCTTCTGGACGCGCGGGCCCTCGCTCTACGTCGACGCCATCCCCAATCGCGATGCGGACGGGATCGATTTCGAACTGGGCCCGGTGGTCAATGTCCGGCTGGATCGGACGAGCCGCAAGAGGGTCAAGGATGACGCGGTCCGCGCGCTCGGCAAGCGCGACGTCGCCGTGGAAGTGGGCGGCTTTGTCGGCATCGGCAAAACGGGGGTCTTTACCAGCCCCTATGATAATCTGTCCGCGCGCGTGGCGGTCACCAAGGATGTGGCGGGCGCGCACGGCAGCTATGTGATCACGCCCGCGATCGAATATGCAACGCCGCTGTCGACGCGCAGCTTCGTCGGCCTTGGCCTTTCGGCCGAATATGTCGGCAAGAAATATGGCCGCTATTATTATGATGTCGATGCGGCGGGCGCGGTCGCTTCGGGGCTGCCGGTCTATGACCGGGCGGGCGACGGAGCGGGCTTCAAGAAGGTGAGCGCCAACCTGACCGGCGGCCTGTCGCTGTCGGGCGACATTCGCCGGGGCTGGGCGCTGTTCGCGCTGGCAGGCTATTCGCGCCTGCTGGGCGACTATGCCAAGTCGCCGATCGTCAGCATCGCTGGATCGAAGAACCAGTGGATGGGTGCGGTGGGCGTGGGCTATAGCTTCTGATCTTGTGCCAAAAGGGTGACGCCCCACATAAGGCGCTGTATGGAGGCGGCACCCGACCGCATGCGAGCAGGAGATATCAAGCGTGGCGACCCTTGGAATGAGCGAGGCTGATAAGGCGGCGGTGGAGAAATTCCGCCGCGAAGTGGTGGAGCCGTCGCGCACCCAGCTGGTGATCGTCGATTTCTGGGCCGAATGGTGCGGCCCCTGCAAGCAGCTTGCCCCCGTGATCGAGAAGGTCAGCGCCGACTATGCGGCCAAGGGCGTCAAGCTGGTCAAGATCAATGTCGACGAGGACAAGTTCATCGCGGCGCAGTTCCGAGTCCAGTCGATCCCGACCGTCTATGCCGTGTTCCAGGGCCAGCCGGTCGCGGACCTGAGCCAGGCGCGCACCGAAGGGCAGCTGAAGCAATATCTCGACCAGTTGCTGGCGCAGCTGCCGATCCAGTCGGACGAAAAGGCGCAGCTGGAGGAGATCGCCCCGCTGATCGCGATGGGCGAGGAAGTGCTGGCGGGCGGCGAGGCGGAGCGCGCGCTGTCGGTGTTCGAGCAGATTGCCGAAATGGTCCCCGACAATGCCGATGTCGCCGCCGGCCGCGCCCGCGCGCTGGTGGCGCTGTCGCGGCTGGACGAGGCCGACGCGGTACTCGCCGCGCTGCCGGCCGACGCGGCGAAGGACCAGGCGGTGGATCGCGCCCGGGCGGCGATCGCGCTGGCGCGCGATGCCAAGCCCGTGGCCGACCTGTCGGGGATCGAGGCGAAGGTCGCGGCCGACCCCGACGATCATGAGGCGCGCTTCGAATTGGCCGGCGGGCTGATGAGCAACGGCGACCGGGATCGCGCGGCCGAGGAACTGCTGGAGATCGTCCGGCGCGACCGTGCCTGGAACGATGGCGCGGCGCGCGCGCAGCTGCTCAAGCTGTTCGAGGCGACCGGACTTGAGGATCCCTGGGTGGCGGCGCAGCGGCGCAAGTTGTCGCAGATCCTCTTTTCCTGAACCGGCCGCGCCCCCATGAACAGCGCGCGCGTGTCGATCTTTCCCCTGGCGGGCGCGCTGCTGCTTCCGGGCATGGACCTGCCGCTGCACATTTTCGAGCCGCGCTACAAGGCGCTGATCCATGACGCGATGGCGCGCGATCGCCGCATCGGCATGATCCAGCCGCGGGGGGAGGGGCCAAAGCCGGCGTTGTTCGACATGGGGTGCCTGGGCCATATCGCCCATATCGAGGCGCTGGAGGATGGCCGTTTCAACATCTTGCTGAAGGGCCTCGCCCGCTTCCGGTTGATCCGCGAACTGGACGTCGCGACACCCTTCCGCCAGATCGAGGCGGATGTCGAGCAGGCGCCGGGCGACGAGATATTGTCCGCAGTCGAGCGTGCGGCGCTGGAACAGGAATCGCGGCGCTTCGCGGAGGCGCTGGGCTATGTGGTGGACTGGACCGCCGTCTCGCGCCTCGACGACATGGCGCTGGTCAACGGCATCGCGCAGGTCGTGCCGTTCGACCCCGCCGCCAAGCAGACGCTGCTGGAGGCGGATACGCTCAATGAACGATCCGAACGCATCATCCAGTTGATGCAGATCGTCGGCCGCATCGAGCGCGACGGCGGCGCGACCATGCAATGAGCGCGGCGCCCGATCCCTGGCTGCTGGCCAAGCTGGTCTGCCCGGTGACGCGCACGCCGCTGCGCTGGGACGCGGAGCGGGAAGAGCTGGTGTCGGAAGCGGCGGGGCTCGCCTTTCCGGTGCGCGATGGCGTGCCGATGCTGGTGGTGCGCGAGGCGCGGCGGTTGGGGTGACGGGGTCAGGAGTATTTGGGCCGTAGCGGACGTTTCATACCTCGTCATCCCAGCGCAGGCTGGGATCTCGGGAGGCCAGGTTGTGCCCTATCGCCTGAGATGCCAGCCTGCGCTGGCATGACGAACTAATTATGTCCCCTCCACCCAAAGCCCGAGAAAAAGGCCGGCTCCATTTTCCGGAACCGGCCTTCCTTCGCGACCTTCAGGCAATCGTCAGAATTTGAATTCCAGCCGGGCATAATAATAGCCGCCCGA
>DATEJA010000148.1:0-49966 GCA_035278405.1 Sphingobium sp. | reverse complement strand
CTGGCTGGGGCGGCAGGATTCGAACCTGCGCATGGCGGTACCAAAAACCGCTGCCTTACCGCTTGGCTACGCCCCAACTAGGTCCGGCTTGGGCCGGTGCGGATCGGCATATAGCGTGTCCGGCGCGAAAGGAAAGCCTAGTCATTGCACTCGCTGCTCGCCATACAGGCTGCCCAAATCTTCGTTCTGGAAACGGCCGGCATGAGCGCAAATAATTCTCCAGCACCCACCACCACATCCCAGATCGCGCCCGCTTCGCCCCTGTTTTTGCGGGAGGATGAGATACGCCGGGGCATCGAGATGCTCTATTTCGGCTATTCCGCGCTGACCCGGTCGATCGACGAAGGGCTCGCCGCGCAAGGGCTGGGGAGGGCGCATCACCGCGCGCTCTACTTCATCTCCCGCCAGCCGGACTTGACGGTCAAGGATCTGCTGCGACTGCTGGCGATCACCAAACAATCGCTCGGCCGGGTGCTCAATGACCTGATCGAACGCGGCTACATCGAAACGCGGCAGGGCGCGAACGATCGCCGGCAGAAGCTCTTGCGCCTCAGCCCAGCCGGCATCGCCCTGGAAGCGGAGCTGTTCCGCGCGCTGCGCGAGAAGATGGCGGCGGCCTATGCCCAGGCGGGGCAGGGTTCCGTCACCGGATTCTGGCGCGTGCTGGAAGGGCTGATCCCCGACCAAGACAGGTCGATGGTCTTCGGGCTGCGCGGGCGCTGAGCGGCGATCGCCGCGCAATGCGCAACCTTATCGCGCCTGCCGCGCTTATTGGCGACCATGAAATGGTCAAGGGGACAAAGCATGAAGTCATCGTTTCTCGCCGGACTGGTGATCCTGTCGGCGGCGGGCCTGAGCGCCTGTTCGCAAAAGGCCAGCGACAGCCTGGAAAATGCCGGCTCGGCGATCGGGAATGACGTCAGTTCCGCCGTGGACGATGCGGGGAACAAGATCGACAATGGCCTCGACGAGGCGGGTCGCGCGATCGACAATGGCGCGGCGAAGGTTGGGGCGGCGGCGGATAACGCCTCGCGCGATGCGGGGCGTGAAGCGGCCGACGCCAAGCATGATGTCGGATCGGCGATGGAACGCGCCGGAAAGGACATGAAGAACTAACGGCGCGCGGGACCGCCGGCACTCGGTCGAATGCCGGCGATCCTCGGCTCTACTATTATTCAGGCGCCGCTCGCGCGTCTGTCCGCGTCTTCCACAAGGACCAGCCCACGCCCGCGCCGATCAGCGCGAAGGTGACGCCCAGGCTCAGCACCGGCGGAAATTTGCCGCCGTCGAGCAGGAAGTCGGCAACGAAGATCTTGGCGCCGATATAGACGAGGATCGCCGCCAGCGCATATTTCAGATAATGGAAGCGATGGACCATCGCCGACAGCGCGAAATAGAGTGCGCGAAGGCCCAGGATAGCCATGACGTTCGACGTGTAGACGATGAAGGTGTCGGTCGTGATGGCGAAGATGGCCGGCACGCTGTCGAGCGCGAAGACCAAGTCGGCGAAATTGATGACGACCAGGGCGAGCAGGAGCGGCGTCGCCGCCGTCACCATGCGGCCGGTGCGCGGATGTTTCACCTTGGCGAGGAAATGTTCGCCGCGCAGGTCTGGCGTGACCGGCATGTGGCGCGAGATGAAACGGACCGCCGGGTTTTCCCCTATGTCCATCGGCTCGTCCCCTGACAGCAGCATCTTGAAGCCGGTGAAGATCAGGAAGGCGGCGAACAGGTAGAGTACCCAATAGGCTTCCTGCAGCAGCATGGCGCCGCCGGCGATCATGAGGCCGCGGAGCACGATCACGCCGACGATGCCCCATAGCAGGGCGCGATATTGGTAGCGCGGCGGGATGGCGAAATAGGAAAAAATCAGGCTGATCACGAAGACATTGTCAATCGACAGCGCCTTTTCGATGAAGAAGCCGGTAAAATATTGCATCCCCGGCTCCGGCCCGCGCGCGATCCAGACCCAGGCGCCGAACAGCAGCGCGACGCTGATGTAGAAGGCCGATAGTTTCAGGCTTTCGGCGATGCCGATTTCCCGATTTTCCTTGTGCAGGAAACCGAGGTCGAAAGCGGTCAAGGCAATGACGATGACCAGGAAGGCGAGCCAGAACCAGGCTGGGGTGCCCAGCCAGTCGGCGAAGAGAAATTCCATGGCGCAAGCTCCTCTTGTCCAGCGAGAGTGGATCGGAGGATCCGTTGCGATGGGAGGAGGCGGTGTAGGCCCATCGGTCGCATCGGGTCATCCGATGCGGTCCGACATCACGCGCTTCCTGAAGGACAGGCAGCGCGCCAGAGGGGCCCGGTCCGCTCCCCCAGCATAGGGAAGGGACCGGGCAGGATCAAGAGCGGCGCTATCGCCCGGCTTCTTCGGCGAGCAGCGTGACCGGCCCGATCAGCCCCGAAGGCCGCAGCGGCGCGTCGGGACGATAGGTGGGCGATGCGGTGAAGCTGATCGGATGTGCGCCGGGCTGCTTGTCGCCGATCAGGCGGTTGACCCACAGATTGGCGACCTTCACCTCGATCGCGTTGCTGCCGGGTCGGGTATAGCGGCCGATGTCCAGTCGATAGGGGGCGAACCAGCTGGTGCCGGCGAGTTGCCCGTTCACCCGCACCTCCGCCACGTCGCCGATCCGGCCGAGGTCGATCCAGAGCGGCGCGCCCTTGGCGGCGCCTTTGGGGCGCATGAAGCGGCTGCGATAGGTGGCGATGCCCGAGAAATAGCGCACGCCCGGATCCGCGCTGCTGTCGAGCGGGCTCAGCGTCTGCATCTCCACCTGGGCGGGGGCGCCGCGGCCGGGCTGGAACTCGACGGTCCAGGGTGCCGACAGTGTCGCCATGGGCTTCAGCCTGGGCTGGTTGACCGTGCGCGCAGGCGAGTCAGCAGGGTTGCGGAAGAGGATGAAGAAGGCGTCTTCGGGGTCGACATCCAGAGGGACGATCGTGTCACCCCCCTCGCTTCGGTAGGAGAGGGGCTTGGCGGTCCCTTCGATCGCGCGCCAGATCTCGGGCTGGCGGCCCGCGACACGGAAACGTGCCTCGACATGCTGCGCCTGCGCGCCGGCATAGCGGACGAAATAGAGGTCCCCGTCGGCCAGCTTTCGGTGCAGGAACCTGTAGTCGCCGGCCGCGCCGCCGCTGACGGAAAAGTCGGGCCGCAACCCGGTGCCGGCCAGCGCCGCCTCCACATCCTGGCTGGCGATGACCCGGCCCTTGCCCATGGGCGCGCCGCTCCAGAGCCGGGCGGCGAGGGCGTGGAAGGCGGCTTCATCGTCCGTCAGGGCAGGCGATCGTTCGGGCGCCGCGCCGATGACCGTCGCCCCCGCCTCCACCAGATCGGCGATGCGGCGGAGCGTCGGCAGGGTCATGACCTTGCTCGACCCGCCCAGATACAGCGCCTTGTAGCGGGCGCCCCCGGGGGCGACCAGTTCGCCCTGGTCGACGCTCAGCTGGTGCGCGAGGATGTCGGCATTGACGAAGTCATAGGCGTAGCGGGTCGGCAGGCCGGCGGGCACTGCCCGTTGGAACAGAGCGGTGATCGGCGCATCCTCGCCATAGAACCAGGCGATGTCGGCATGGTCGCGCCCCTGCTGCAACAGAAAGCCGCTGCGCGCCATATAGTCGACCCAGGGCTTGGCCATTTCGGCCCAGCTTTCATGGCGGTTGAAATATTGGCCGAAGATCATGAGGCTGAGTCCGGGCTGCTTGTCGTCGACCGGCTGATGGACAGATGTGTGGATGATCGGCCGATTGACGCCGGACACGAATTCCAGGTCGATGATGCGCTTGAGGTCGGAGGGCGCGAAGGCCCAGGGCGACATGGCGGAGGTCAGGGATTCGGCCGACACGATATTCTGGCCGTAGATGTGCGCGACCGAGGCGGCGCCCTTCATGTCGCCGAGCAGGGTCGGGCGAGGCGCGGAATCGCGGCCATAGGTCCACATCGCCGCCATGGGGACATCCGCGTGGGCGCGCATGGCAAGGTCGTCGCCCAGCACCGGGCGGCCATCTTCCAGCGCTTCGCCATAGACTTTGAGGCCGTGGGCGTGGGCGACCTTGGCGATGGTGCCATAATGGGCGTCGGCGATGAGGTCGGCGAGGGTCTGGCGGAAGTCGTGCAGGAAGGCGTCGCTGCGAGCGGGGGAGCCGATCACCGCGCCGGTCAGAGTCGGCAGCCAGGGCGTCGGATCATAGCCGCGTCGCTGGCGGAATTGCTCGACAATCCTGGGCGTCCAGTTGGACGGGCCGACTTCGATACTGTCGGTCAAAAGCGCGCGGATGCCCTTCTGGCCGATCCATTCCGGGCCGACGGTGTCGCGGTAGAGGTCTAAATAATGAATGAGATAGCGAGAAACTGCGGATTCGTCATATTTGTCGACTTCAAGGCCGGTCGCTTCGGCGGTGGCGGGGTGGTTGGTCTTGCCGGTGAGGGAGTAGCCGAGGCGCAGGATGCGCCAGTCGCTGCCCCGGGGCGCGGTCCAGTCGAGGGTGCCGTCGGGGCGGAGGTGGCTGGTGAGGTCGAGGACCCGCGAGGGGTCGATGACGGGGGTGTCCGGCAGCTGTCTTTCGCTCAAGCTGTTATAGTCGGATAATACAGCAAAGCCGGCCTTGGCTTCGAAACTGTCGATCCTGGCTTCGGCCGAGAGGCGCAGGTCGCCGATGTCGATCGTCGCCGATGCGGGCTGGGCGAAGACGTCGAAGGTTTCGGCGCCCGGCACGCCGGCGTCGAGCGGCGGCGTGCGGGGGCCGTCATTGGCGGACAGGACGAGGCGGAAGCGGCGGGCGGTGACGGGCGCGAAGCTGATCGTGCTGGCGGCTTCCGTGAGGCGGAGGCGACCGATCGCCTTCCAGCCGCTGGCGGTTTCGACCTCCAGCGTCGGCAGATAGTCGGGATCGCGGAAAGGCGGGCGGGCGCGGGGGATGAAGAGGCTGGCCGAGCGCACCGTCACGGGCCGGCCATAGTCGAGCAGCAGGCTGCCCGGCCGGTCGGCCGTGCCCTTGTCGACCGCGACGACGCTTTCAAGGTCATCGTCGCCCAGCTTCGCCTGATCGACCGGCTTGCCGTCGCCCTGCGCGATGACCGGACGCGGCAGGGAGGCGGCCTTGACCGGATAGGCGAGCACCAGCGCGTCGGCATAGAAGCGCGGCTTGGCCGGTGCCTCCCCGATCGCCATCGGATCGTGGAAGCGCGCGGTCTGGAAGGCGCCCGCTATGGCGGAGGGCTGGGGCAGGGCGCCCCGGACGCGCTGGCCGCCTTGGACATCTGTCTGCGTCCAGACGAGCTTCTTCATCGCGTCTTCGGGCTTGACCCACGGGCCGCCCGTCTCGCTCCAGCCAGGCGAGGCGGCGATGGCGAATTCCAGCCCCTTGGCGTCGGCGACCTGGACGGCGTGACGAAAGGCGTCCTTCCACCCATCATCCATATAGACGAGGCGCTTGGGCACGATCTGCGGCGTCTGCAGGCTGGCGTCGAAATTCTGCAGGCCGCCAATGCCCATGCGCGCCATCCAGTCGAGATCCTTGTCGATCCCGTCCTTGGTGACATTGCCGTTCATCCAGTGCCACCAGACGCGCGGGCGCGCCGATTGCGGCGGATTGCGGAAGCCGTCGGCCAGTTCGTCGGCGCGCAGCGGCGTCGCGAAGGCGGTGCAGGCGAGGAGAGCGGCGAGGCGAAGGGAGCGGGCGGAGAGGTGGCGGTTCATCGGGCGTCCTTTGCGGACAGCAGCCCGCGCATTTCCATCCAGCTCAACAATTGCGGGAGCAGGCCGGTGGTGGTGGTGCCGGGCTTGCCCATGCCGAAGCCATGGTCGCCCCGTTCATAGGCGTGGAATTCGACCGGAACATGGGCCGTGCGCCAGGATTCGATGATGGCGTAGCTGTGACGGGCAAAGAGGCTGTCGTCATTGGCGATCGCCGCGAACATCGGCGGCGCGTCAGGGGGCACCGCGCGCGCCTGAAGCGGGCCATAGATATAGCCGATGAAGGCCGGGCGGGCATCGCCCTTTCCCTCCAGCGCGGCGTTCATGGTGGTCATCGCACCGGCCGAAAAGCCGATCATGCCGACGCGGCGGGGATCGAGATGCCAGCGGCCCGCGCCTTCGCGCACCATCTTGAGCGCGGCGAGCGCGTCGAGGGTGGCGCGCGGTTCGCTGATGCCCGGCGGCGCGTCGGGATCACGCAGGGACTGTGCCACGCGCTGCCCCATATAGGCGGTCGCCTTCGCGGTGTCGGCGGGCGTCGGGTTCAGCCGATATTTGAGGACGAAGGCGGCGACGCCGTGATCGGCCAGCCAGCGCGCCACATTCCACCCTTCATGATCCATCGCCAGCATCATGAAGGCGCCACCGGGCGCGACGATGACGGCCGCGCCCGTCGCCTTGGCGGGGTCTGGCAGCACGGGCGTCAGCGTGGGTATGGTGACGTTGCGCACGGCGAGGTCATCGCCGAAGCGGACCCAATTTTCGGTCGATCGGGCCGGTGCCTTCATATCCGGATAGAGCGGGATCGCGCCCGGTTCAGCCGGAGCGGCGGCAGTCACCGGGACGGGCATCTGCGCCAGGGCGGGCGCCGCCGCCATGATCAGGCCGGCGGCCAGGGTCAGTCGCTTCAGGATCATGCGCATATTCTCCCTAGAGCGGGTTTGAACAGTGTTGGCGCGAAGGCCCGGTGCAGTTCCCAGGGCCGGACCGGGCCCCGCCGTCGCAGGGGACAGGATCTATACAGCATTGCGGCGGGCGATGTCGCCCAGCACGGCGGCGCTGGGCTTGGGCGTGCGGACGAAGCTGGTTCGGTCGACGCTGTGGAGCCCAAATTTGGTGCGGTAGCCGGATACCCATTCGAAATTGTCGATCAGCGACCAATGACAATAGCCGATCACCGGGACGCCCCCGTCGATCGCCTTGCGCAGTTCGGCGAGGGCGGCGGGAATGAAGCGCGCGCGCAGCGCGTCGTCATCCGTGCCCACGCCATGTTCGGTGACGAAGATGGGAACGCCGGTCGCCTGATGCGCGTAGCGCACCGCGCCGGCGAGCGAGGGGGCATAGACTTCCGCGCCCATATAATTGACGGGCGCGCCCTTGGGCGGGGGCAGCTTGCCCTTGTCGGTCCAGAGGTTGCGCTCGTAATTCTGGACGCCCATGAAATCGTCGGCGCGCGCGGTTTCGAGCCAGGCGCCGTAAAGCTCCCGCCGCTTCGCGTCGCGCAGGCTGTTGCGGCCGACGGCCTGGTCGTCGAACAACGAGAGCGAAAAGCCAACGGGCAGGTCGCCGCGCACCGCCTTGATCGCCGCCTTGGCCGCCTTGTGCCCGGCGACCAGATTGACCTGCATGGGTTCGATATCTTCCATATTGGCGGCGTTGAGCGCGGTGAATTTGGGGACGCCGAGGTGCCGGGCCGCTTCGGCCAGCATCGCCCGCTGCGCGTCCAGCACCTGTGGTGGCAGCAGGATGGAGCGCAGCACCATGAGGATATTGGGTTCGTTGAAGGTGATGGCATGGCCGATCCCTTCCCCCAGATGCCGGGCCGCCTTGTCGCAGAAGCGGGCGAAGAGGTTGACGGCTTCCCCATTGGTCCAGCCGCCCAACGCGCCGAACCAGCGGGGTGCGGTGAAATGGTTGAAGGTGACCACCGGATGCAGCCCGCGTTCGCGCGCGCCGGCGATCATGCCCTTGTAATGGTCGAGCATGGCGATGGAGAAAAGGCCCGGTTCCGGTTCGATCCGTGCCCATTCGAGCGAGAAGCGATAGCAGTTGAGGCCCATGGCCTTTGCCAGCTCCATGTCCTGAGGCCAGAGCGCCAGGCTGTTGGCGGCATCGGCCGACGGTTCGGCATAGACGGTCGGCTCCACATTTTCGAGCAGCCAGCAGTCGCTGTTGACATTATTGCCTTCGACCTGGTGGCCGGCGGTCGATGCACCCCAGAGAAAGCCCTGGGGGAAGCTGCGGCTGGCGCTCGCGCGGTCGGCGGCGGCGAGCGCGGGGCTGGCCATCAGCGCGGCGCCGGTGGCCAGCAGGGTGCGGCGGTCCAGTGTCATCGTCTCTCCCCTTCGTGATTGTTATGGCATGATGTCGCGTATGAAGGCGCGGATTTCCCCGGCCAGCCGCTGGTCCGAGGTGCCCAGATGCATGGGCAGGCTGTAATGATTATGGCCGGTGACGATGGTAGCGCGGGGCAGGACGCCATGCCGCCCGAGCCGGTCCTGCATCAGGCCGAGAAATTCCGCCTGGAAACGGGGCGGGTCGAACTGCGCGCAGGCGATGAACAGCGGCAGGCGGGTGGTCGCCACCGCCTCCATCGGCATGCGGTCGGGATAGAGGGTGGGATCGCCATAATAGAGCGTGTCGCGATCATCGAGCGGGGTGTAGCCATAGAGGCCGGAGAGGAGGATGGCGCCCTTGATATCCCGCTCTCCGGCAAGCTTAAGGTAGCCGGCGACATGGACGGCCCCGGCCGAGGTGCCGGCAAGGATGATGCGGTCGGGGTCACCGCCATGGGCCGGGCCATGGGCCTTGAGCCAGGCGACGACCGCCGCGACATCCTGCGCGCCGGCGGGCCAGGGATGGTCCGGCGCGAGGCGATAGTTGATGACGACGCCGAGACAGCCCGCCGCCGCCGCCATGCGGCCAACATTGGCATTGGGCCAGTGGGCGGCGTCGCCCTTGTCCCCCTTCAGGAAGCCGCCGCCATGGACGAAGACCAGGATGGGCGTGGGGCCGGTCGAGGCGGTGGGGGCGTAAAGGTCGAGGCGGTGACGATCGTCGGGGCCGTAGGGAATGTCGGTGAGGGTGGCGGGGCGACCGGCCGCCAGCCTCTCCTGCTCCTGCGCGAAGAGGTCGCGCACCGATTGCAGCACGTCTGGGCCGAGGGACTGGCCCATCGCCGCGATCCTGCCTGCCATCGTCATGCGCGATCCTTCCTGATCGGTCAGAATTTGGCGTCGAAGCTCAGGCCCACCTGGCGGAAGGACTGGGGGCCGTAGATGGCGCCGATATTCTGCTCTCCCGTGTCGGTCGTATAGGGGAAGGCGCTCTGCATGAGCGAGGGTTCATGCACGTTGAAGAGGTTGCGCCCGAAGACGGCCAGGCTGTAGCGATCGTCATCCGTGCGGACGCCGATCCGGCCGCCCACCAGCCAGTGCGGCCGGAAGGTGGTTTCGCGGTTCGAATTGGCTTCGTAGCGGATGCGCGATTTCCAGACGGTGTCGACCGCCAGGAAGCCCTTGAAGCGGCTGGTGATCGGCGCTTCATATTCGCCAGACAGGGTGAACTTGTATTTGGGCGCATAGGCGAGCTGGGTGCCGCCGATATTGCTGCCGTCGGTGCCGACAAAGCCGGTCGGATAGGTCGCCTTGGCATAGATGAAGCCGGTGTTGAGCGAGAGGCCGTCGAAGAGTTTGCCGAAGAAGTTGATTTCCGCGCCGCGCGACTTGACGCCGTTGATGTTGCGCTGAACGCAGGAGATCACGCCGAAATTGTCGACGGTGCATTGCTGCGCCTGGAAATTCTTGATCTTGCTGTAGAAGATGCTGAGGTCGGCGACCCAGCCACCGAGCAGCGTGGCCTTGAGCCCGGCTTCATAGGAGGTCGGGATTTCGGGCAGCACCACATAGGGGAGTTGCGGCGCGGAAGGGGTGGCGATCTGCCCGCCCTTGAAGCCGCGCGAGGCGGTCGCATAGACCATCATGTTGCGCGCGAGATCATATTGCGCGCCGAGCTTCCAGGAGAAATTGTCGACATCCAGCACCGTGTTGCTGGCGACCGAGGTCTGATGGTTGAAGCGGTCGAGCGACAGGCGGTCGGTCGTGTAGCGGCCGCCCGCGATCAGGCGCAGACCGGGCGACAAATGGAAGGTGCCCTGGCCGAAGAAGGCGAGCGACTGGTCGATGATGCTGTCGTCGGACCCGGCATCGGACACGATCGGGATGACGAGGCCGGGGAAGGGCACGACGGTGACGGCGAGCGTTTCGGGGTCGCGCGTCTGCTTCTGATGCGAGAAGAAGGCGCCGGCGGTATATTCGAAGAACTGGTTCGACGGCGAGGAAATGCGGAATTCCTGGGTGAAGAGGCTGAGGCGCCGGTTGACCGCGCCGTTCGCGACCTGAAGCTCCAGCGGATCACCCCGGAAGACGTTGCTGGCCGCGCCGAAGCCGGTTTCGCTGCTGCGGCGATAGGCGGTGACGGAGGTGAGGGTGAAGGGGTCGGCTTCATAATCGAGTTGCAGCGAGCCGCCGTAATTCTGCGTGTGGCCGACATAGGACTGGCTGGTGCAATAGTCCTGATTGCCTGCGCGCGGCGTGACGCCGCAGCTGGCGAGGCGGGCGGTGATGCCGACCGGGTCGTTGAGCAGGCCGCCGAGCGCGGTGCCGGGGCCGCTGGTCTTCACGAAGGTGAAGAAGTCGCCGCCATTTTCGCTGCGCGACTTGGCATAGTCGCCGATGACATTGACCTTGAGGCGATCGGTCGGCTCCCAGAGCAGGCGGGCGCGCACGCCGTAGCGGTCATTGTCGTTGAGGTGGCCGGTGGTGAGGTTGCGGTTCACACCCTGGCGGAAATTGGCGACGCCCGACACGCGGATCGCGGCATTGGGGGCGAGGGGGATGTTGACGACGCCCTGAAGGACCTGGTTGCCGAACTTCGAGCCTGCCGTGCCGGCGTCGGACAGTTCGCCGCGAACCCGGGCGGAAAAGCCGCTGGGATCGGGCGCGTTGGTGGTGATGTTGATGACGCCGGCCGAGGTGGTGAGGCCGAACAGCGTGCCTTGCGGGCCTTTGAGCACTTCGATGCGGCTGACGTCGAACAGGTCGGAGATATTGGCATTGCCCTGGCTCACCTGATCGACGACGACGCCGACCGAGGCGACCGCGCCGGCCGAGAAGGTCTGGGTGCCGATGCCGCGGATCGACCCGCCGCCGCCGGTATTCTGGCCGGGCGCCTGCTGGATTTCCAGGCTGGGCGCGACGCGGTTGAGGTCGTTCAGGGTGTTGACCTGCTGCCGTTCGAGCTGCGCCTGGTTGGCGACGGTGATGGAGATGGGGACCTCCGTCACCTTTTCCGCCTTGCGCTGGGCGGTGACGATGATGTCGGCGCCGGCGGATGGCTCGGCGGCCTGGCTGGCGGATTCCTGGGCCCAGGCGGGCGTGGCGAGGGCCAGCAGGCTGGCTCCTGTCAAGGCGATGCTGATCTTGCGCATGAGTGTTTCCTCTCCCCTTTCTTGTGATTACTGTTCGTCGATGATGCGGTTGGTGAGCGTGCCGACCGCGCCGATCTCGACTTCGACCTTGTCGCCCGCCCTCATGTAGAGGGGCGGATTGCGCTTATCGCCGACGCCGCCGGGGGTGCCCGTGGCGATGACATCGCCGGGCGAAAGGGGCGTGAAGGCGGAGATATATTCGATGACCGTGGCGATATCCCAGATCATGTCGCTGACCGGCTGGTCCTGCATGACCTGCCCGTTGAGGCGGGTCTGGACGCGCAGGGCGGCGAGGTCGGCGATCTCGTCGGGCGTTACCAGCGCCGGGCCGAAGCCGCCGGTGCCGGGGAAGGTCTTGCCGGGCGTGAACTGGATATTGTGCCGCTGCCAGTCGCGCGCGGAGCCGTCGTTGAAACAGGCATAGCCGGCGATATGGGCCATGGCGTCGGCGCGCGCGACCTTGTGGCACGCCTTGCCGATGATGACGGCCAGTTCGCCTTCATAATCGAAGCGGCTGGTGACGGCGGGCTTCACCATCGGCTGGCCGTCGGCGACCAGGCTGTCGGCGTAGCGCACGAAGATGGCGGGATGCTCCTTCTGCTCGCGGCCGGTTTCCTTGACATGTTCGGCATAGTTGAGGCCGACGCAGAGGATCTTGGCCGGATCGGGAATGACCGGGAGCAGGACCACGTCGGCGCGGGCGTAGCGGGGGCCTTCGGTCAGCGAAGCGAGGCTGCCGGCGGCGAGCGCGGCCTTGAGGCTGGGCGCGCCGGAGAGTTCGACGATCGCCTCGCCGTCGAGGCGGCCGAAGCTGGGGGTGCCGTCGGGGCGACGGAAACTGACGTAACGCATCAGGCTTGGTCCTCATTGAGCGGCTGGGGCTGCCAGTCGCGGCGATGGCGGAATTTTTCCTCGGCGGCGCGCAGGCCGGCCAAGTCCTTGTCGGACATGCCCCACTGGTCGATGCGGCCTTCGGGCCAGGTCCAGTCCTCGGGCGCGCCCGGCTTGTAATCCTCGGGCACCTTCTCGACGGCGGTGGAGAATTCGATCACGGGGCCGAAAGGGGCGATGAAATAGGCGAAGACATTGGCGCCGGGGCCGTGGCGGCCAGGGCCCCAGGCCGGAGCGAGGCCATGGTCGCGCAGGCGGCCGATGCCGCGCATCACCCCGTCCATGTCCGCCATTTCGAAGGCGATATGGTTGAGCGAGGAGAAGCCGGCGCGGGCGAAGGCGGTCGAGTGATGGCTTTCGTTGCAGCGGACGAAGACCATGCCCTTCGTGCGGTCCGACACGCGTAAGCCCAGCGCCTGTTCGACGAGATGGCCGGTGGCTTCGGCGTCAACGCTGTTGAAGACGACATGGGTGAGCTTGACGGGCAGGTCCCTGCCCTCGATCGGCGCGACTTCGCTGCTGTCGGCGAGGAAGCGCAGCAATTCGCCCTCGGCCAGTTCGACAATGATGCCATGACCGCCACCCGGATCATTCGAGGTGACGGGCCGGGCGGGGAGGTTCGCCTCAGCGACGCTTCGCTTCAGTTGCGCCAGACGTGCGGGCGAGCAGGTGAAGGTTGTCGAGCGGACGTAGCTGTCCGCCGATTCCTGCAGCGCGACCAGATAGGGATAGCTGCCCGACCCGCGCAGATAATGGGTGTCGCCGCGCATTTCGGCGGGGGCCATGCCCCATATGCCGGTGAGGAAGGCCGCTGCCTCGGCCGCGTGGGGCAGCGCCAGTTCGATGCTGCGTAGCTTCATGATGGATCTCCGTGGAAAAGTCCGGCGGCGGCGATGCCGGCGAGGGCGCAGGCTTCGTCCATCTCGCCAGTGTCGCCGCTGATCCCGACGGCGCCGATCACCCGGCCTTGCTCGTCGCGAATGAGGACGCCCCCGGGTGACAGAGCAAGCTGGCCGCCGGTGACGGCGACCACGCTCTGGAAGAAGGTCGGGTTGGCGGCGGCGCGGGTCGCGATGACCCGCGTGTCCGCCCCCAGCCCGAGTGCGCCCGAGGCTTTTGCCCTGGCTATGTCGAAGCGGAACAGGCTGGCGCCGTCCTCGCGCGCGAAGGCGACGGGATGAGCGCCGGCGTCGAGGATGATGATGGCAAGCGGCTGGGCGCCCTTCGCGCGTGCCTCTGAAAGGGCGGCGTCGATGATCGCGTGGGCCTGGGCAAGGGCAAGGGTCATGGCCGCAGCTTCCGTTCGAGTAGAGCGAGCAGGTCGGCGGGATCGCCGGTGCCGAAGACATAATGGTCAGGGCGGACGAGCACGGCCTGCGCGCCATGGGCGTCGAGCCAGGCGGCAATCGCGCCGCCGTCATCGAGGGTATCGAGCGGGATGACGGTCACGTCGCCACCCTCGACCATCTGCCGGGTAAAGAGACGCCAGCCGCCGCCGGTTACATCGTCGAGCAGCACATCCCCGACGCGCGGCTGGATGAAGCGTTCGCCCGCGCCCGACGTGCCCTCTGCAACGATGCCGGTGGCGATTGGCGGGATGAGGTCGGCGGCGGTGCCATGTTGCGCGCCCTTGGCCGCTTCGCGCATCCGCGTGTCGCGCTCGGCGGCGGCTTGCGGGTCGAGCAGGCAGATGTAGCGGCCGGCTTCCACGGCGGCGGCGATGACTGCGCGGACATGAGGATCGCGCTCGGGCTGGTAGCTGTCGAGCAGGCTGTCGGGCGCCTTGCCCGCTAGCACCAGTTCCAGCTTCCAGACGAGATTGGCGATGTCGCGCAGGCCGTGGCACATGCCCTGGCCGAAAAAGGGCGGGGTCTGATGGGCGGCATCGCCCGCGAGGAAGACGCCGCCCTGCCGCCACCGCTCGGCGATAAGGCCATGGAAACGATAGGTGGCCGCCCGCACGACCTTGTGCGGCACGCCGGCAAGATAGGGTTCGACCAGCGCCGCGACGTTAGCGGGCTGCATCATCACGTCGTCATCTTCGCCCGGCAGCAGCATGAATTCCCAGCGGCGATGATTGCCGCGCCCCGGGACGATCGTGGCCGGGCGCTTGGGATCGCACATCATCACCGACAGCTTCTGGAGGTCGGCCATGTCGGGCACGCCCCAGAGGTCGGGGAAGCGCACGGAGCCGTCGACTTCGGCATCGACGACGAGCCAAGGCTCCTCGAAATCGAGATCGTCGAGCGCGATGCCGAGCGCCTTGCGCACGGCGCTGCGCGATCCGTCGCAGGCGATGACGTAGCGGGCGCGAACCTGCTCGACCCCCGCATCGGAGCACAGGGAGAGGGTGACGCCGTCCTTGTCCTGGGTCAGCGTTTCGAAGGCGGTGCCGAGCGCGAGTGCGACATTGGGATAGTTTTCGAGCGCGTCACGCAGATGATCTTCTAGTTCGGGCTGGTAGAAGAAATAATCGTTGGACCAGCTGAAGGGACGGGGCCGGCCGACCGTGCCCATGTAGCGGATGACGCCATGGTCGGCGCCGACATGGAGATGGCCTTCGGTATCGCGCATGTCGGGCGCGACGCGGTCGATGACGCCGGCCGACTGGAACAGGCGCATCATCTCATGGTCGAGATGGACGGCGCGGGGCAGGGGATAAGGATGGGCTTCCTTTTCGACGACCAGGGTCGAAAGGCCGGCTTTTCCCAGGAGGTTGGCCGCGAAGGCTCCCACCGGGCCGCAACCGATGATGGCGATATCGAACATCTCGGGGCCGATCCTCAGGCGCTGACCGGCTGCGCGGCGGGGGATTTGTAGAGGCGGCCTTCCTGCATGATCAGCCTGATCCGGTCCTTGTCCTGGAGCAGCGCGATGTCGCGGGTCGGATCGCCGTCGACCAGCAGAAGGTCGGCGAGATAGCCCTGCTTCACCAGGCCCAGCTCATCGCCCAGGCCCATCAGCTGCCCGCCCAGCATGGTCGCGGCGCTCAACGCCTCGGCCGGAGTGAAGCCGAAATAGTCCACGAAATGCGCAAGATCACGGGCGTTGCGGCCATGGGGGTTGAAGGGGAAACCATAGTCGCCGCCGGGCAGGATGCGCACGCCGCGCGCCTTGAGTTCGGGGACCAGCTTCGCTTCCAGCTGCAGGCGCTGGGCGGCGCTAGCCTTCATCGCGCTCATGTCGATATGGGGCGGCGGCGCGGCTTCGAGCGCGGCGACGGAGACGCCGGGGCCGGGGGCGTAGAAGATCTCGTCCCTGCGCGCGGCCATGGCATCGATCGCGGCCTCATCGGCGAAGGAGCAATGATAGAGGATGCGGGCGCCGGCCTCCAGCGCCAGGGTGATGGCGCGGGGGGTGTAGGCATGGGCGGCGATCCAGAGGCCGGCTTCGCGCGCCGCCTCGCCTGCCGCCTGCATTTCCGCGTCGGTGTAGAGGATGTCCTGCGCGGAGCCGGGCTTCAGCGCATCCTCGCCGGAGACGACGAGCTTGAGCGACTTCACCCCTTGCGCCGCGCAAAAGGCGACGAAGGCGCGCATGGCGTCGGGGCCACGGCCGTTGAAGACGTCGCCGGTCTCGACGCCTTCTTCGCCTTCGGGGCTGCGTTCCAGGGTCGAGGGAATGAGGCGCGGGCCCGGGGTTTCGCCGGCGACGATCGCGCGGGCGAGATCGGGTTCGATCCGGTCGCCGAGCGCGCCGGCGGAATAGAGGCTGGTGAAGCCATGGTCCAGCAGCACGCGGGCGTTGCGCCAGGCGGCGGCCTTCAGCTCCTCGGGCGGCAGGATGAACTGGTGATAGATTTTCTCGACCGAGCTGCCCCAGGTGAGATGGGCATGGGCGTCGACCAGCCCGGGCATCAGCGTGCCGCCCTGTCCGTCGATGATCGTGTCGGCGGTGGCGGCGTCGATCTCGGCCGCGTCATGGAGGACAGCGGCGATGCGCTTGCCCTCGATCAGCACGGCGCCCGCTTCGGGCGCGCTGCCGGTGCCGTCGAAAATCGCGATGTTGCGGATCAGCTGCCGCACCGTATCTCTCCCGAAGCATTCTCTTGTCCGCTTCGTTATGCCCGGTTCGACGCCTAAAGAATAATATTGATTTTTGGGAACATCATAGGCTGGAGCTATGGATAAGAATGTCCAGCAGCGCCTGCGCTGGGCGGGACAAACGCGCGTCGCGCAGCTTGCGGATGCCGATGCTGCGGGAAAATTGGGCTTCCCTGATCGGGATCGCGCGCAGCACGCCGATCGACAGTTCGGCCGAGGCGACCTTGACCGGGAGGATCGTCACCCGGTCGGAGACGCGCACGATCGCCTTGGTGGTGAGGAGGGAGTCGCAGCGAATGATGTCCTGCGGGCCCGGCACGTCGACCGAGAGGAACAGCGCGTCGACCTGTCGATGGAAGGCGCCATGCGCTTCGGGCAGGACCCAACGGGCGGGGATGACATCCTTCAGCGAGATTTCGGACGGGAGATGGTCGTTCTGGCGGCCGACGATGAGGGCGAAGGGATCGCGCGAGACGGTGCGTTCCTCCATGTCGTCGGGCGGGGGTTCCAGGCCGGTGGTGACGAAGGCCAGTTCCAGTTCGCCCTTGCGCAGCATGTCGGTGAGGTCGCTGTCGGGCCGTTCGACGACGGTGAGGGCGAAGCGCCCCGCCTTGTCCTCCAGACTGCGGATCGCGTCGGGCAGCAGGCTGACGAGCGCGCCGGGCGTGCCGCCGACCCGCAGCGGGCCGGACAGGCCATTGCGGGAGAGGCGCAATTCCTCCTCCGCGTCGAGCAGCAGCAGTTCCAGCGCCTCGGCCCGGCGCAGCAGCACCTCGCCTTCCGCCGTCAGGCTGATGCCGGTGCGCGAGCGTTCGAACAGGGGGGCGCCGATCGCATGTTCGAACTGGGCGATGGCGCTGGAGACGGACGGCTGCGAGATGTTGAGCAGGCGCGCGCCGCCGCTGATCGAATTGGCGCGGCAGACGGCGAGGAATATCTTGAGCGCGCGCGGATCGATCATGCCGCCTTGATAGCGGATGTGGGCGTGCACTCAATGGGCGCTATTCGGCGGCGACCTGGGTGGGGGTGGCGATGCGGTTGTCTACTTCCTCCGCGAAGAAGGCGCAGGTCACGGACAGGCCTTCGTTCAAGGGCACGCGGGGTTCCCAGCCGAGCAGGCTTTGCGCGCGGCTGATGTCGGGACGGCGGCGGCGGGGGTCGTCGACGGGTAGGGGCTTGTGGACGATGCAGGAGCCGGTGCCGGTATGGGCGACGATCTCTTCGGCCAGTTCGAGGATGCTATATTCTTCGGGGTTGCCGAGATTGACGGGCAGTTGGTCCGACATATCGGCTTCCATCAGGCGGATGAGGCCGTCGACCATGTCCGACACGAAGCAGAAGCTGCGCGTCTGCGATCCGTCGCCATAGATGGTGATATCCTCGCCCGAGAGCGCCTGGCAGAGCAGGTTGGAAATGACGCGGCCGTCGTCCGGATGCATGTTGGGGCCATAGGTGTTGAAGATGCGCGCGACTCGCACGTCGGCGCGGCCCATGCGGGCGAAGTCGAACGCCATGGCTTCGGCGGCGCGCTTGCCCTCGTCATAGCAGGCGCGCGGGCCGGTGCAGTTGACCCAGCCGCGATAATCCTCGCGCTGCGGGTGGGCTTCGGGGTCGCCATAGACCTCGCTGGTGGAGGTGAGGAGGAAGCGGGCGCCATTCTGTTCGGCAAGGCGGAGCAGCCGGTCGGTGCCCATGACGCTGGTCAGCATCGTATGTTCGGGGTCCGCCTGGTAGCGCGGCGGGGAGGCGGCGCAGGCGAGATTGTAGATGCGGCTGATGTCGCGGCGGCGCAGGATGGCGTCGGGCAGCGGATCGACGATGTCGTGGCGGAGAAAGGTGAAGGCGCGGTCGCGCTCCAGCCGCTCCAGATTGACCTCGCGCGCGGTCTGGAGATTGTCGAGGCAGATCACCTCATGGCCGCGATCCAGTAGCGCGCGGCACAGATGCGACCCGATGAAGCCGGCTCCGCCCGCGACCAGGGCGATGTTCTTGTTGCTATGCATCAGCCATTCGTCCTTCTTGCTCTCATTCCGCCGCCGCCATGCTGGGATGGGCCTGCATGGCTTCCCTGAGGCAGGTTTCCAGCTCCCGCGCGCGGTGGGTGGATGTGTGTTGCGCCAGCACGCGCGACCGTGCGGCGGCGCCGACGGCCGAGCGATCCTCGTCCAGGGCGACAATCACCTGCTCGGGATTCCAGGCGAGTAGGATTTCGCGATTGGGCGTCAGTAGCTCGCTAAGACCCGGCCAGCGGTCGGAAATGATCGGGGTGGCGCAGGCGCCGGCCTCGAACAGGCGGACGGAGGGGGACCAGCCCGCCTCGATCATGTCGGCGCGGGTGACGTTGAGCGTGTAGCGCGAGGCGGAATAGAAGGCGGCATGGTCGCGCGGGGGGAGATGCTCGATCCGCTCCACATTGGCGGGCCAGTCGATGGTGTCGGGATATTGCGCGCCCGCGACCACGAAGCGGCGTTCGGGCATCAGCCGCGCGGGCTGGAGCAGCAGGGTTTCAAGCGTCGGCTGACGATCGGGACTGTACGTGCCGAGATAGGAGAGGTCCCAGCGTTTGGGCACGTCCATGGGGCGGTAGGCGTCGGCATCGACCGAGCAATAGAGCGCGCGGGCTGCCGGCGAGCCATATTGCTCTTCGAGCAGGTCGAGCGTCGGGCCGCCGGTGAAGGAGCAATAGAGGTCGTAGCCGGGGATGAGGTCGGGCGAGAGATAGTCGCATCGGCCCGCGCGCAGGGCGGCGAGGGTGACCGGCGTGTCGATGTCGTAGAAGAGCGTGACGCCGCGCGCGTGGCGCTGGACATGGGCGCCGACCGCGATGCCTTCCGGCACGTAGGAGCCGACCATGACGGCGTCGGCGCCCTCTATCTCCGCGCGCCAGTCGTCCAGCGCGCTCACGCTGTCATAATAAGCGAGGCGGCAGAAGCTGGGGTCGGTGAGGTCGCGCTGGCTGGCATACCAGGGGACGTCGCGTTCCAGGAACACGATGTCGTGGCCCAGATCGGCTAAGGCGGACAGCAGCGCGCGGAAGGTGGTGGCGTGCCCATTGCCCCAGGAGGAGGACAGGCTGAGGCCGAGGACGACGAGTTTCATGCTCCCTCCATCTGTGGCTGGCGCTGAGCGAGGCGGGCGTGGCGGTCGCGCAGGATGGCGTCGACCTGCTCGCCGCGCAGGGCATAGCTATGGTCGGCGCGGACGCGAGCGAGCGCGGCGTCGCCGATCGCCCGGGCGCGCTCGGGGGTGAGGGCGGCCAGATGATCGGCGACATCCTGGCCGTCGCGGGCGACCAGCACTTCCGCGTCGGGCTTCAGGAACATTTCGATCCCCTCCCAGGCGTCGGTGATGAGGCAGGCCCCCGCGCCCGCCGCTTCGAAGACGCGGGTGGCGGGGGAAAAGCCGATCTGCGCCATGCTGTCGCGCGCGACGTTGAGGACGGCAAGCGGGGTGCAGTTGAAGGCGTTATGTTCGGCGGTGTAGACATGGCCCAGGTGCCGGACATTGTCCGGCATCGCCTTGCTGTCCCAGCCATTGCCGCCGATCAGGAAGGACCGACAGGGCAGCAATTCGGCGGCTTTCAGAAAGAATTCCTCCACCCGCGCCTCGCGGTCGGGCAGGCGGTTGCCGAGGAAGGCAAGGTCGCTGGCGAAGCGCGGATCGGCGGGCGCGGGGTAATGGCTTTCCGGGTCGAGCGCATTGTAGACGGGGATGCACTCGCGCGCGCCGAAGCCCCGATAGGCCGCCACCACCGGATCGCCGCCGCCATAGGTCAGCACCAGGTCGAGCGCGGGGAGCGCCTGGCGGACGGAATGGTCGGCGGCCGCTCGCATCTCGTCCAGCGTCGCGGCGGCGTCGACATCCCATAAGATGCGGAGCGCGCTGGGACGGGCGCGGCGCATGACGCCGTCCAGCAATTCATCGTCGAACACGCCGACGCCGCTTGCCTTTACCACGACATCGGCGTCGGCGGCTTCGTCCATGACGCGGTTCAGGGCCTCGGGGGTGGCGGGATAGACGGTGACCTGAGCCCAGGGCGGCGGGTCGATGTCGCGGTGCTGCTGGCGGTCGAAGGCGTCGGGCTCGTAGAAGCGGACCTCATGACCCCGGTTCGCCAGTTCGCGCAGGATGCCGCGATAATAGGTGGCGGCACCGTTCCAATAGGAGGAGAGCAGGCTGGATCCGTAGAAGGCAATCTTCATGCGACGTTCCTGATCTGGGAAGAGGGGGCTTGCAGCGTTTCGACGATGGTCATGAGTTGCTGCGCGCGGTGGGCGCAGCTGTGGCGGGCGAGGATGGTTTCGAGGCCATGGGCGACGAGCGAGGCGCGCAGGTCGGGGTCGCTGGCGATGGCGCGCAGACGCTGCGTCATTTCCGCGCCATCGCGGGCGAAGAGGAAATCCTCGCCCGGGCGGAACAGATGCTCGCTGTCCTCCCAGGGGGCCGAGAGCAGCGGGATGCAGCAAGCCAGTGCCTCGAAAACGCGGATGGTGGGGATGCCCGGCAGCAGCTGGGTATAATAGCGGCGCGGGACATGGACGGTGGCAAGGTGGCGGGCGAAAATCTCCGGCGCGGCGGCGTTGGCGGCCCAGCCATGATAGTGGACGCCGTAGCTGGCGAGGGTGGCCAGCGCTTCCGGAGGATAGCGCACGCCATGAATGTCGAGGGGGAGTTTGGCTTGCTGGGCGGGGCGGAACAGGAAATCCTCCAGTTCGGCGGTGCGTTCGCCATCGCCCCAATTGCCGATCCAGACGAGGCCCTCGCGCTCGCCTGCCACTTCCGGTGGATGGAAGTGGCGGATGTCGGCGGCTTCGTGCCAGGTCCAGACGCGGTCGCCCCAGCCCCAGCGGCGATAGACGTCGGCAAGCGCCTCGCCAAAGGCGAGTATGCCATCGAAGCTGGCGAGATCGAAGGCGCCGATCGCTTCGGGATCGGACACGGCGCGGTGATGGGTGTCGTGGAACAGCAGGGTGAAGCGGCCGCCGCCCGCCTTGAGCAGGCCGAGCGCCGCGACCAGCGACGGCTCGTTCCACTCATGCACGATGATAAGGTCAGCGCCGTCGACCAGCGCCATCAGGTCGACGTTGCGGCCATAGGCCATGGTGGCAAGGTCGGGATAGGCTTGCCGGAACGCCTCCAGCCCCGTTTCGCCATGGTCGGCGAGCAGGTTGGTGAGGCTCCAATTGCCCTCCGGCTCCAGCGCGAGGACGTCATGGCCCATCAGCGCCAGTTCGCGCAGCACGCCGCGCAGAAAATGGGCGTTGCCATGGTTCCAGCAGGACAGCAGCGAATGGGTGAAATAGCGGATCTTCATGCCGCGACCCTCCGCCGCAGGGCGGCATAATGAGCGGCCATGCGCGATGCCATTGCCTCGACGCTGTAGCGCCGCGCGCGTGCCTGCGCGCGCTGGCCCGCTTCGACGCGGGCAGCGCTGTCGCCCAGCAGATCCTGAATGGCGGTGGCAAAGCCGCGCGGGTCGCGCGGATCGACGAAATGGGCGGCGCCGTTCCATAGTTCGCGAAAAGTGGGGATGTCCGACAGGACCAGCGCGCAGCCGGCGATCGCCGCTTCCAGCACGGCGAGGCCGAAGGGCTCGTAGAGCGCGGCCGAGGCGAAGACGGGCCGGGTGCCCAAATGGCTGGTGAGCGCGGCGGTGTCGAGCGTTCCCATCGGTTGCAACGCCTTGAGCGCAATCGCCCCGCCATGGGGTGCCTTGAGCGGGCCGGCCGCGCGGAAGGGCACCGCCAGCATCGATGCCGCTTCGTCGAGCACGCGCATATTCTTGCCCTCGTCCCACAGCCGCCCGGCGGTGAAGACATGGTCGTGCATGGCATGGCGGGGAATGGCGAGGGCGCGGCCATTATGGACCGGCACCGGCGCGACGCCATAATGCCGCCGCGCGGCCCGCGCAAAGGCGGCGCTGGGGGCGATGGCTAGCGTTGCCCTTTCGAGCCCCCGCTGAACCAGATCGGTACGCCAGGCGAAGTCTTCGGGCATCGGTCCCTGGCCGGCCGCCGCCCACCAGGTCGCCACGCAGCTGTGCAGGGCCGCGATCACCGGACAAGGGAAGCGGCCGGCGCTGACCAGGGCGGGGGTGTGAAGCTGGACGACATCGACGCGCAGGTCTGCGGCCATTTCCGCCAGCCCTGCCTCCGCCGCGAGGATGGGCGTGGCGCTCTGTGCCAGCCAATCCAGCTCCAGCCCGGTTTCCACCAGATGCAGATTGGGTATAGCGGCCGCCTCCGCGCGCTGGGCCGGGGTGGGAGCAGGGCCCAGCACCGCCAGCGTGACGTCATGGCCGAAAGGCTGGAGCGCCCAGACGAGATCGGTCGAATATTGCCAGACGCCGCCCAGGGCGTCGGCGGTCAGGAGCAGATGCTGGCGGGCCATCAGCGCGCCCCTGCCATCGCGGGCGGTCGGCTGGCCAGGATCGCATCGCCCTGCCGTTCCTGCTGCAACCAGCGGGCAAGATCGGCGACGCCCTGGCGCCAGTCCTTGCGGCGGGGGAGATCGACCGCGGTTCGCAGCGCGCGGCTGTCTGCAACGAAATAGCGCTGGTCGCCGGCACGCCAGTCCGCCGTCTCTATCTCCAGCCGCTGGCCGAGAAGTTCGCCGATATGGTTCAATATCTGGCGCAGGCTGACGGCATTGTCGGGCCCGCCGCCCAGGTTGAAGGCACGGCCGCTCAGCCGACCGATGTCGCGCCAGACGGCGAGATAGGCGTCCACCGCATCATGCACGTCCAATATGTCGCGGACCTGGCAGCCATCGCCATAAAGGGTGATCTTGCGGCCTTCGAGCGCGCTGATCAGGAAATGGGCCACCCAGCCTTGATCCTCGGTGCCCATCTGCCGCTGGCCGTAGATGCAGCTCATGCGCAGGACGGATGCGGGCAGGCCGAAGCTGCGCGCATGGTCGAGCACATATTGATCGGCCGCGCCCTTCGCGCAGCCATAGGGGGTGTGGAAATCGAGCGGGCGGCGCTCGTCTATACCTTGGCTGCGCAGACCGGCGTCCTCGGGCTGATAGCCTTCGGCGGTGAGGCGGAAATCCAGGTCTTCGAGCCCGCCATAGACCTTGTTGGTCGACGCGAAGATCAGCGCGGGCGGGACCGAACAGGCGCGCACGGCTTCGAGAAGGTTGAAGGTGCCCTGCACGTTCACCTCGAAATCGGTGCGCGGGTCGGTGAGGCTGGTCGTCACCGCTACCTGCGCCGCCATGTGGAAGATGGCACTAGCCCGCCGCACGGCTTCGCCCAGCGTCGCCGGGTCGCGGACGTCGGCGATGATGGGGATGATGCGGGTGCCGTGCCGCTCCTCCAGCCAGGCGAGGTTGCGCTCCACCCCCGGCCGGGCGAGCGAGTCATAGATGATGACATCATGGCCTTCGAGCGCGAGCCGGTCGGCGATGTTGCAGCCGATGAAGCCCGCGCCGCCCGTCACCAGGATGGGCCTGCTGTCGACCCGGCTCATGCCACCAGCCCTCGCGCTTCGAGCTGAGCGCGCGCTTCGCTCACCCGGTCGTCGGCGGTCTGGCGCGCTACCCATTCGGCCAGTTCCGCCAGGCCCTCCTGAAAATCCTGCCGCGCCCGGAAACCCAGCGCTTCTTCGGCCAGGCTGGTGTCGCAGAAGCAATGGCGGATGTCGCCAGTGCGCGCCTTGCCGACGATTTCCGGTTCGCTGTGGTTGCGCCCCATGGCTTGCGCCAGCGCTTGCGCGACCTGCGTCACCGAACGGTCCTGGCCGGAGCCGATGTTGAAGGTGCCACCCGCCGCCTGGGGCAGCTCCAGCGCATCGGCGAAGGCGCGGGCGACATCGCTGACATGCACGAAGTCGCGGCGCTGCTCGCCATCCTCGAAGATCATCGGGTTCTGGCCGTTGAGCAGGCGCGAGGCGAAGATCGCCAGCACGCCGGTATAGGGGTTGGACAGCGCCTGGCCCGGCCCATAGACGTTGAAGAGGCGCAGGCACACGCCCTCCATGCCATAGGGCGCGGTCATGATATGGGTGGTGCGTTCCTGCACATATTTGCCCAGCGCATAGATGGAGGCGAGATTGGGCCGCTTCCATTCGGGCGTGGCGATCGGGGTGAGGGCACGCCCTGCGCTGTCGAGCGGTTCCCATTGCTGCTGATGGTCGTGGATCGACCCGCGCTCGGCATCCTGCACCAGTTGGCCGTCCTGGTCGCGATAAAGCCCTTCGCCATAGATGCTCATCGAGGAGGCGGTGACGACCCGGCGCACACGATGGTCGATAAGCCGTTCGAACAGCACTGCCGTTCCGACATCATTGACGGAGGTGTAGCGTTCGACCTCATACATGGACTGGCCCACGCCCACTTCCGCGGCGAGATGGATGACGGCGTCGACGCCCTGCAGCGCGCGTTCCACCGCATGGCCGTTGCGGATGTCGGCGCGGATCAGCTCAACTTCGGGGTCGAGATCGTCGGGGCGTTCGCTCTCCCCATGAACCTGTTCGATCAGGCTGTCGAGCACGCGGACCTGATGGCCCCGAGAGAGGAGTTCCCGGCAAACCCTGCGCCCGATAAAGCCGGCGCCGCCCGTGACAAGTATCTGCTCCACGGCCAATCCCCTCATGGAAAATGAGTTCACCGCCCGAACAGGCGGCTCATCTATGAAGATGAACAGGTGATGGCAGCAGGAACATCTTCTTCTACCCTCTTGTTCCGCAGCAAAAACGAAGGAGAAGCGGAAAAAAGATGCCTATTAACCTGAAAAAATAACATGAGTAAGCGTGAGTGAACATGAGTTGATCGAACAGTTTGTGTTCCTGCGTTCGATCATTATGTATAAGGAACTTTCCTGCTCAGGGCGTTGTTAGGCAGCATCTATGTTGATGCTGTCATCCCACCGCGATCCACCGCCGACCTGCTTTCATCTTGCAAGGCATGGGATTCATGGCGAATTCGGCGAGTTGCTGAGCGGCCGCGCCGGCTCGTCTCCGTTGACGGAGCAGGGGCGGGCGCAGGCGCAGGGCATTGCCGGCTGGCACGGGCTGGACGGTCTCCACGCCATCCATGCCAGCCCGCGCGACCGGACCGTGCAGACCGCCACGATCATCGGTGCCGTGCTGGGGTTGGAGGTCAGGGTAGCGCCCGACCTGGACGAGGTCGATTTCGGGTCGTGGAGCGGCCAGTCCTTCGCCGAACTAGCGGGCGACCCGCGCTGGCATGATTGGAACAGCCGCCGCTCGGTCAGCCGCACGCCGGGCGGGGAGACGATGGCAGGCGCGGTGCGGCGCGCCGTCGCGCACATGGAAAGCTGCGCGCGTGGCCAGGCTGGCGCGACCATATTGTGCGTCACCCATTGCGATATCATCCGGGGCCTCATCGCCCATTATCTGGGCCTCAGCCTCGACAATTTGCTGCGGTTCGAAGTCGATCCGGGGTCGATCAGCACGATCGTGCTGAGCCAGGACGGCGCCAGCGTGACGCGTTTGAACGAGGTGCCCGCATGAAGACAGTCAACGTCGCCACTCGCTCGAAGGAGGAAGAAGCGCTGCGCCGCCAGATCGAGACGCTGGGGCCCTGGTTCCACAATCTGCGGATCGGCGGCATCGAAACCGCGCCCGATCATTTCCTGGGCGATTATCCGGCATTCAAATTCGCGCGCTTCGCCGATGCGCTGCCGGAGGATCTGTCCGGCAAGACGGTGCTGGATATCGGTTGCAACGCGGGCTTCTATTCGATCGAGATGAAGCGACGCGGCGCGGCCGAGGTGGTGGGCGTCGATTCCGACGAGCGCTATCTGGCGCAGGCGCGCTTTGCCGCCGAGGCGCTGGGCTATGCCGATATCCGCTTCGCCAATCTGTCGGTCTATGATGTGGCGCGGCTGGGCCGGCGGTTTGATCTCGTCATCTTCATGGGCGTATTCTACCATCTGCGCCATCCGCTGTTGGCGCTGGACCTGATCCGCGAGCATGTGGCGGGCGACATGCTGCTGTTCCAGACGATGCAGCAGGGCGTGCCCGATGTGCTGATGGTGCCCGACGACCATCCCTTCCACGTGCAGGGGACCAGCCGGCCACCCAGCTATTTCGACAATCCCGCTTATCCGCGCATGCACTTCATCGAACGCAAGTTCGCGCATGACTGGTCCAACTGGTGGGCGCCCAACAAGGCGGCGTCGCAGGCGATGCTGCGGGCAGCCGGCTTTGCGATCGAGGCGGAGCCGGAGGAGGAAGTCTATCTCTGCCGCGTCGCCCCTGTGCCCTTCGCGGAGCATATGGGCAGGGCGGCGGTCTATCCAGCGGAAGGACCCCATGCATGATCGAAGCCGCGATGATCTGGAACGAGCCCAACAACAAGTCGCATTGGGACCTGGAGATCGACCCTGACTGGTCGCTCTATGCCGATATGGTGAGCCGCGCGGGCGCGGCGATCGCCGACGCGAACCCGGCGGTGACGCGGGTGCTGGGCGGCATGTCGCCGATCGACGCGCATTGGGTGAACCGCATCCGTGATCTTGGCGCGCTCGATGCGGTCGATGTCGTCGCGGTGCATGGCTTTCCCCTCGACTGGAATCTCTGGAGCATCCACGACTGGCCGGCCAAGATTGCGGAGATCGAGGCGGTGGTGCCCGACAAGCCGATCTGGGTGACCGAAGTGGGCGTCGGCTCGTTCGGCGCGGAGGAGGTGCAGGTCTTTGGCCTCAATCGCACGGCCGAACTGCTGATCGGCCGGGTGCCGCGCATCTTCTGGTATTCGCTCTACGACCTCCCGCAAGAATGGGGCGCGACCACGCGGCATCGCGAGGCGGAGGGTTCCAGCTATTACCGCCATTTCTATATGGGGCTGATCCGCGCCGATGGCACGCCTAAGCCGGCGCTGGAACATTATGCGAAGGTCGCGGGCGAGATGGGCCTGATGCAATGGTTCCATTTCGAGGATCCGCGCCTCCCCGATGCGGTTGCCTGGATGAAGCGGCTTGGCCTCAGGCATCTGCGCACAGGGCTAAGCTGGGCCGACAGCTTCCGCCCCAATGCGATCGACTGGTTCGATCGGCAGATGGAGGCGCTCGCCGATTTCGACGTGACCGTCACCTTCTGTTTCACGCCCGAGCATCTGGGCATTGCGCCCCACCACAGCAGCGCGGTTCACGAGCCCCAGGCCTTTGCCGATTTCTGCGCCTGGATGATCGATCGCTACGCGGCGGCTTCGGCCAGCCTGCCGGTCGCCCGCACAGCCTGACGGAGAACCGCCCATGAAGATTTCCCCGCCGCCCCGCCGCCCCACGATCAACATCGGCATCATCGGCGTCGGCAATTGCGCCAGTTCGCTGGTGCAGGGCCTGTCGCACTATCGGGCCGAGAGCAATGATCATCATGGCCTGATGCATTGGGACCTGGGCGGCTATCGGCCCTGCGACATCCACATCGCGGCCGCCTGGGACATCGACCGGCGCAAGCTGGGCCTGGATGTCGCCGAAGCCATCTTCGCCAAGCCCAATTGCACGCAGACCTTCTGCCTCGACGTGAAGCGCAGCGGGACGGTGGTGGAAATGGGACGCATCCTCGACGGCTTTGCCGAGCATATGAGCGACTATGTCGAAGATCGCACCTTCCTGCCCGCCGATCTGCCGGAGCCCAGCAAGCAGGATGTGGTCGACCGGCTGCGCGCGGCGAAGGTCGACGTGCTGCTCAACTATCTGCCGGTGGGCTCGCAGCAGGCGACCGAATTCTATGCCGAATGTGCGCTGGAAGCGGGCGTCGCCTTCGTCAACAACATCCCGGTGTTCATCGCCAGCGATCCGCGCTGGGCGGCGCGGTTCGAGGCGGCGGGCGTCCCGATCATCGGCGACGATATCAAGGCGCAACTGGGCGCGACCATCGTCCATCGGGTGCTGACCGACCTGTTCGCGAAGCGCGGCGTCAAGCTGGACCGCACCTACCAGCTCAATACCGGCGGCAATACCGATTTCCTGAACATGTCGAACCGCACAAGGTTGAAGTCGAAGAAGATATCGAAGACCGAAGCCGTCCAGTCGGTCGCGCAAAGCCGGCTGGAGGACGAGAATATCCATATCGGCCCGTCAGACTATGTCGCCTGGCAGAATGACAACAAGGTCTGTTTCCTGCGGATGGAGGGGCAGCTTTTCGGCGGCGTGCCGATGAACCTGGAACTACGCCTGTCGGTGGAGGACAGCCCCAATTCAGCAGGCGTCGCGATCGACATGATCCGCTGCGCCAAGATCGCGCGCGAGCGGGGGCTGGGCGGGCCGATCCACCCGGCGGCCGCCTATTTCTGCAAGCATCCGCCCGAGCAGACGACCGACGACCGGGCGCATGAGGCGCTGGAAACCTTCATCCGTGGGGAGGGCGCGGTCGCGCTGGCGGCGGAATGAGCGAGTTGCTGACGGCCGAGCCGGTGACGGCGCCCCAGGCGATCGCGACGATGCGCGCCGCGGTGGTGACGGGTCCGGGCGCGGTTCGGATCGATCGGGTGCCGCGCCCCGAACCCGGGCCGGGGCAGGTGCGGATAAGGCTTGAGGGGTGCGGCGTCTGCGCCTCCAACCTCACCCCCTGGGCGGGGCCGGAGTGGCAGCAATATCCGATCGATCCCGGCGTGCTCGGCCATGAAGGCTGGGGCATTGTCGATGCGCTGGGGGAAGGCGTGTCCTCCCTAACCGTGGGCGACCGGGTCGCTGCCGTCTCCTATGCGAGCTATGCCGAATATGACCTGGCCGAGGAAGCGGCTGTGGTCCGCCTGCCGGCTTCGCTCGATGGCTTGCCCTTTCCCGGGGAGCCGCTGGGCTGCGCCTTCAATATCTTCGCCCGGGCCGACATCCGCGCGGGACAGACGGTGACGATCATCGGCATCGGTTTTCTTGGCGCGCTGCTCTGCCGGCTGGCCGCCGATGCGGGCGCGCGGGTGATCGCCATTTCGCGCCGCGCCTCCTCGCTCACGGTGGCCCGTGAGCATGGCGCGGCCGAGACGATCCTGATGGCCGATCATCAGGCAATCATCGACAAGGTGAGCGCCCTTACCGACAGCCGCTTCTGCGACCGGGTGATCGAGGCGGTGGGCAAGCAATGGCCGCTCGACCTAGCCGGGGAACTGACGGCCGAGCGCGGCAAGCTGATCGTTGCGGGCTATCATCAGGACGGGCCGCGCCAGGTCAATATGTGGCTATGGAACTGGCGCGGCATCGACGTCATCAACGCCCATGAGCGCGACCCGTCCCGCTATGTCGAGGGACTGCGCGAGGCGGTCGAGGCGGTGGCATCGGGCCGCATCGATCCGACGCCGCTCTATACCCACCCCTATCCGCTCGACCGGCTGGGCGAGGCGCTCGACGCCACCCGCGACAAGCCGGAGGGCTTCGTGAAGGCGATCGTGATCCCATGACATTTGCAACCGCGCCCATGGCGACAGTCGCATTGGACCGCCCGCGCCTCGGCTTTCTGGGCGTGGGCTGGATCGGCCGCAATCGGATGGAAGCGATGCTGGCCAGCGGCACCATAGAGGTGGCCGCGATCGCCGACGCGCTGCCCGGCAACAGCGCCGATGCCGCGCGGCTGGCGCCCGGTGCGGCGCGGGTCGATTCCTTCGACGCGCTGCTGGAGCAGGATCTGGACGGCATTGTCATCGCCACGCCCAGCGCCCTGCACGCGGAGCAAGCCATCCGCGCGCTGGAGCGGGGGCTGCCGGTCTTCTGCCAGAAGCCGCTCGGCCGCAGCATGGCCGAAGTGCAGGCGGTGATCGACGCGGCGCGCGCCGCCGACCGGCTGCTGGGGGTCGACCTTTCCTATCGCGGCACCGCCGGGATGCGCGCCCTTCGCGAGTGCATCCGCGAGGGGCAGCTGGGCCATGTCCATGCCGTGGACCTGACCTTCCACAATGCCTATGGGCCGGACAAGACCTGGTTCTACGACCCGCGACAATCGGGTGGCGGATGCATGATGGACCTGGGCGTCCACCTTATCGACCTGGCGCTGTGGGCGCTGGATTTCCCGGAAGTGGAGGGGGTCGACGCCGCGCTCTTCAGTCAGGGGCAGCCGCTGCGCGACCGGGCGACACAGGTCGAGGATCTCGGGCTTGCGACGCTGCGCCTTGCGGGTGGACGGATCGTCCGCCTCGCCTGTTCGTGGAACCTGCATGCCGGGCAGGACGCGGTCATCCTCGCCGATTTTCACGGGCGTAGCGCGGGCGCCGCGTTCCGCAATGTCGGCGGATCCTTCTATGATTTCCGGGCGGAGCTGTTCCACGGCACCGTGCGGGAGATAGTGACGGAGCCGGGCGAGCCCTGGGGCGGGCAGGTGGCGGCGGACTGGGCGGCGCAGCTCAGCCGATCGCCGCGCTTCGACCCCGCGAGCGAACAAGTGGCGCGTGTCGCGCAGGCGCTGGACGCCATCTACGACGCGCATTTCGAAAGGAGTGAGAGGCGATGAGCACATCCGACACGACCACCGACCATGACGTGATCCGCAAATGGGTGGAAAAGCGCGGTGGGCGCCCGTCGGTGGTCAAGGCCACCGAGGATCAAACCAAGGGCGGCGGCCTGCTGCGCATCGATTTCCGCGACAAGGATCATGCGCTGGACGAAATTGAATGGGACGAGTTTTTCGAGATATTCGACAAGAACAAGCTCGCCTTCCTCTATCAGGACAAGACCAAGGAGGGGAAGGAAAGCCGCTTCAACAAGTTCGTGGAGCGGGATGGGAAGTAGTTCTATTTCCATACTCGCTCGGCGCGGTCGAACATCCGTCCGAGCCGGCCGCGCGAATAGGTGAGGCCGTGATAAAGGGCGAGGATCGACCGGCCCCAGAGCAGGAACAAGCCGGGCCTCCCCAGCGCCTTGGACAGGCGGAAGGCGGTGCTGCTCATGCGGCTGATATAATGGCGCAGGCGATAGATGAGCTTGCGTCGCCAGCCTAGGCGACCCCCCGCCTCCACCCGCTTGCGCGGCCGAAGACCGGGGGAGAGCCAGGCCAGCCGATAGGCAAGGCCCTCGCGCCTCTGGCGAAAGCCCGCCGCCTGGGTCTGGCGGACGAAATCGGCGGCGACTTCCTGCAAGGACAGGCGTCCCTCTTCGATGGCGTCGTGGAGCATGGCGTGGAGCAGCGGCGATCGCACCACGACGACATTGGTGCCACGGCCGTCGGAGGAATAGGGCTCCACCCAGGCGTCCCCGAACGCGATGTCGGCGGTATCCGCCACGACATCGTCGCAAAAGTCGCAGGCGCGGTTCTGGAAAAAGCCCGATCCCCAGTCGCCATCGACGAGATGCCACCAGTCCCGCTGATGCTGCTGGCCATCGCGGCAGGTGAGGCGGGCGGTGTACCAGTTGGCGGGGCGGCTTTCGTCCTTGACCCGATAATCGACCTTGGCGACGGCCCTTATGTCAACATCCATCTGCCAAGCGAAGCTTTCGACCATGTCGCGGCTTTTCATATGGCCGCAGACAAGGCCCAGGGTGAAGGCGATGCGATCGCGCAGGACAGGGTCGGCGGCGCGGGTGAGATGGACGGCCTTGATGAAGCAGGGGATGCCGACGACCGCATAGCGGCCAGGAATTTCGCGCATTTCGCGCAGGATCTGGGCCATGTCGACGGGATAATAGCGCGACTGCGCGCCGTCCTTGAGTGCGGCGATATCGCGGGAGATGCGATAGCGGAACAGGCGCCCGTCGGCGGCGGGATCGGCCCGGCCGACATGCGCCACGCCATCGACAAGGCCGCGCTTCAACAACTCCGCCGCGACCCAGCTGACCATGCCGCCCGAACTGCCGCGTTCGCGGTAATCCTGCTCGGCGGCGTGGCCGACATAGGCGGCCTGGAAGCGGCCGATCCAAGGGTCGTGCCGGCTGTCGGGGAAGCGCGCGGTCGCGAGGACATCTTCATTGTCGGCCAGGGGCGAGAAGGGACAGAGGCGGGCGAAACGCTCATCGGGGCGGTGTGTCCATGCGGGCGGTCCGACGGGTTTCAGCTGTCCATCCCGGTCCCAGTCCAGCCGCACCTCGTCGCGAACCGCGAGCGCGGCGCAGGTGCCGCATCCGGTGCACAGGCCGGCGCGCAGCATCTCGCGCGGGGCGACGGGCTTCGTCATGGCCGTGTCGCCAGCGCGTGGCGCAGGAAGGCGGTCGACCGCTGGCGCAAGCCCTCGATCCTTTGCTGCACCGGGTCTTCGGGCGGCTTGTCGAGAAGCTGCGCATAGAGGCGGTCGTCGGCTGCTTCCGTCAGCATGTGCCGCTGCGCGCCGAGTCCGTGCATCAGGTCGCGCACCTTGTTGAAGCGGTAGGCGGAGGGCGCGGTCACGAAGGGGCGGTGGGTCAACAGGGCGAAGACGCAGCCGTGGAAGAAGTTGGTGACGACGCCCTGCGCGCCCGCCATCAGCGCCGCGAATTCCTCCGGTCCTGCGGCCAGGCATTGTTCGTCCGCCCAATCGTTGCGGTAGCCGATGCTGCGGATCGGCAGGCGGCGCTCGTTGGCCCAGCGGCGGATGCTTGCGGCGAACCAGTCTGGGAAATTGTGGCCGTAGAGCGCCAGATAGTCGCCCTCTATGGACTGCGTGGGCGGAGGTGGGGGGAAGAGCAGGCAGGGGTCGAGCACCAGTTCCGGTTCGCGCCCCAGCGCCGATCGGACGATAATCCGGCTGTTTTCGTCGCGCACCGACATGGACGCGAAATTGTCGAGCTGCCGCGCCCAATAGTCGGTGAGGCCGTCGGCCGCGTCCTGATTGCCGAAGCTGGCGGCGTAGGCGATCAGCGGTGCGCGCACGCCCGCGCCGTAGAAGGTCGAACAGCCGCCATACCAAGGATGGCGCAGGTTCCAGACCTCGTCGCTGCCGACGATGATGGCGTCGTAATCCTCCAGCTCTTCGGGGCGGTCGATCGGGAAGGGGCGGGAGAGCGGCAGGCGGTCGAAGGCGGCGAGGAACTTCCGGGTCTTGGCGGCATAGGCGGGGAAGTCGCTGCGCGGCGTGGGCTGGGGCAAGGTGGGGCGCAGGGCGCAGCGCAGTTCGGCGCGCTGGACGGCGAGCGATTCATGATCGAGCAGAACGGCGTCCGCGCCCATGCCGCGCAGGCCGGTGACCAGGCAGCGCGCCTGCCAGTAGGAACCGTAATTGATGCAGCGGTGGAAGGTCAGGACGCCAAGCTTCCGCCTCTGGCGCAAACGGGGCGGGGGGGCGATCAAATCAGACGGATGGGGCTGGCGCGACATGCGCGGCATAGCATTTTTCCTCCACAAGATCGGAGCCCAGCAGCCGGTTGATGTCGCGCTTGATCGCGGCGCGGCGGTCGTTCATGCGGTAGACCGAGCGGGCGAGCTGGACGAACTCGGCACCGAACTGGGCGGTGGCCTCCTGTTCGCGGATGGCGTCCTCTATCGCCCACAAGGCGCGATTGACCTGGCGCAGCTCGCCGACGAGGTCCTGGGCGATGTGCAGCGCCTCGCCGCCGGTGGTGCGGAGCAGGCGATATTCGCGCTCGACATTGGCTCGGGCGGCGGGGGCTTCGATCTTTTCGCGCTTGATCTCCAGAATTGTCATCTTGTCGATCAATTCGCCCCAGGAGATGGGGACGGAGGGCGCGGACATATATCCCATCTCATCGATTCCCTGAATGAAATAGCGAGAAGTCACGGATTATTCGGGCGAGGACGGTCTGCCAGTCGCCGGGGCGGGGCTGGATGTAGACGTGGGTATTGGGATACCATGGGGTAGCCCGACCTTCCTTGGGCCAGCGCCAGTCGGGGTCGGCCTTCAGCAGGAGCCAGGTGGGCTTGCCCATGGCGCCGGCGAGATGCGCGATCATGGTGTCGACCGTCACCACCAGGTCCATCGCGGCGACGAGCGAGGCGGTGGCCCGCATGTCGAAGGGGCACCCTTCCCGGTTCCACACATCCAGCAGGCTGGGGCCGGGCATCAGCGTTGCGCAGCGCGCCTGGGCGCAGAGCGGGGCCAGGAGAACGACGGGCACCGATCGATCCGGGTCCCAATCGCCCGCGCCATGGCACAGGCCCACCAGCCCGCGCGGGGCGGAGGCCCGCCGGACGGAGAGATAGGGCATGGCGGCCTGCGCCGGCGAAACGCGCAAAGCGAAGTCCAGTTCGGTGATCTCTAGGTCGCATTCCGATGGCGGGAGCGGCCGCGCTTCGTCGAAGGGAAGGAAGCGGATCGCGCCGGCGCCGTGCAGCGCCTCCCGCATGAGCGGGCAGAGCCGCGCCTGGACCTCGACCGTGATCGACGCCGCCTGTCGCGCCAGCAGGGGGAGGAAGCGCGCGAACTGGATGCTGTCGCCCAGGCCATGATAGCAGCGGACGAGGCAATGCCGCCCGGCGAAAGGCCGGCCATCCCAGACCCAGCGCAGATGATAGGGAAGGGCAGGATCGTCCCGGCGTACCGGATCGCGCTCGCGCAGCGTCTGTTCCGCAAGGGCCCAGGCGGTCGCATATTCCTCCGCGCGCATTGAGTTGATCCATTGTTCAAAGCGATCCGCCATGCCGTCTCCAATCCCTTTGCGGGACAGGCGGTTCCGGGGCAGGACGGCAGCCCATGTTGGTTGACGCTATCTTGAATCAGTGAGGGTGAACCGGCCCCATGCTTCGCGGTTCAGGCAAGGCCCTTGCGTCATGAGGTCCCCCCTTGGCCACCGACATTCGCGAACCGCTGGAAATCGAAACGATCACCCCCGCGCGCCAGGCGGGGGTGATGAAGATGCTGGGCGCCGGCATCGTCACCGGCGCTGCGGATGACGATCCGTCGGCGATCGGCACCTATGCGAGCGCGGGCGCCCGCTACGGCCTCGGCTTCCTCTGGATCGCGCCGGTGCTGCTGCCGATGATGTATGTCGTCGTCTATCTGTCGGCGAAGATCGGCCAGGTCTATGGCAAGGGACTGTTCGCCTGCATCCGCGACCAGTTCCCGCGCTGGGTGCTGATGCCGATGGTGGCGATGGCGTTCCTGGGCAATATCATAGAGGCGGCTGCCGACCTGGGCGGCATCGGCGCGGCGCTTAATCTGCTCATCCCCCTGCCGGTGCCGGTGATCGTGGCGGGATCGGCCGCGATCATCTTCGCGCTGCAATATTTCGGGTCCTATACGCTGATCCGAAGCGTGTTCCGCTGGCTGGCGCTGATCCTGCTGGCCTATGTGGTGGCGGCGGTGATGGCGCGGCCCGACCCCGTCGCGGTGCTGCGCGCGACCTTCGTGCCGGCGCTGAAGATCGACGGCCAGGCGCTGTCGCTGATCGTCGCCTGCATCGGCACGTCGCTGTCGGCCTATGTCTATACCTGGCAGTCGAACCAGGAGGTGGAGGAGCAGATCGCGATCGGGCGGCGGCAGCTGTGGCAGCGCAAGGGCGCGACCCAGGCCGAGATGAAGCGGACGAGCCGCGACGTGCTGACGGGCATGATCTTTTCCAACATCATCCTTTATTTCGTCCTGCTGGCCACCGGCGTGACCCTGCACGAGGCGGGGCAGCGGGAGGTCGAGACGGCGGCGCAGGCGGCGGCCGCGCTGGAACCGCTTGCCGGGGCGGCGGCGAAATATCTCTTTGCGCTGGGGGTGGTGGGGGTCGGCTTCCTCGCGGTGCCGGTGATGACGACGGGCGCGGCCTATGACGTGGTGCAGGGAATGGGCAGCGAAGGCAGCCTGCATGACGCGCCGCAGGACAACCGCCTGTTCTACGGCATCATCGCCATCGTCACGCTGCTGGCGGTGGGGATGAATTTCCTGGGGTTCAATCCGATGAAGGCGCTGGTCTGGTCGGGGATCGTCCAGGGATTTTCGGTGCCGCCGCTGCTGCTGCTGATGATGCTGCTGACCAACAGCCGCAAGGTGGTGGGCGCGCGGACGAACGGGCGCTGGACCAACCTTATGGGTTGGGCGACGACGATCGTCACCTTTTTGTGCGCAGCGGCGCTGATGGTGAGCTGGTTCGGGTGAGGATGCGGGAGTTTCGCGCAGAGGCGCAGAGGGATTGGGGCTGGCGTAGAGCGGGATGACTTTCAACGATGGCGGTAAGGGAGCGCCGAGGAAGTCATCATGCTCTGGTTCGCGGGGAGACAGGTATTTTCACGCGAAGACGCGGAGGACGGAGGAGTCAGTTTCCTTTGGCGTGCTGGGCGATGAGATAGGCGTCGATGCCGGCTGCTGTGTCAGGGAAGAGGTGGAGCCCGAGCTTGCTGCGGCGCCAGAGGATGTCCTCGGGGGTGCGCGCCCATTCTTGCGTGGTGAGATAATCGACCTCGGCCTGGGTGAGGTCGCCGGCGAAGAGCGTGCCGAGATCCTCCAGCCGTTGCGCGGTCCCCAGCACGCGGTCGGCCCGCGTGCCATAGGCGCGCGCCAGGCGGCGGAGCAGGGGGGGCGGCAGGGCCGGGCGCTCGGCCAGCAGCCGATCGGCGAAGGCGGGGAAGTCGGCCATGTCGCCGCCGGGGAGCGCCGCGCCCGCCGTCCAGGCGCCCGGCACTTCGAGCAGGTCGAGCGCATGTTCGGCCAGTCGGCGATAGGTGGTGATCTTGCCGCCGAAGACGCTGAGCAAGGGTGGGCCGTCTTCGTTGAGGTCGAGCAGATAATCCCGCGTCACCGCCGAGGGATTGCCGGTCAGGTCGTCGTGGAGCGGGCGGATGCCGGCATAGGACCAGGCGATGTCGTCGCGCTCCAACTGGCGCGTGAAATAGCGGTTGGCCGTGTCGAGCAGATAATCGATTTCCCCAGCGTCGATGCTCGGCTTGGCGGGCGCGGCGTGCCAGGGTTGGTCGGTCGTGCCGATCAAGGTGAAGCGGCCTTCATAGGGAATGGCGAAGACGATGCGCCGATCGGCGTTCTGCAGCATATAGGCATGGTCGCCGTCATAGAGGCGCGGCACGACGATATGGCTACCCTTGACCAGCCGCACGGACTGGTTGCTGTTCACCCCGACCTTCCGGGTGAGATCGGCGACCCAGGGGCCGGCGGCGTTGACGAGCCTATGCGCCCGGACTTCGGTTTCGCCGCGATCGTCCGCGATCAGGGCTCGCCACAGGGGGCCATCGCGTCGGGCGCTGACCAGCCTGGTGCGGGTGCGGATGTCGGCGCCGCGTTCGGCCGCGTCCAACGCGTTCAGCACGACGAGTCGGCTGTCCTCCACCCAGCAGTCCGAATAGACGAAGCCCTTGCCCCGGCGATCCGCCAGCCCCGCGCCGAGCGGCGATCGATCGAGCGCGATCGTCTGCGTCGCGGGCAGCGCGCGCCGGCCGCCCAGATGGTCGTAGAGAAAGAGGCCCAGCCGCACCATCCAGGCCGGGCGCGGCGAGCGCGTCTGCGGCAGGACGAAGCGGAGCGGCCAGATGATGTGCGGCGCCATGTGCCACAGCCGCTCGCGCTCCTGGAGCGATTCGCGCACCAGGCGGAACTCGCCATATTCCAGGTAGCGCAGCCCGCCATGGATGAGCTTGGTCGAGGCGGAGGAGGTGTGGCCGGCAAGATCGTCCTGCTCCACCAGCAGCACCGACAGGCCGCGCCCGGCGGCATCGCGCGCGATCCCCGCGCCGTTGATGCCGCCGCCCACGATCAGCATGTCGAAGCACGCAGACTGTTCGTTCCCGCTCATCGCATCCCTTGCTATACGCAAATGGGCCTGCATGGAAATCCATGGGGCTTTGAAGAGGATAAGCCCCATGGCCGCCACCCATATCCTTGCCATCGACCAGGGCACGACATCGACCCGCAGCCTGATCTTCGACGGAGAGGCGCGGCGCGTGGCGAGCGCGCAGCGGGAGTTCGCGCAACATTATCCGCAGGCCGGCTGGGTGGAGCATGATGCGGAAGATATCTGGCGCGATGTCCTGGCCACCGCGCGCGAGGCGATTGCGCGAAGCGGGGTGGCGGCGCGCGACATCGCCGCGATCGGCATCACCAACCAGCGCGAAACCACCCTGGTCTGGGATCGGCGGACGGGCGAACCGATCCACCGCGCGATCGTGTGGCAGGACAGGCGCACCGCTGCTTATTGTGCCGAGCTGAAGCGCGACGGGGCGGAGGACGAGGTGCGGCGGCGCACCGGCCTGCTGCTTGATCCCTATTTTTCCGCGACCAAGCTGCGCTGGCTGCTCGATCATGTGGAGGGCGTGCGCGACCGGGCGGAGCGCGGCGAGCTGGCGTTCGGGACGATCGACAGTTTCCTGCTGTGGCGCCTGACCGGGGGGCAGGTGCATGCGACCGACGTCACCAATGCATCGCGCACCCTGCTGTGGAATGTGTTCGATGGCTGCTGGGACAGCGAGATGTGCCGCTTGTTCGACATTCCGCAGGCGCTGTTGCCGCAGGTGCATGACAATGCGCATCTCTATGGCGTGACGGCGCCGGGCCTGTTCGATGCGCCGATCCCCATTGCGGGTGTTGCGGGGGATCAGCAGGCGGCGCTGTTCGGACAGGCCTGCTTCGCGCCGGGGATGGCGAAGTCGACCTATGGCACGGGCTGTTTCATGCTGTTCAACTGCGGCGAAACCGCCGTCCGGTCCGAACATCGGCTGCTCACCACGCCCGCCTATCGGCTGGAGGGGCGGACCCATTATGCGCTGGAAGGGTCGATCTTCGTCGCGGGCGCGGCGGTTAAATGGTTGCGCGACGGGATCGGCGTCATCACCCATGCGGGCGATACCAACGACATGGCGACGCAGGTGCCCGACAGCCATGGCGTCTATATGGTGCCGGCCTTTGTCGGGCTGGGCGCGCCGCATTGGGACCCGGACGCGCGCGGCGCCATATTCGGGCTGACGCTGGGCACGACCAAGGCGCATCTCGCCCGCGCCGCGCTGGAGGCGGTGGCGTATCAGACCGGCGACCTGCTCGACGCGATGGTGGCGGACACGGGCGTCAGGCCCGCGAAGATGCGCGTCGACGGCGGCATGGCGGCCAATGACTGGCTGTGCCGGTTCCTGGCCGACATTCTGGGCCTGGTGGTGGAGCGGCCGACCGACCTGGAGGCGACGGCGCGGGGCGCGGCCTTTCATGCGGGGCTTGCGACCGGGCTGTGGTCGGGGCTGCCGGCGCTGGAGCGGCTCTGGGCGCGGGAGGCATGTTTCCGGCCGGGGATGGAGGCGGGGCAGCGGGACGAGCTGCTCGCCGGCTGGCGGGAGGCGGTGCGGCGGACGGAGTCAAGCTATCAGGCCCGTTCGGACTGAGCGAACTCGACTTGCCTCTGGACTGAATTGTTCCCGGCCTTCGCCGGGGAACGGCGCCTTGGCCCCTCATCCTTCCATCTCATAGCCTGCTTCGGCCCACGCCTTCATTCCCCCGTCGAGCGCGGTCGCTCGGGGGAAGCCGAGGTCGTGCAGGGTCGCCGCCGCCAGCGTCGATATCTTGCCGAACTCGCAGCAGGTGACGAGCTTCACGGTGGGGTCGGCGAGCATGCTGTTCACCCGCAGCTCCAGCTGGCCCCTGGGCAGGTGGATGGCGCCGGGAATATGGCCCGCGTCGAAGGCATCCTTTTCGCGCACGTCCAGTATCACCAATTCTTCGCGGTTGCTGCCGAGGCGGGCGTGGAGATCGGCCAGCGCCACGAACGGCACCTTGAGCGCCGCCTCCGCCAGCAGCTGCGCGACGGTCTTGCCGCCGTTCATGTTGGTGCGCAGCGCTTCGGTGAGGTGGGTGGGGGCGGCGAGGTCGAGATGCTGCATCATCTCGATGAAGGCGGCGCGGTCGGGCTGGCGCAGGCGGGGATTGTCCGCCATCTCCGCGCCGATCGTGGAATGGGACCGATCATGATAGTCGTGCGCGGGGAAGACCATCATGTCGCTCGGAAGCTTCAGCAGCTTCGAGAACAGGCTGTCATAGAGCGCGCCGGGATCGCCGGTGGGCAGGTCGGTCCGGCCGGTCCCGCCGATCAGCAACGTGTCGCCGGTGAAGACCCGGTCCGCCGCGACCAGGCACATGGAATCGCGCGTGTGGCCGGGCGTGTGGAGGATCCGCAGGCGTAGCTCGCCGACGCGCAGCATGTCGCCTTCGTCCAGTCGCAGTTCCGCGAAGGGCGCGGGGCTCAGGCGGTTCATCACCACCGGCGCGCCGAGGATGGCGGCGAGCGCGCGGCTGGCGGAAAAATGGTCGGCATGGGTATGGGTGTCGACGACATAGCGGACATGCACGCCGCGCTGGCTGGCAAGCCCGACATAGCGGTCGACCTGCGACTGTTCGGGGTCGATGAGGACGGCGGCGCGGGTAGTTTCGCAGCCCAGCAGATAGGATTGGCAGCCTCCGGTGGCGATCTGTTCGAAGATCATCGGCTTTCTCCTGCGTTCGCGGCGGAGGCGGTCGCGCGACTCGTCCAGGGTTCCGCGCTGGGCGAAGAGATAGTAGCCCCATCGTTGCGCCGCCGCCATGAGCGGCGAGCGCCTATTCGCTGAGGATCGCCCTTTTGAGCGGCACGGAAATGGAGCAGCGGATGCCGCCGCCGCGAAATTCCAGGGCCGTGACGGCGCCCAGCCGATAGGGCAGCGCCTGTTCGATCAGCTCGCGGCCATAGCCTTCATGCAGGGACGTCAGGCCGACCGCGGGGACGCCCTGTTCGTCCCAGCACAGGTCGAGGCGGGGCTGGTCGGGCAGGCCGGAATCGACCGACCAGCCGATGTCCAGCCGTCCGCCCGTCGCCTTGAGCGCGCCATATTTGAGCGCGTTGGTGGTGAGTTCGTGGAAGGCGAGGCCGAGCGTTTCGGCGACGCGCGATTCCAGCAGGACATCGGGTCCCTCTATGCTGACATTGGGACCGTCGCACACGCCGACGCTGATCAGCTCGTCGCGGATGAGATTTTGCAGGTCCGCCGTGCCCGCCGCGGTCTGCGTCACGATCACCTGCGTGCGGGCGAGCGCGTCGAGCCGGCCGCGGAAATGGTCGGCCATGTCCTCCTGCTCGCCGCCCGCTTCCATCGTGCGCGTGAAGACCGAACGGACGACGGTGAGGATGTTGCGCACGCGATGCTGCAATTCCGCCACCATCAAGCGCATCCGCGCCTCGCTGTGGCGAAGCGCCGATTCCGCGCGGGCGCGTTCCACCGCGTCCCATACGCGCTGCGCGACGTCGGCCAGCAGGTGCAGTTCTTCCTCGGAGGAGCGCCGGGGCGCTTCGAATTCCACGCTGATCATGGCCGCGAGCTTGCCATGCTTGTGCAGCGGCAGGCCGATGGAGGCGGGGGCGCTGATGCGGCGCAGCGCCTCGCGCGCGGCGGCGTCGACGCGCGGGTCCTTTTCGCTGTCCTCGATCACCAGCGGCCGCCCCTGCGCGAATTCGTCGGTGATCCATCGCCCGAAGTCGCTGATGCGGACCCGTGGAGGGAGCGTGGGGCGGTCGACGGCGAGGTCGAACCCTTCGCCCGATATGATCGTGTCCCCGTCCCGGCCCAGTTCGACATAGAGCGAGCGGAGGGCGCCCAGTCGTTCGTTGACCATGCGCATGGCGGCGCGCTGCACGTCGACCGGGTCGGCGAGCAGGCGAAGCGCGTCGTTCAGGCGCAGCAGGAAGGCATGACGCTCCTCGTCCTGGCGCACGCGCTGTTCGGCCCGCTTGCGCTCGGTCGTTTCCAGAACGGTCAGCAATATGCCGTCCACATGGCCGTCGGTCCCGTATATCGGGCTGTGGGCGATCATGTACCAATGATCTTCCATCCTGCCGTTGCCGGCGTGGCGATAGAGCATATCGTCCATGAGGACGGACTCGCCCGCCCGGATACGCGCGACGAGGGGGCGGTTCAGCCGCTCGACATCGGGCCAGGTGTCGCCCTGGGGCCGGCCGAACGGCGCTGGGTGCTGCTGTCCCAGGACCGCAGCATAGTGATCATTGTAGATCTCGATCAGATCCTCGCCCCAGAGCACCGCCATCGGCAGGGGGTGCGCGAGCATCAGGTCGACCGTGTGGTGGAGGTTCGCGGACCAGGCCTCGATCGGTCCAAGCGGGGTAGCCGCCCAATCGTGCTCCCGCACACGCGCTGCCATTTCGCTACTGCCTTCCGGCCAAGTCATGTCTGAACCATCCACTTCTCCGGAGCGGGCGTCAATAGCACAGGATAAGTCAGGGCGGGCATTTCTGAAGCCCGGGCGGAGCGGCAAGCCGGTCGAGGCCGGGAACGCAGCGCCTCGCCGTCCGTTAGCGTGAGGGCAGACCCTTTGCAGGAGGATGTGATGGACCCCAAGCGCCTGAGTTTCGGCCTCGGCCTCTTCTCCATCGCGCTGGGCGTGGCGGAGGTCGCCGCGACCCGGCGCATCGCCCGCGCCCTGGGCAATGACCATCGCGCGGGACGCACCACATTAAGGGCGTTCGGCGTGCGCGAGATGCTAGCGGGCGCCGGGCTTCTCGCCGCGCCCGCCCATTCCACCTTGGTATGGAACCGGGTGGCGGGCGACGCCATGGATCTCGCCGCGCTTGGCCTCGCCGCCCGCCAGGCGCCGCGCCGCCGCGCGGTGTGGGGCGCGCTGGCGTTCGTCGCCGGCGCGACCGTGATCGACGCGCTGGTGGCGCGGGCGCTCGACAAGAGCACGGGCAAGGCTCTGCCGACCCGGCAGGCGGGCCGGCCGACCCCTTCCACCCCACCCCGCGCGCGCATCCCTCGCCGGTCCGCCGACCATGCGACGACGATCGAGCCCGAGGACATGCCCTTTGTCCGCGCGCCCAACGTGACCCATCATTGACAGGAGCATAGCCGCCATGATCCGCAAGATCGCCCTGCTGATCGGGGCCGGATATCTCGCCAAGAAATGGCTCGACCGATCGCCGCGGGATGCGTCCGCTGAAGCGGGACGCGGTGTCGCGGCGCAGCCTGGCCCCGGCCATGCGCCGACCGACCTGTCCGGCGCCACCCATCCCGACGGATCCGCGCGGGCGGAGGAGCATTATCGTCCCGATCCTACTGCCCCCGTTCCGCCGGAGGATCGCGAGAGCCTGCGCCCGGTGACGGCCCCGGCGCCGCACGATCCGCCCGGCCGGTAGCGGGCGCAAGGCGACACACGCTGCGGCACCGTCATTTGTGGGAACAGGCGGGGGGCACCTTCATCCATCTCCGCAGCGCGGGGCAGATGATCGAGGAACTGGCGGCCATGGGCGTGCCGGTGCGCCTGGCCATGCAGGACGAGAGAGAATGACCGACAAGGAGCAGCCGCTGGCCCAGATGATCGCGGAGGCGGCCGAGGAACTGCCCGCCTTCGACGATCCCGCGTTCGGCGCGCTGTTCGATCGTTTCGCCGACCGGCGCGTGGTCCTGCTGGGGGAAGCGAGCCACGGCACCAGCGAATTCTACCAGGCGCGCGCCGCGATCACCCGGCATCTGGTCACGCGTCATGGCTACCGCATCGTCGCGGTGGAGGCGGATTGGCCCGACGCGGCGCGCGTCGATCATTATGTCCGCCATCGCGGCGGCGGGGCGCGGGGAGAGGGCAAGCCGTTTCAGCGGTTTCCGACCTGGATGTGGCGCAATACCGACATTCAGGCGCTGATCCACTGGATGCACGACCATAATGCGCCGATCGCGGACGGGGCGGAGCGGGTCGGCTTCTACGGCCTCGACATCTACAATATGTCGGCGTCGATCGGCGCCGTGCTCGATTATCTCGACCGGGTGGATCCCGAAGCCGCCGCCGTCGCGCGGGAACGCTATGGCTGTCTGATGCCCTGGCAGGCCGATCCCGCCACCTATGGCCGGGCAGCACTCTCGCGCGGCTATGCCCAGTGCGAGGCAGCGGTGATCGAACAATGCCGCACGTTGCTCGCCCGCCAGCTGGACGATGCCGGGCAGCACCAGGACGACATATTGGACGCGGCGCAAAATGCGCGGCTGATCGCGTCGGCCGAACGCTATTACCGGATCATGTATTATGGCGGCGCGGAAAGCTGGAACCTGCGCGACACGCACATGTTCGAGACGCTGGAGCATCTGCTGGAAGCCAAGGGGCCGCAGTCGAAGGCGATCGTCTGGGCGCATAACAGCCATATCGGCGACGCGCGCCATACCGACATGGGCGCGGTGCGGGAGGAGATCAACATCGGTCAGCTGTGCCGCGAGCGGTTCGGTCGGGACGCGGCGCTGATCGGCTTTGGCACGCATGGCGGGCGGGTCGCCGCCGCCACCGACTGGGACGGCGACATGGAGGTGAAGCGGATCAATCCCAGCCGCCCCGACAGCTATGAACGGCAGTTCCACGACAGCGGCGAGCCGCGTTTCCTGCTGGACCTGTCACCCGGGCGGCATGAGGCGTTGCGCGCCCGGCTTGCCGAGCCTCGGCTGGAGCGCTTCATCGGCGTCATCTATCGGCCCGATACGGAATATTGGAGCCATTACAGCCAGGCGACCATGAGCGAGCAGTTTGACGCCTTCGTCTGGTTCGATGAAACCAACCCGGTCACGCCGTTGGGGCCGGAGCATCATCGCGGCATGCCGGAAACCTATCCTTTCGGCGAATGAGGCAGCTTCGACGCACCGGCCGCCGCCCCATCAATAATTGGTCTGCCCCTGGTAATTGCCGGCGACATTGTTGCCCACCTGCTGGTCTTCCTCCAGCCGCTCGCCGTGCCAGACGTTGCGGGCGACGAACAGGATCAGCACGATCGCCACCACCACCATCAGGATGAGCGCCGCCGCCTTCCCCGCCTTGCGCGGGGAGGGTGGGGGTTCGGACCGATTCATGTGCATGTCAGCGGTTGCGCTGGAGATAGTCGGCAACCGCGTTGACATTATGCCCGACCTTTTCGACCGCTTCCTCCAACTGGCGGCGAGATGCCTGGAGGCGCTGCGACCAATATTGCACCTCCAGATTTTCGTTCAGCGAAACATGTTTGATGTCGCGCGGGATCGGGGGCGCCCGGTCCAGGGTGGGTTGGATGTCGATGCTGGCCATGGCCGTCAGCCTTTTGCCGGGGAGGGGATGGGGGTGTCAGTTATGGGCGTGCATCCCGCTGTCCAGGCTGTCGATATGCTTCTGGACCACGGGCGCGATCTTGGCGGCGGCGGCCTTCAGCGGTTGGGCGGTGCCGCTCGTGGCATAGCCCTGGTGCAGCGCCAGTGCCTGGGCATGGGCTGTCTTCTGCTGTTCCCAATAAAGCTGGTCACGCGCCGCGCCAGTCGCCTTGGTGAGCGCGGCGACATTGGCCTTCTGCTCCGCGCTCATGTGCGGCGGTCCGACCTTGAGATGGGATTTCGCGGCGGCGGCCTTCACCATCGCCGTGCTCTTGTTATGATCCCGCACCATCATCGTGGCGAAGGCGCGGACCGTGGCATCCTTGGTGCTGCGCAGCACGAGTTTGCTGGAGGTTTCTTCGTAGAGGTCGCCCGCGCCCGCTTTGGCGACATAGCCGGCCGGGGTTTCGGCATGGGCGGCGACCGGGATGGCGGCGGCGGGGACAAGGGCGAACAGCGACGCGATCAGAAGCGAAGTCTTGGCGGTCATGATCTATTCCTCTCGTGCGCATCAGCGAGCGAGAAGCTTTGATGTTCCGGGCGTCCGGACGGAATGTTCATAACCTGCATTTAGCGCCGGCAAGGGGGAGGGGGAGCCCCGATCGGCTCCCCTGGACTTGCCCTGCCGGACGGCCGCTCAGGCGCCCCTGGTCACGGGGATCAGCGCGCCGCTGATCGCCCGCGCCGCCGGGGAGGCGAGGAACAGGATGACGTCGGCGATCGCGCCGGGTTGCACCCACTGGCCGAAATCGGCGTCCGGCATGTCCGCCCGGTTGGTCGGCGTGTCGATGATGCTGGGCAGGATGGCGTTGACGGTGATGTCCTTGCCGGCCAGTTCCGCCGCCAGGCTTTCGGTCAGCTTGTGGACCGCGCTCTTGGACGCGGCATAGCCGCCCATCCCCGCCGCCGCCGCCACGGCGCCGCCCGCGCCGATATTGACGATCCTCGCGCCCGCCGCCTTTTCCAACTCGGGCAGCGCCGCCTTGGTCATGTTGACGCAGGTGACCGCGTTCATCGCGAACATCCGCTGCCAGGTGGCGCTGCCGCCGTCGGCCAGCGTTTCCCAGACGAAGCCGCCCGCCACATTGACCAGCACGTCGACCGATCCGGTGGCGGCGACGATGTCGGCCACGACCTTCTGCGCGGCCGCGCCATCCGTCAGGTCGACGCCGCCGATGTCGAGCCCGCCCGCCAGCGGTTCAGCCGCTGCGGGCGCATAGTCGACGCGCACGACCTTGTCGCCCGCCTGCGCGAAGGCGGCGGCGACGGCGCTGCCCAATATGCCGAACCCGCCGGTGACGATGACGGTGCGCGATGCCATGCGAAAGATCCTTCTCAACGTTTCTGCTGGCCCCCTCATCTGCCTGAAGCCGCGCCGCGCACAAGGGGGGAGAGCGATTTTTTGTCGGCCTGGCGCCCTTCCCATGATGCGCGGCAGGGAAGCCCGACCGGGTTATCGAAGAAATTTCCGAATTTAATTTAGTTTTTTTAAGCCCCGGTCTTGACCTGTCCGCCCGACGCCGATTAGCTTTGAATCAAAATTAAACACCATTGAATGGGTGAAACAGGGAGGAGAAGTCAAATGACTGTAATTACGTCAAAAAGTGCGAAGAAGTTGCTGTGCACGACGATGCTCGGGATATTTGCGCTGCCGCAGGCCGGCTGGGCGCAGGAAACCGACAGCAGCGGCGGACTGGCCGATATCATCGTGACCGCGCAGAAGCGCGAGCAGAGCGTGCAGGATGTCCCGATCGCGGTGACGGCGCTCAACCGCGACCTGCTGGAAGCGAACCGGGTGCAGAGCGTGCAGGACCTGTCGGGCCTGGCGCCCGGCGTCACGGTGCGTCCGGCCGCCGGCGGCACCGGCATCGCTTCCTTCATCACGCGCGGCGTCGTGACCTACGGCAACGTCGCGGGCACCGACAAGGAAGTGTCGATCTATCTGGACGGGGTCTATATCTCCTCGCCGCGCGGATCGATCTTCGACCTTCCCGATGTGGAGCGGATCGAAATGCTGCGCGGGCCGCAGGGCACGCTGTTCGGGCGCAACTCGACGGCCGGCGCGGTCAGCATCTCCACCCGCGACCCCAGCGGCGATCCGAGCGTGAAGGCGGACTTTTCCGTCGGCAACCGCGATTACCGGCGTTTCCGCCTGAGCGCCGAAATGCCGCAGGTCGGGCCGTTCAGCGCCTATTTCAGCTTCGTCCACCTGTTCCAGAACGGGTCGGTGCGCAACCTGGGCGCCGGCACCGTCTGGGACCGCACCAACTCGCCCGACGGCACCGTCTGGCGCTCGCCCAAATATCTCGGCACCAAGGACAGCAACACCTGGTTCGCGGCCGTCAAGTTCGAACCCAGCGACAGTTTCAAGACCGTCTACAAGTTCGATTATTCGGAGGCTGAAAATACCACCAACGCGAGCGCGGTGCTGGGCTTCAACTATGCGGTGCCGGGCCTGGGGCCGGTGCTGAAGGCGCTGGTGGAAAGCCAGCCGCAGCCGGTCATCACCGCTTTCAACGCCAGGCGGCCGGATGTCGTGAACAACGCCTTCTCCTCGATCGCGCCGCAGCGGACCGAAGGGCACAGCCTTACCAGCACATGGCAGGTGGCCGACAACCTGACCGTCAAGAACATCTTCGGCTATCGCAAGAACCGGGTGTTCGCGGCGTCGGCGCTGGATGGCATGGGGCTGGTCATGACGCAGGCGGCCTTGCCCGCCTATGCCGCCTTCGCGCGCGTGCCGGTCGCGAACCTCGCCTCGCTGGTCGGGCAGCCCTTCGTCGCCTATGGCACCAGCGCGGGGTCGCACACGAAACAATATAGCGACGAGCTTCAGGTCAATTATGATTCGAGCTTCCTGACGCTGACCGCCGGCGCCATCTGGTTCAAGGGCGTGGACGTATCGGGCGGCCTGCCGCGCCTGCAGACCTCGCTTGTGTTCAAGCCGATTCCGAACGGCAAGATCCCGGCCGGCAGCCAGGGCATCTATCATAACAAGGCGATTTCGGTCGCCGGCTATGTCCAGGCGGAAGGCCATGTGACGCCGCAACTGGACGTGGTGCTGGGCGGCCGCGTCACGCGCGACAAGAAATCGGGCGTGTTCAACGTCAACACGGTGCCCGCGACCCCGGACGTGATCACGTCGCTGCCCTTTTCCTATCGCAAGACCAAGCCGAGCTACCTGATCGGCGTCAATTACAAGCCGAATGACGAAACGCTGCTCTACGCCAAATATTCGACCGGCTATGTGTCGGGCGGATCGGTCGCGGGCATCGCCTTTGCCGAAGAGACGGTCAAGTCGTGGGAGGCGGGCGTCAAGACCGACCTGTTCGACCGCCATCTGCGCGTCAATCTGGCGCTGTTCAGTGCCGAATATCAGAATCTGCAGAACAACACGTCGGCAGGCAATTTCCCGGCCAATACTTTCCCCAACCAGGCCACCATCAGCACCTTCATCATCAGCCAGGGCGGCCCCGTCAGGGCGAAGGGGTTCGAACTGGAAACCACGGTGGCGATCGTGCGCGGCCTGACCGCTGGCGGGAGCCTCAGCTACACGGACACCAAGTTCGTGCGGGTCGCGCCGGCGCTGGTCGCGGCGGCGGGCGGCACCCGGCTGGAGCCGACCTATCGGCCGAAATGGACGTCGAACCTCAACCTGCAATATGAATCGCAGCCGATCTTCAACGATGCGACCTTCTATCTGCGGGCGGACGCCAACTGGCGTTCGAAGATGCGGACGGACGGCAATCCCGACCGCGCCACGCTGTTGCCGGTCTTCGCCACATCCGCCTATTCGCCGGCGTCCTGGATCGTCAACGGCCGCGCCGCGATCCGCGACATCGACCTGGGCGGCGTGAAGGCGGAACTGGGTCTGTGGGGTCGCAACCTGACGAACAACAGGGCGCCGATCTTCACGATCAACTTCAACTTCCTGGCGAGCGCGAATTTCGAGGAAGCCCGCAGCTACGGCGTCGACCTCGGCATCAAATTCTGAACTCCCCGCTGGGGCGGCCGGCAGATCTTGCCGGCCGCCCCTTTTTGCGTCCTCATGCCTGGGCGTGGCGTGCGGCTCGCAGGAAGAGGAAGGATGAGGCCAGCGCGCACAGGCTGAAGGCCGCGAGCGACCAGCGCACCCCCTGCGCCGACCCCATGTGCCGGCCGATCAGGTCGCTGAGCAGCCCGACGGCAAGCGCGCCAAGCCCCGTCCCGATCAGATTGTTGATGAAGAGCGACAGCGCCGACGCGCTCGCGCGCATGTCGAGCGGCACGAAGCTGAACCCCGCCGCATAGGCGCCGCCATACCAGAGTGCCCAGACAAAGCCGTTCACGCCGAGCAGGATGAGCGACGTTTCGAGACCCGGCACCATCAGCGCGCCCAGCAGCAGCGGCATGCCAAGCGCCGTGGCGATCGCCGCGCCCTGAAGGTTGCGGCGCATGTTCGCTCCCCCAAGCCGATCGGACAGCTTGCCGCCGCACCACATGCCAAGGCTGCCGCTGCCGCCCAGGATGCCGCCGAGCAGGAGGCCGAGCAGCCCCACCGATTCGATCCGAACGCCCCAGGCCGCGCTCGCCGCAGCCGCCATCGCCGCCAGCTCGTCCGCATGGTTGCGCAGATAGAAGGAGCCGAAAAAGGGCGGGAAGGCCGCGATCGGGATCGCGATCATCGCCAGCGCGAACAGCCACAGGACAAAACCCCGCCGCGCCGCCAAGGTGCGGACGATCTGCGGGACGCTGGGGCCGCGCTGCCCCTGAGCCGCGACCTGGCGAGCGAGCCTGCGGCGCGGCTCGCGCAGGGTGAAGGCGGCGAGCAGGCCCAGCATCAACCCGGGCACACCCGCCAGCAGGAAGGCCGCGCGCCAGCCATAGGCGTCCGCGACGAGACCGCCGAACGCCATGCCCGCGAGCGCGCCCAGCGGCGCGCCCAGGCCATAGAAGGCGAAGGCGGAGCTTCGCTTTTCCGGCTTGGCA
>DATEJA010000147.1:0-2665 GCA_035278405.1 Sphingobium sp. | reverse complement strand
AAGACGCTGGCGCGCGGCGCGTTGGTGATGAAACGCTTGGTGCCGTTGATGCGATAATGGTCGCCTTCCCGGACCGCGACCGTGCGCAGCGATCCCGCGTCGGACCCCGCCTCGGGCTCGGTCAGGCCGAAGCTGGCAATTGCCTCGCCGGTCGCGAATTTGGGCAGCCATTCGCGCTTCTGCTCCTCGGTCCCGTCCATGACGATGCCCTGGCTTCCGATCCCCACGGTCGTCCCTATGACGGAGCGGAACACCACCGACGCCCGCGTGATCTCGCGGATGATCGCCGCTTCCTCCGCCATGGTGCAGCCCAGGCCGCCATAGTCTTCCGGCACGGAAAGCCCGAACAGCCCCATGTCGCGCATCTGCTGGATAATGCTTTCGGGCACCGCATCGGCTTCCTCGACCGCATCCTCGGCCGGGATCAGCTTTTCCGCGACAAAACGCTGCACGGTGCTGCGGAACAGTTCGAACGTCTCGGCGTCCATAATTCTCCTCTCCTGACCAGATCACTTCACATTATTGCCATTCGTCATCCTGAACTTGGTTCAGGATCCATCGCGCCTCGAAACTCAGGTCTTGGCGAAGGCGAAACGGATGCTGAACCAAGTTCAGGATGAAGTTGGGGGGAAGGCGCGGTCCCCCATCACCCCAATTTCACCATGGTCCGCCCGATATTCGCCCCGGTGAACAGGCCCCAAAAGGCATCCAGCGCCTTGTCGATCCCCTCATAGATGGTCTCGGCCGAAGCCATTTGCCCGGCGCTGTTCCAGGCGATCATCTGCTCGGCCATCTCGGCTTCCAGATCCATATGGTCGAGCGCGATATAACCCTCCATGCGGATGCGCTTGGTCATGATCATGGTCAGGTTGCGCGGTACGACAGGCGCGTCGGTGACATTATATTGCGAGATCATCCCGCACACCGCGAAGCGCGCGAAATCATTGGCGAGCGACAGCGCCGCCTGCAGATGATCGCCGCCGACATTTTCGAAATAGACGTCGATGCCGGTCGCGCCGATCGCCTTCACTTCCCGGGCCAGCGCCTTGGTCAGATTGGGCTCGGCCTTGTAGTCGATCGCCGCGTCGACCTTCAGCACCTCGCGCAGGAAGGCGACCTTGTCCGGCCCGCCGGCCGATCCGATCACCTTGTTGCCCATGTTGCGCGCGATCTGGCAGGCGATCGATCCGACCGCGCCCGACGCGGCGGACACGAACACGACATCGCCGGCCTTCATTTGCGCGATCCGCATGAGCCCGGCATAGGCGGTCAGCCCCGGCATCCCCGCAAAGCAGAGCCAGGCCTGGTCGGGCAGGGCGCCCTTGTCGCGATGTTGCACCGCGCTTCCCGGCGCGTTGAAGCCTTCCCGCCAGCCCAGCCGCGAAAAGACCAGGTCGCCCGGCGCGAAATCCGGGTCGTTCGACAGGACCACCTCGCCGATTGCCGGCCCTTCCATGGGCGCGTCCAGGACAAAGGGCGGCACATAGCTCTTTCCCTCGTTCATCCGCCCGCGCATCGCCGGGTCGACCGCCATCCACAGGTTGCGGACCTGCACCTCGCTCTCGGCGGGCGGCGGCAGGTCGACGCTCACGATGGCGAAATCCTCTGCCACCGGCGTTCCGACCGGGCGGCGCTTCAACTGTATTTCCCGCGATTGCATGGCGTGCCTCAATACCCGTTCAATCGCGCCCAGCGATCGCGATGCCAGGCGGTGGAACCATAGCATTGCTCGGCCACGCGCGCGCGCTTCAGATACAGGCCCGCATCATGTTCGTGGGTCATGCCGATGCCGCCATGCAGCTGCACCATCTGAGCGGAGATGCGGTGGACCGTCTCGCCGGCGATCGCCTTCGCCAGCGAAGCCAGGCGGGGCAGGGCGGGGTCGCCCTCGTCGATCGCCGTCAGCGCCTCTTCCACCGCCGATCGGGTCAGCTGCAATTCGCCGAACAGGTCCGCCGCGCGATGCTGCAACGCCTGAAAGGATCCGATCAGCGCGCCGAACTGCACGCGCGTCTTCAGATAGTCGACCGTCGTCTCGAACGCCTGGGTGGCGCTGCCCAGCATTTCGGCGGCCATGCCCACCGCCGCCCGGTCGCGGATCGCGTCGAGCAATGCGGCGCCCTCGCCGACCTCGCCCAGGACCGCGTCCAGGCCCAGCTTCGCATCTTTAAAGCGCCAGAGCGCCGGCACCCGTGCATCGACCTGGTCCAGCGGCTCGCGACTGAGGCCCGGCCTGTCGCCCTCGACCAGGAACAGGGTGTTGCCCTCGCCGGTTCGCGCCGCCACCACGGCCAGTTGCGCGATCATGCCATCCTGAACCGGCCGCTTGATCCCGTTCAGCGTCCAGCCGTCACTGGACGCTTCCGCCTGCAATCCGACCTTGTCCGGCGCATGGTGCGCGCCCTCGTCGATCGCCAGCGTGCCGATCAGCGATCCGTCCGCGATGCGCGGCAGGAATTCCGCCTGCTGCTCGGCCGATCCGCCCAGCCGCAGCGCCGCAGCGGCGCCCAGGGCCGAACTCAAAAGCGGCGATGCCGCCAGCGTGCGGCCCAGTTCCTCCAGCACCAGCCCCAGGCTGCGATAGCCGAAATCCGACCCGCCAAATTCCTGCGGCACGATGATCCCGCACCAGCCCATCTGCGCCATCTCGGCCCAGGCGTCGGGG
>DATEJA010000146.1:0-8372 GCA_035278405.1 Sphingobium sp. | reverse complement strand
CGCCTTCTGGTTCTCGCGCCTGTCGCAGGGCAACAACATGGAATATGACATCTTCTTCAAACAGTCGGTGAACGGCCTCGCCAAGGGGTCGAGCGTCAACTATTCGGGCGTGCCGTCCGGCCAGGTCGAAAAGATCGAGCTATGGAAGCGCGATCCCAGCTTCGTGAAGGTGCGCATTTCCGTGAAGGAAGGGACGCCGGTGCTGCAGGGTACGACCGCGACGATCTCCGGCGTCGGCTTCACCGGGGTGAGCGAGATCGTACTCGACGGCGCGGTCAAGGGCGCGCCGCCGATCACCTGCCCGGCCGACCATGTGCTCGCCTCTTGCCCCGATGGCGTGCCGGTGATCCCGACCAAGCCGGGCGCGCTCGGCGAATTGCTCAACAATGCGCCGCAGCTGCTGGAGCGGCTCTCCACCCTGACGGAGCGGCTGACCGAGCTGCTCAACGACAAGAACCAGCAGTCGATCGCCAGCATCCTCGCCAATGTCGATCGCCTGTCCGGTTCGCTCGCCGACCGCAGCCCGGAAATCGCCGCCACCCTGGCCGAGGCGCGGGTCGCGGTGCAGCGCACCGGCATCGCCGCCGAGCAGATCGGCCAGCTCGCTGCCACGACCAATGGCATGCTGAACGATGAGGGCAGGCCGCTGATGGCCGACCTGCGCAAGAGCGTGCAGGCTGCAACGCACAGCATCGACACGCTGGACCAGACGATTGCGCAGGCGCAGCCGGGCGTGAAGGCGTTCAGCAACCAGACCATGCCCGAAGTGAACCAGCTGGTGCGCGACCTGCGCGAAATGTCGCGCGCCTTCCGCGGCGTCGCGGAGAAACTCGACCAGCAGGGCGCCGGGTCGATCGTCGGATCGCCCAAGCTGCCCGACTACAAGCCATGAGAGGGAGTGCGATGATGTTCCACGAGAAACGGTTCGGAGCGCCCGCCGCCCTCGCGCTGCTGCTGGCGCTGCCCGGATGCATCTCCTTCGGTGGCAAGCCGCCGGCGGAACTGCTCTCGCTCGACGCCGCGCACAAGGTCGCGCCGGGCACGACACGCAGCGTCGCCGCCGGCACGACCATTACCGTCGCCGATCCCGATGCCCCCAAGATGCTGGACACGGTGCGCGTGCCGGTGCGGATCACGCCGACCTCGCTCGCCTATGTGACCAAGGTCCAATGGGCCGACACGCCCCGCCACCTGTTCCAGAAGCTGCTGTCGGAAACCATCGCGGCGACCAGCGACCGGATCGTGCTCGACCCGGGCCAATATTCGGCCGACGCCGGGCAGCGGCTGATGGGCGAACTGGTCGATTTCGGGCTGGACGAGGCGAGCAACAGCGCGATCGTCACCTATGACGCCATCATCGCCGGGCCAGGCGGCACCGCCATCGCCCGCCAGCGCTTCACGGCCAGCGCCCCGGTCGGCGGGAAGATCGACGCGAACAGCATCGGCGCCCCGCTCAACATCGCGGCAAACAAGGTGGCGAGCGACGTGTCGGCCTGGGTGACGACGGCGGGGCGCTGAGCCTCCCTCGGCGCGTCAGCGCGGCGCGTCCACGGGCGACAGCAGCGGCTGCCCCGTAAAATAGGCCTCCAGGTTCGCCATCAGCATCTGCGCCATCCGCCCGACCGCTTCATGGGTGGCGCCCCCGATATGCGGCGTCAACACGCAGTTGGGCACGTCGGCCCAGCGGTCGGCCGGGCTCGGCTCCTGCGCGAACACATCGAGTGCCGCGCCGCCCAGCCGCCCGTCGCGCAGCGCGGCGATCAAGGCGTCCTCATCGACCAGCTGTCCGCGCGCGACATTGACCAGCAGCCCTTCGGGGCCGAGCGCCGTCATGACGTCAGCATCGATCATGGCGTGATTGGTCCGGTCGGCCCGCGCCGCCAGCAATAGGATCTCGCTCTCCCGCGCCAGCGCCAGGAGGCTGGCGGCGAGGGGCCAGGGGAGGGCGGGCTTGTCGCGCGGACCCCACCAGCCGATCCGCATCCGCATCGCTTCGGCCCGGCGGGCGACCGCCAGTCCGATATGCCCCATGCCCACAATCCCCAGTCTGGCGCCGCCCAGCGAGCGGGTCCGCGTCTTCGTCTCGCCCGTCCAGCCGCCCGCGCGCAGCTGCCGGTCGCCTTCGACGATCCAGCGGCGATGGGCAAGGATAAGGCCGATCGCATGGTCGGCGACGTCCTCCGCATTGGCCACGCCGCCATGGGTGACGGCGATGCCGCGCGCCCGCGCCTGATCCAGGTCGACGCCGTCATAGCCGACGGTGAGACAGGCGATAAGGCCGAGGCGCGGCATGGCGTCGAGCAGGGCGGGGGCGAGCGGGAATTCGCCCGCCCAGATCAGCGCCCGCGCCTGGTCGAGATGGCGGCCGCCGCTCTCCTCCCACAAGGGATAGGCAGCATAGAGCGGCTGCAGCATCGGCAGCAGCGGCGACAGCAGCGGCTGCCCGACCAGCAGCACGGGCCGCTCTTCCGTCATCCCATCGCCTTCAGGGCCTGGGCGAAGTCGGCGATCAGATCATCGGCATCCTCGCAGCCGATCGAGATGCGCACCATATTGTCGCTGATCGCCAGCGCCTTTTTGCGTGTCGCAGGCACCGACAAATGGGTCATCGCGGCGGGATGGCTGGCGAGCGTCTCGGTGCCGCCCAGGCTCACCGCGAGCTTGGCGATCTTGAGCGCGTCGAGAAAGGAGAAGGCCTCCGCCTCGCCGCCCTTGAGGTAGAGCGAGAAGGTCGATCCCGCGCCGGTGCAGTGCCGCCGATAGATGTCGGCCTGCCGATCGGTTTCGGGGAAGCCGAGATAGACGACCTTTTCCACCTGCGGCTGGTCCTTCAGCCAGGCACAGACCTTCGCGGCATTTTCGCCCGCCCGGCTCATCCGCAACTCCAGCGTCTCCAGGCTCCGCAGCAGCATCCAGGCGGAGTGCGGGTCGAGGATCGTGCCGATCGTGTTGCGCATCAGCCGGATGGTGTTGATGAGGGCGTTGGGTCCCAGCACGCCCCCCGCGACCAGATCGCTGTGCCCGCCGGCATATTTGGTGAGGCTGTAGATGACGAGGTCCGCGCCGTGGCTCAGCGGATGGTGCCAGAGCGGCCCGAGGAAGGTGTTGTCGATGGCGATCGGTGGCCTGGCGTCGTCCGTGCCGCCGAACAGCTGGTCGCGCTGCCGGGCGACCGCCTCCAGGTCGACCAGCACATTGGTGGGATTGGCCGGGCTCTCCAGAAAGATGAGCGCGACACGGCCCAGCCCCTTGGCCTTTTCGATCACCGCGCCAATCTCCGCCTCGGTCGCGCCGGCGGGGAAATCGAGCCATTGGACGCCGAACTTGCCGAGGATGCGGCCGATCAGCGCCTCGGTCGCGGCGTAGAGCGGGGCGCTATGGACGATCACGTCGCCCGGCTGCACCAAGGCGAGCAGGGTGGTCGCGATCGCCGACATACCGCTGGAAAAGAGCAGCGCATCCTCCGCTTCCTCCCAGACGCTGAGCCGGTCCTCGGCGATTTCCTGATTGGGCCCATTGAAGCGCGAATAGACCAGGCCCTCGGCGCCGCCGGGACGGATGCCGGTGACGCCTTCGAAATGCCGCTTGCCCGCCGCCGCGCTTTCGAAGGCGAAGGTGGAGGTGAGAAAGATCGGCGGTTTCAGCGATCCTTCGGACAGGGTCGGGTCATAGCCATGGCCCATCATCAGCGTCGCGGGCTTCAGCTTGCGCCCGTCGATTTCCATGATGGGCTGCTTGGGACGGCGCCGGTTGCGCGTGGGTTCCGCGCCGGTGAGGTCGGCTTCGGTTTCGCCGGTCATCTTGGTCTCCTGCGGCAAGGCGGCCTCTGCGGCGCCGCTCTGATGGCAAGGAGTGTAACGCTTTTGCGGGCGAAAGAGCCAGCGTCCGGCTCGGTGGTGCTCGCTGTTTTGGTTCACGCGGAGGCGCGGAGACGCGGAGGAGTGAATGGCCGGGTTTGTGGGGGAGGACGGCCGCAGCCCAGCGGCCTTTTTCACGTCAGACAGTAGAGCACGGCCGAATTTCTCATGTCCTGCCGCAAAATCTCCGCGCCTCCGCGTCTCCGCGTGAACCCTCTTGCGCGCGAGCTTCGTTAAGGCAGCCGTGACAGCAACCCTTGGCGCCCCTACATCCCTTGCATGAGCCAAAGCCTACCCGAACCGCTGGAGCATTGGTTCACCTCGCGCGGCTGGGCGCCGCGTCGTCACCAGATGGACATGCTGGCGGCCGCGCGGGCGGGCGAACATGCGCTGCTCGTCGCGCCGACCGGGGCGGGCAAGACGCTGGCGGGCTTTCTTCCGACGCTCGCCGACCTGATCGAGGCGCCGGCTGAGGGGCTGCACACCCTCTATGTCTCGCCCTTGAAGGCGCTGGCGGTCGACGTGCGCCGCAACCTGCTGACGCCGATCGAGGAGATGGGGCTGCCGATCCGGGTCGAAACCCGCACCGGCGACACGCCGTCCGATCGCAAGGCGCGCCAGCGCGCCCGGCCGCCGCAGATCCTGCTCACCACGCCCGAATCGCTGTCGCTGCTGCTGAGCTATGCCGACAGCTTCCTGCTTTTTTCCTCGCTCAAGACCGTGATCGTCGATGAGGTCCATGCCTTCGCCACCCAGAAGCGCGGCGACCTGCTGAGCCTCTCCCTCTCGCGGTTGCAGGCGATCAATCCCGGCCTGCGCCGCGTCGCCCTGTCCGCCACCGTCGCCGACGTGGACGCCTATCGCGCCTGGCTCGCGCCCGATGGCGATATCGACGCGGTGACCCCGGTGATCGGCGAGGCGGGGGCCGACCCCAACGTCGCCATCCTGATCCCCGAAGGCCGCATCCCCTGGTCGGGCCATAGCGGCAAATATGCCGCCAGGCAGGTGATGGCGGAGATCGAGCGCCGCGCGACCACGCTCGTCTTCTGCAATACGCGGGGCCTGGCCGAACTCATCTTCCAGGAACTCTGGTCGGTGAACGATGCCAATCTGCCCATCGCCATCCACCATGGCAGCCTGTCGATCGAGGCGCGGCGCAAGGTGGAAAGCGCGATGGCGGCGGGCAAGCTGCGCGCGCTGGTGGCGACGGCCAGCCTCGACCTCGGCGTCGACTGGGGCAATGTCGACTGCGTCATCCAGATGGGTGCGCCCAAGGGTTCGTCGCGCCTGCTCCAGCGCATCGGCCGCGCCAATCACCGGCTTGACTGCCCAAGCGAGGCGATACTGATCCCCGGCAACCGCTTCGAATATCTGGAGGCGCGCGCCGCGCTCGACGCAGTGGAGGAGGGGGAGCGCGACAGTGACGACTTCCGCCCCGGCGCGCTCGATGTCCTGGCCCAGCATGTCATGGGCCTCGCCTGTGCCGCGCCCTTTCGCGAGGAGGAATTGCTGGCCGAAGTGCGATCGGCGCTGCCCTATTCGGCTCTGACCGAGGAGGCCTTTGCCAATGTCCTCCATTTCATCGAAGGCGGCGGCTATGCGCTGCGCGCCTATGACCGTTTCAAGCGCCTCACCCATGATACAGACGGCTTCTGGCGCGTGTCGCATCCCCGCTTCGTCCAGCAGCATCGGCTGAACGCGGGCATCATCGTCGATCAGCCCACGCTCGCCGTGCGCTTTGCCAATGGGCGCAAGCTCGGCACGGTGGAGGAGGGCTTTGCCGCCACGCTGCGGCCGGGCGACAGCTTCTTCTTTTCCGGCATGGCGCTGGAGGTGGTGCGGATGGACATCACCGACCTCATCGTGCGCGCCACCGCCAAGCAGGCCCGCATCCCGAGCTGGGGCGGCACGCGCATGGCGATGTCGACGCGGCTGGCCGACCGGGTGCGCCATTTCCTCGCCGCGCCGCAGGAGTGGCACCGCTTTCCCGACGATGTGCGCGAATGGCTGGAGGTGCAGCAATATCGCTCCGCCCTGCCGCAGCCGGGGCAGCTGCTGATCGAAACCTTCCCCCATGAAGGGCGCCATTATCTCGTCTGCTACAGTTTCGAAGGCTGGAACGCGCATCAGTCGCTCGGCATGCTGCTGACCCGCCGCATGGACGCGCAGGGGCTGATGCCGCTGGGCTTCGTGTCGAACGATTATGCGCTGGCGGTCTATGGGTTGAAGCCGGTCACCGATCCGCAGAGCCTCTTTTCCGCCGACATTCTCGACGATGAATTCATCGACTGGGTCGAGCAATCAAGCTTGCTCAAGCGCGCCTTTCGCGATGTCGCGGTGATCAGCGGCCTGATCGAGCGGCAGCATCCCGGCAAGCGCAAGACCGGGCGGCAGGTCACCTTTTCGACCGATCTCATCTATGACGTGCTGCGCAGATATCAGCCCGACCATCTGCTGCTGAAGGCCGCATGGGCCGATGCGCGCGCGCGCATGACCGATGTCGGGCGGCTGGGCGACCTCATCGACCGCGCTTCGGCGACGATGCTGCACATGCCGCTCGACCGGGTGAGCCCGCTCGCGGTGCCGGTGCTGATCATCATCGGGCGCGAACAGGTGGCGCAAGCGGCGGCCGAGGACGCGCTGCTGATGGAAGCCGAAGCGCTGGTCGCCGAAGCGATGCGCGTGGATTAGAAATCCTCGCGCACCCCGCCGCAGCCCTTGAGCGTGCCGCCGCCGAAGGACAGCGACACCCGGTCGGCCCAGATCGCGTCGCTCATGCCGTCGCTGCACGGCCCTTCCGTCACGACCATCGCAAAGCCCTCGCCCAGATAGCGGATCGCCCGCCCGTCGTCGGTGCGCGCGATGGCGAGGCTGAGCGGCGGCCGGCTGGGCCGCTCCAGCGTCATCGTCGATCCCTTGACCGTCACCGCCCAGAAAGGCTCCGTGCCGACGGCGCGATAGCGAGTCTCGCTGCTGGGGGGCGCCGCCTTCACCGCGGAGGCCGCGTTGCTGCCTGGCGGGGCGAAGGGCGCCGGGGAGGGCGGCGGCGTCATGCTGTTCGCAACCGCCTGCCGTTCGATAATGGGCGCCTGCGCCATGCTATCCTTGACCTTGGCCGAGAGAGCCGGCGCATCCTCTTGCCGGTTGCAGCCGGCCAACAGCAGCAGGCCGGCGGCCAACAGGCGCATGTTCCTCTCCAGAACAGGGGGGTGAACGGTGGTCAGGCGGTTGGTTGTCCCCATGCATCTACACCATTTGTTAATATATCGTCGGATATATACCGATTTACAGATGGGCCTTCATGTTCCGTTAACCTTGTTATTTAAGGAAAATCTCAGGCGCTAGCCATAGAATTCCCCGGCGAAGGGAATTTTGCATGCTGCCTGCTATTTTCGGCCGAGGGACGGGCAAGCCGGGGCGCCAACCGGCAGGCTTCCGCGCGTCCAGCCGAATCGCGCCACGGGCTCGTGCCTTCGCCGGCGCGCTGATCGGCGAGGTCCGGGGCGTTGCCTTTGTCGAAACCGCGCTCATCGCGCCCTTCCTGGCGATGGCGATCATGGGCACGGTCGATACCGCGCGCTATGCCGCCGCCAAGATGGCGATCCAGCAGGCCGTCAACCGGGGCCTGGAAATGTCCATGATGGGCGGCCCCACCACGGCCGCGAGCGATATCCAGTCCCAGGCGGCAGCGCAGGCGGGCGTCGCGACCAGCGCGGTGACGGTCACCCAGACGCTGGAATGTTCCGGCACGTCGACGAGCTGGAGTTCGACCTGCACCAGCGCGCAGGAAACCGCGCGCTATACCCAGATCCAGATCTCGACGACCTTCACCCCCTCCTTCGCGCTCGGCATGCTGGCGAAGACGCTGGGCAATGCCAACGGTGTGGTGCCGATTTCCGCGACCGGCGTGCTGCGCATCCAATGATGAAGCGCCGCCCCTCCTGCCGCGACCTTCTGTCGGACCGGCGCGGCACCGCCGCGCTGGAATTCGCGCTGATCGTGCCCGTCCTGCTGACGATGCTGCTCGGCATCGCGATGCTGGGGACGCTCTTCCTTGCCCAGGCCGGGCTGCGGAGCACGGTGGAGGATGCGGCGCGCTATGCCACGACCTGGCCGCGACCGACCGAAGCCCAGATCCAGGCGCGGATGACGGCGAAGCAGTTCGGAATGATGCCGGCGAACATCGTCGCGCCCACCGTCACCTTCGACACCAGTTCGTCGCCCAACTTCGTGACCATCACCATGGGCTACAACATCACGATCAATTATCTGATCGGCAGCCAGACGATCGCGCTCGCGGAAACGCGCCGCGCCTATGTCACCAGCTAGAGGCGAGGACTCCACCATGTCGCTCCTCCATTGCCTTAACCGCCTGCGGACCCTGTGGGCCGATGCCCGGGGCAACGCGCTCCTGCTGACGGGGCTGGCGCTTCCCATCGTCATCGGCGCGGCCGGCCTGGGCGTCCACACGATGCAGCTGTCCTACGTCAAGCGGCAGCTCCAGCGGGAGGCCGA
>DATEJA010000145.1:0-4600 GCA_035278405.1 Sphingobium sp. | reverse complement strand
GCGCTGTTGGGCGCTCTGCCTTCCCATGAGGCGGAGATCGACGCCGATGCCGAGAGATTTGTCGCCTATTTTCTGCGTCTGTTCGAAGCCTCCACGGGCGACGCCTAGGGCCAGGTCCGGCGGCTATTCCTGACGGCTGTTCATAGCGGATCCCAGTTCCTGTTTCAGGCAAGCCACGGCCTGGTGAACCTTCGGAACGAGATGCCGGCGTTGGGGATAGACAGCCCAGATCGGCTCATGCGCGGGCCTGTGGTCGTCCAATATCAGCTCGACCATGCCGGGCTGAAGGAAGGGAAGAATGTAGAAGTCGGGAAGCTGGCAGATGCCAAGGCCCGCAATGCACGCTTCGATGACGGCATGGCCACTGTTGCAGCGAAAACGTCCCTTGGGCCGGAACAACAGCTCCTGCTCCCCCTGCTGGAAGTGCCATGTCGTGCTTGTCCCCGTCAGGCATTGATGATGATCAAGATCCTCGATCGTCCGCGGAGTGCCCGCGCGGGCGAGATAGCTTGGCGCCGCGCAGGTCAGAAGGCGGCGTGTCGCGATACGTTCGGCGATGAGTCGCGGATCGGAAACGACGCCCGTGCGAATAGCCAGGTCATAGCCTTCCGCCACCAGGTCGATAAGCCGGTTGGACAGGTTGATGGAAAGATTGAGCCGGGAGTAGGGCATGGCGAAACGCCGCAATATGGGCGCGATAAAACGCTCCCCCATGGCGGTCGGGCAGGTCACGCGCAGTTCGCCCTGGGGCTCGCCCCGTTCGCTGATGAGCGCGATGGCCTCGTCCCGCTCCTGCACTAGCCTTTCGCATCGATCGAAGAACATGCGGCCTGTATCGGTCAGCCGAACCGAACGCGTCGTGCGGTGAAAAAGCTGCGCCTGGACCTGCTGTTCCAGCGCCATGATCGCCCTGCTGACATGGGCGGTGGAAACGCCCAAGGCGCGGCCGGCGTGAGTGAACGATCCTGCGCTGGCGACGGCAATGAATTCATCGATGCCATCCCAAGCCGACATGATTATATCTCTCCTGCAACAATCTTTTACGGAAATGCCATATTATCTCAGTGAGGTATAGTTGCTAGAGACGGTGGCTGCGATGTAGGCGAGGCGGCGCAAGATAGGCGCTCCCGCTTTTTCTTAGCTGTGCCATGGTTCCAGGAGTATGTGATGAAAACCCGTGCCGCCGTCGCTTTCGAAGCGAAAAAGCCTCTGGAAATCGTCGAACTCGACCTGGAGGGACCCAAGGCGGGTGAAGTGCTGGTCGAAATCATGGCGACCGGCATTTGCCATACCGACGCCTATACGCTCGACGGCTTCGACAGCGAGGGCATCTTCCCCTCGATCCTCGGGCATGAAGGCGCGGGGATCGTGCGCGAGGTCGGCGCCGGCGTGACCTCGGTGAAGCCCGGCGACCATGTCATCCCGCTCTACACCCCGGAATGTCGCCAGTGCAAAAGCTGCCTGTCGGGCAAGACGAACCTGTGCACCGCGATCCGCGCGACGCAGGGCAAGGGGCTGATGCCCGACGGCACCACCCGCTTTTCCTACAAGGGCCAGCCCATCTACCATTATATGGGCTGCTCGACCTTCTCCAACTTCACCGTCCTGCCCGAGATTGCCGTCGCGAAGATTCGCGAGGACGCGCCCTTCGACAAGAGCTGCTATATCGGCTGCGGGGTGACGACCGGCGTCGGCGCAGTGGTCAAGACGGCGAAGGTCACGCCCGGATCGAACGTCATCGTCTTCGGCCTGGGCGGCATCGGCCTCAACGTCATCCAGGGCGCGAAGATGGTCGGCGCGGACATGATCGTGGGCGTCGACATCAATGATAGCAAGGAAGAATGGGGCCGTCGCTTCGGCATGACCCATTTCGTGAACCCGGCCAAGGTCGATGGCGACATCGTCCAGCATCTGGTTGAACTGACCGGCGGCGGCGCTGACTATACGTTCGATTGCACCGGCAACACTGGCGTCATGCGCACCGCGCTCGAAGCCTGTCATCGCGGCTGGGGCGAAAGCATCATCATCGGCGTCGCCGAGGCCGGCAAGGAAATCAGCACCCGTCCGTTCCAGCTGGTGACGGGCCGCGTCTGGAAGGGCAGCGCCTTTGGTGGCGCCAAGGGGCGGACCGACGTGCCGAAGATCGTCGACTGGTACATGAACGGCAAGATCGAGATCGACCCGATGATCACCCATGTCCTCAGCCTGGAAGAGATCAACAAGGGCTTCGACCTCATGCATGCCGGTGAAAGCATCCGCAGCGTCGTGGTTTTCTAAAAACTCACTTTTTTAAAAGGAGAATGAGCATGGCAGTGATATCCGGTGACGGCATATTTTCGCATGTCTGCCTGGGCGCGAGTGATCTTGCGGGCTCCTCGAAATTTTACGATGCCGCGCTGGCGCCACTTGGCGTGAAGAACCTTGGTCCCTTCGGCGACAATGCCGTCCTTTACGGCAAGGACAAGCCTGCCCTGCTGGTGCTGCGTCCCGGCAATGGCGAAGCGCCTTCCGGTAATGGCGTCACCGTCGGATTTGCGGCCACGACCCCCGCTGAGGTCGACGCCTTCCATGCCGCGGGCCTTGCGGCAGGCGGAACCTGCGAGGGCGAGGCGGGGCCGCGCGGCCACCTGCCCGGCGCTTATGCCACTTATCTCCGCGACCCGGCGGGAAACAAGATCTGCGCCTACAGCTTCACCGACGGTCATTGACGATGGAGCAGGTCGGCGCCAACCGCTCCCACGGGGGCGAACAGCGTGTAATCAGGCATGCCTCCACGGCGACCGGAACGGACATGACCTTTTCGGTCTTCGTTCCCGCACATGCCGAAGGAGCGAAGCTGCCGGTCGTCTGGTATCTTTCGGGGCTGACCTGCACCCATGCCAATGTCACGGAAAAGGGCGAGTTTCGGCGGGCCTGCGCCGAACTCGGCCTGATCTTCGTCGCGCCGGATACCTCGCCGCGTGGGGAGGGGGTCGCCGACGATCCCGACGGCGCTTCGGACTTCGGGTTGGGCGCGGGCTTCTATGTCGACGCCACCGTGGAGCCCTATAGCCGACATTATCGCATGTGGTCCTATGTGACGCAGGAACTGCCGGCCCTTGTCGCCGCGCATTTTCCGGCGGACATGACGCGCCAGTCGATCATGGGCCACAGCATGGGCGGCCACGGCGCTCTCACCATCGGTCTTACCTTGTCCGAGCGGTTCAAGGCGGTTTCCGCTTTCGCGCCGATCGTCGCGCCGGGCCAGGTGCCGTGGGGGCAGAGGGCGCTTGCGGGCTATCTGGGCGAGGACAGGGCCGCCTGGCGCAAACATGACGCGGTGAGCCTCATCGAGGATGGCGCTCGTCTTCCCGCATTGCTGGTGGATCAGGGCGCCGCCGATCCTTTCCTCGAAGAACAGTTGCGCCCCCAGCTTCTGGAAGCGGCGTGCAAGGCGGCGGGTCAGGAACTGACGCTGCGGATGCAATCGGGCTACGACCACAGCTATTATTTCGTCTCCACCTTCATGGCGGAGCATCTTCGCTGGCACGCGGCGCGGCTGAACGGGGCATAGTCCCTCGCGCGAATGGGTCGGCAAGCGCCGGAGGGCGCTTTGTCAAACTTCCCTGGCGCGCGCGCGAAGGAGGTCCTTGCGGATTTTCCCCGAAGGCGTTCTCGGGAAATCGTCCAGATAGAGGACGCGTTCGGGGAATTTCTGCCGCGCCAGTCCCGCCGCATCAAGAAAGCTGACGATGGCGGAAAGGGCGGGCTGCTCCGCCTTGCCGACCGCGGGCCGGAGGAAAGCGCAAACGCCTTCGCCCAGGCGCGGGTGCGGCATGGCGACCACCGCCGCTTCGGAAATGGCCGGATGCCGTTCCAGTGCGGCTTCGATCTCGGCGGGCGAAATATTCTCGCCGCCCCGGATGATGATGTCCTTCAGCCGGCCTGTGATCGTTACGGCTCCGTCGCGATAGATGCCGATGTCGCCAGTCCTGAAATAGCCCTCTTCATCGAGCGCATGCGCCGTTTCGCGCGGGTCGGTATAGCCCGTGAACAGGGAGGGTCCCTTGACCAGAAGTTCGCCGGGGCTGCCGTCGCTTATCGTGCGGCCTTCGGTGTCCACGACCTTCACCTCATAATCGATGACCAGCCCGTCTGTCTCGCCCGCCACGTCGGGGCGAGCCGGATCGATGACGCCCTTGGTCACCATCGGCGCCTCGGTCGCGCCATAGATGCGGAAAGCGTGGCAACGCTCCGTGGCGACGGGAACCCTGCGGATCAGCGCAGCACTCGCCGCCGCGCCACCGCAGGCGAACAGGCGCAGCGAGGGCAAGCGGCTGGCGAGGCGCTGCGCTTCGTCGATAAGCTCCTTGAGAAAGGGGGTCGCGCCGACGCTGCAGGTCACGCCCAGGCGGTCGATCAGGTCCACGGCTTGCGCCGCATCCCAGCGCTCCATCAGCACGGCCTTCGTGCCGCAGATGAACGGCAGTTCCATCCCGAAAGTGTAGCCGGTGACATGGGTGACCGGGGAGGGCATCAGCATCATGTCGCTCGCGTCCAGCCGCCAATAATCGGCGGAGGATCGGGCATAGGCCATCATGCTGAGATGGCTGTGCACGGC
>DATEJA010000144.1:0-11378 GCA_035278405.1 Sphingobium sp. | reverse complement strand
TCCGCTTTCTCGATGAGGCCGGAGCCCGGACTTATTTCGCCGGTTCGGCGGGCTTGGCCTTGCCACCCTTCTTGCCCTTTTTCGGAGCGGCCGGGGTGATCTCGAAGGCCAGCGCGTCGTCCTTCAGCCGGACATGGACCTCGCCGCCATGGACCAGTTTGCCGAACAGCAGTTCCTCGGCTAGCGGCTGCTTGATCTTCTCCTGCATCAGGCGGCCCATCGGGCGGGCGCCATAGAGTTTGTCATAGCCCTTCTTGGTGAGCCAGCCCTTGGCGTCGTCGTCGAGCGTGATGTGGACATCCCGATCGGCGAGCTGGAGTTCGAGCTGCAGCACGAACTTGTCGATGACCCGCGCGACGATCTCCGGCGGCAGATAGCCAAACGGCACCACCGCATCGAGGCGGTTGCGGAATTCCGGGGTGAAGAGCTTCTTCACCGCGTCTTCCTGCACATCCTCGCGAGTCAGTTCGCCAAAGCCGATGCTTTCCTTCGCCATGTCCGACGCACCGGCATTGGTGGTCATGATGAGGATGGTGTTGCGGAAATCGACCGTCTTGCCGTGGTGATCGGTGAGGCGGCCATTGTCCATCACCTGAAGCAGGATGTTGAACAGGTCCGGATGCGCTTTCTCGATCTCGTCCAGCAGCAATACGCTGTGCGGCTGTTGGTCCACCGCATCGGTCAGCAGGCCGCCCTGGTCATAGCCGACATAACCCGGAGGAGCACCGATCAGGCGGCTGACCGAATGGCGTTCCATATATTCCGACATGTCGAACCGCTGGAGCGGGATGCCGAGCAGGTTGGCAAGCTGACGCGCGACCTCCGTCTTGCCGACGCCGGTGGGGCCGGAGAAGAGATAGCTGCCGATCGGCTTTTCCGGATCGCGCAGGCCCGCCCGCGACAGCTTGATCGCGGAGGACAGCACTTCGATCGCCCGGTTCTGGCCGAAGACGACGCGCTTCAGATCCGTGTCGAGCGTTTCCAGCACCGACTTGTCGTCGGCCGAGACGGTCTTGGGAGGGATGCGGGCCATGGTCGCGATGACCTGCTCGATCTCCTTGGGCGTGATCGTCTTCTTGCGCTTGGACGGCACCACCAGCATCTGCATCGCGCCGACTTCGTCGATCACGTCGATCGCCTTGTCGGGCAGCTTGCGGTCGTTGATGTAACGCGCCGACAGTTCCACCGCCGCCTTGATCGCGTCGGGGGTATATTTGACGTTGTGATGCTCTTCAAAGGCGCTGCGCAGCCCGGCGAGAATCTTGATCGTGTCCTCGACCGAAGGTTCGTTGACGTCGATCTTCTGGAACCGGCGCAGCAGGGCGCGGTCCTTCTCGAAATGGTTGCGGAACTCCTTGTAGGTGGTCGAACCGATGCAGCGGATCGTGCCACCTGACAAAGCGGGCTTGAGCAGATTGGACGCATCCATTGCCCCACCGCTGGTCGCGCCCGCGCCGATGACGGTGTGGATTTCATCGATGAAGAGGACCGCGTGCGGCATCTTCTCCAACTCGGTGACGACCGCCTTCAGCCGCTCCTCGAAATCGCCGCGATAGCGGGTGCCGGCGAGCAGCGCGCCCATGTCGAGCGAGTAGATCACCGCTTCCTTGAGGACATCGGGAACCTCGCCCTCGACGATCTTGCGCGCGAGCCCTTCCGCAATGGCGGTCTTGCCCACGCCCGGATCGCCCACATAAAGCGGGTTGTTCTTGGAGCGGCGGCACAGGATCTGGATCGTCCGGTCGACTTCGGCGCTACGGCCGATCAGCGGGTCAACCTTGCCCCGCGCCGCCTTCTCATTGAGGTTGACCGTGAACTGCTCCAAGGCACTGTCCTTCTTGCCCTTGCTGTCCTGCGCCTTCTTTTCCTCCTCCTGAGCGCCCTTGGTTTCGCGCTGCTCAGGGGCGGCCGTTCCCTTGCCGACGCCGTGGCTGATATAGCTGACGGCATCGAGGCGGCTCATATCCTGCTGCTGGAGGAAATAGACGGCGTAACTCTCCCTCTCGGAGAAAAGCGCGACGAGCACATTGGCTCCCGTCACTTCGTCTTTCCCGGAGGATTGCACGTGCAGGATGGCCCGCTGGACCACGCGCTGGAAGCCGCTGGTGGGGGACGGGTCGCTTGACCCTTCCACCTTCAGGCTGTCGAGTTCATTGTCGAGATATTGGGTGACGGCGTCGCCCAGCTCGCCCAGCTCCACGCCGCACGCCTGCATCACCTTCGACGCGTGCTCGTCGTCGATCAGCGCGAGCAGCAGATGCTCCAGCGTCGCATATTCGTGCCGACGCTCCGACGCGTGGGTCAGCGCGTTGTGCAGGGTGGTTTCAAGGGCGGGTGCGAAAGATGGCATGTCTTTTATACTCCTGACCCCAAAAGAGGGGCTGTCTTGAACCATATGTCGGCATTGCTCGACGACGGATCAAGATGGACATCCTGACCGCCGGAATTGCCAGACTGCCCGTGCCCGGTGAAGCCTTTGGGAAGGCCGCAGAGGGCGGGGCGCGGGTTCATCGCTTGAATAACGCCTCGGCACTTGCTTTGTGGTTAACGGCGTCTTCAATTTTTGATCGGGTCCGGGCGATCTCACCCTCCAGCGCTCTGATGCGCGCCTCCAGATCGGCAACGGACAGCGGCCCCAGATCCTGTCGAAGCAGTTGGGCCAGCGGATCATCGGCCTTCGCCGGGCGATCGTCGTCCATGTCCATGACCTGCAATGTTGACCGCAAGAACCAGTCTGTCAATAAGGCGCAGAAGGCCGCTCGTCGAATGTGAGTGCGGTGCAACATTTGCGCGAAGGGGCGGCCATCATGGCGCTGGGGGATGCACTGCCGGACGAGATGATGGCGATGGCCGTGCCGGTGCCCGGCGGTCCCGACGCGTTCGTGGCGGAGCGCCGGCCCTTGCCCGTGCCGGCGGCCGACGAGGTGCTGATCCGGGTCGCGGCGGCTGGCGTGAACCGGCCCGACGTGATGCAGCGGCAGGGCAAATATCCGCCGCCCCCCGGCGCGTCAGACATACCGGGCCTGGAAGTGGCGGGCACGATCGTCGCGGCGGGCGGCAGCGCGGAATTGCTGGTGGGGCAGCGGGTCTGCGCGCTGGTGCCCGGCGGCGGCTATGCCGAATATGTGGTGGCCCCCGCCGGCCAGTGCCTGCCGGTGCCCGAGGGCTATGACATCGTCGAAGCGGCGGCCCTGCCCGAAACCCTCTTTACCGTGTGGACCAATTTGTTCGAGCGCGCCTATGTCGTGGCCGGCGACACGGTGCTGGTCCATGGCGGCACCAGCGGCATCGGCACCATGGCGATCTCACTCTGCCAGCTGTTCGGCATCCGCATCATCGTCACCTGTGGCAGCGACGCCAAATGCGAGCGGGCGAGGAGCTGGGGCGCGAATCATGCGATCAACTATCGCGAACAGGATTTCGTCGAGGAGGTGAAGCGCATCACCGGGGGGCAGGGGGTGCAGGCGGTGCTGGACATGGTGGGCGGTGACTATGTTCCGCGCAATTTGCAATGCCTGGCCGAGGATGGGCGCCATGTGTCGATCGCGGTGCAGAGCGGCCCGAAGGCGACCATCTTCCTGCCGGCGGTGATGAGCAAGCGGCTGACGCTGACGGGGTCGACGCTGCGGCCGCGCTCCTCCGCCTTCAAGAGCCTGATCGCCGACGAGCTGATGCGGACCGTCTGGCACTTCGTCGAAGAGGGCAAGCTGCGCCCCGCGATGGACCAGCGCTTCCCCCTCTCGCAAGTGGCGCAAGCCCATGCGCGGATGGACGCGGGCGACCATTTCGGGAAGATCGTGCTGACGGTCTGACCCTGCGCAACTGTCGCATTTCCGACATATTCGGTGCGGAATTGTAACATGGCGCCGCTAAGGATTCGTTCCCGAGGATAACAGTTCCAAGGGTCGGATCATGAATTCCATCACGCGCTTGCCCTTCCTGGCGGACATGCCGGACGGGAACGCCGGCTTCGCCATTCCCGAACGGGAAGGCAAGCGCCGCCGCTACCGCACCATCTGGATTTCGGACATCCATCTGGGCACTCGCGGCTGCAACGCGAAGATGCTGATCGACTTTCTCGACAGCGTCGACAGCGACACCATGTATCTGGTGGGCGACATCATCGACGGCTGGCGGCTGAAGCGGCGCTTCTACTGGCCGGCCGCGCACAATGACGTGGTCTGGCGCGTGATGAAGCGGGCCAAGCGCGGCACTCGCGTCGTCTATATCCCCGGCAATCATGACGAAATGTTCCGCCAGTTCACCGGGCTCAGCTTCGGCGGGGTCGAGATCAGGCGCAAGGCGATCCATGAGACGGCGGACGGGCGCAAGCTGCTGGTGCTGCATGGCGATGAGTTCGACACGATCATGCTCGCCCATCGCTGGCTCGCCTTTGTCGGCGACGCCGCCTACACCATGCTGATGCGGCTCAACATCATCGTCAACGCGGTGCGCCAGCGCATGGGGCTGCCCTATTGGTCGCTGTCGAAAATGGCCAAGCACAAGGTCAAGAACGCGGTCGAGTTCATCTCCCGCTTCGAGGAGGTCGTGTCGCACGAAGCAGGCGCGCGCGGCGTCGACGGCGTGGTCTGCGGCCATATCCACAATGCCGAGATGCGCGAGATCGCCGGCGTCGAATATTATAATGATGGCGACTGGGTCGAAGGCTGCACCGCGCTGGTCGAACATTTCGACGGGCGGATGGAGGTGCTGCACTGGGCCGACGAGATCGCGGCGCGCAACACCGCCGCGCCGGCGCAGATCGCGGCCTGAACCGGATGGAGCCGATGCGGATCGTCATCGTCACCGATGCCTGGTCGCCGCAGGTGAACGGCGTCGTCCGGACGCTGCAGACGATGCAGGCCGAGCTGGAAAGGCTGGGCCATGCGGTGAAGGTGATCTCGCCCGACCTCTACCCGTCCTTTCCCTGCCCGACCTATCCCGAAATCCGCCTGGCCTTCGCGCGGTCGAGCGTGGTGGGGCAGGCGATCGCCGCCTTCCGGCCCGATGCGGTGCATCTGGCGACCGAAGGGCCGCTGTGCCTGGCCGCGCGGCGCTGGTGCATCCGGGGCGGAGTGCCCTTCACCACCGCTTACCACACCCATTTCCCCGACTATCTGGCGCACCGCACCGGGCTGCCGGCGGCCTGGTTCTGGCGCTATATCCGCTGGTTCCATGGCCCCGCCCGCACGGTTCTGGCGTCGACCCGGTCGGTGCGGCAGCAGCTGCGCGCCCATGGCCTGCCGCAGGTGCGCCCCTGGGGCCGGGGCGTGGACCTGGCCGCCTTCACGCCGCAAGCGACGCCCCCCGCGCTGTTCGCGGATCTGCCCCGACCGATCCAGCTTTATGTCGGGCGGGTCGCGGTCGAGAAGAATCTCGAAGCCTTTCTGGCGAGCGGCCATCCCGGCACCAAGGTGGTGGTGGGTGACGGCCCGGCCCGATCGGCGCTGGAGCGGGCCTATCCCCAGGCCCGTTTCCTGGGCGCCATGTTCGGCGCGGAGCTGGCCGGCGCCTATGCCGGCGCGGACGTGTTCGTCTTCCCCAGCCGCACCGACACGTTCGGCCTGGTGATGATCGAGGCGCTGGCCTGCGGCACGCCGGTGGCGGGCTATCCGGTCACCGGGCCGATCGACATCGTGACCGAGGAGAGCGGCGCGCTGTCCGATCGGTTGGAAGAGGCGATCGCGGCGGCGCTGCGCTGCGACCGGGCGGCCTGTGTCGCCCATGGCCGCAGCTTCAGCTGGGAACGCAGCGTGCAGGAATTCCTCACCGGGCTCCATTGCATCGACCGGCAGGTGATGGACAGCGCCGCCTGACGCTTTTCCTTGCCCGGAGGGACTTCATGCATTATCTCAGGTCGGGCGTGGCCGCCCTGCTTGGGCGGCCCTTATCGTTTTTAGTGCCGGAGAATTCCCGTGTCCCAGCCTCTCATGCCCCATGCGACTGCCAGCTGGCTGGTCGACAACAGCGCCCTGAGCTTCGATCAGATCGCGGAATTTTGCGGGCTGCACATCCTGGAAGTACAGGCGATCGCCGACGATACCGCCGGCACCAAATATACCGGCCGCGACCCCGTCCGTGCGCATGAGATCACGATGGAGGAAATCCACAAGGGCGAGAGCAATCCCGATTATCGCCTGAAGATGCTCAAAGGGCCCGAGCCCGTCCGCCGCACCAAGGGGCCGCGCTACACGCCGGTTTCCAAGCGGCAGGACAAGCCCGACGGCATCGCCTGGATCCTGCGCAACCATCCGGAAATCTCCGACGGCGCGATTGGCAAGCTGATCGGCACCACCCGCACCACGATCGCGGCGATCCGCGACCGGACGCACTGGAACATCTCCAACATCGTGCCCAAGGACCCCGTGACGCTGGGCCTCTGTTCGCAGCGGGAACTGGACGCGCTCGTGTTGCGCGCGGCGAAGAAGGCCGGGATCGAGGCGCCCACCGACTCGCGCCTGGACGGCGATCGCGAAGCGCTGATCGAGGAACTGCGCCGCGAGCGCGAAGACGCCGCCCGCCGCGCGGAAGAGGCGCTGAAGAGCGAGTCCGAACTGATTTCGGGCGCAGCCAAGATCCTGGACCCGTTCAGCGACAACAAGGGCCAGATCTAAGCGCCTGCCAGAGCCCTTTTTTACGTCGTCATGCTGAACCAAGTTCAGCATGACGGCTTGTGGCGCCGCTAGGTCAGTCTTCGGCTTTACGCTTGCGTAAAGTAGCAGCCTGACCTACATCTTGATCGATGGAGCGCCGCGAAGAGGTCTGGAAGGACCATTATAATCATCCGGTCGCCTGGGATCAGGCTTTCCCGCCAATGTCGATGGTCGACATGGTCGTGCGCAGCGCCACGGCAAAGCCCGCCGCGCCGATGATCGACTTCATGGGCCGGCACACCAGCTATGGGGAGATGCTGCACACCATCCGTTGCGTCGCCAAGGGGCTGCAACAGATGGGCGTGCGCAAGGGCGACCGGGTCGGCCTCTACCTGCCCAACGTGCCCCATTATGTCGCCGCTTATTATGGGGCGATGATGGCCGGGGCCACGGTCGTCAACTTCTCCCCCCTCTATACCGCCGCCGAACTGGAGCATCAGGTCGAGGACAGCGGGACGAAGATCCTGTTCACCCTCTCGGCCAAGGCGCTGCTGCCCACCGCGCTGGAGGTGCTGGACCATAGCAGCCTCGAACGGCTGGTCGTGGGCTGCGTCGCCGAGGCGCTGCCGCCCGCCAAGTCCGTCCTCTTCCGCCTGTTCAAGCGCAAGGAGACGGTGCCCGTCCCGCATGATCCGCGCATCGGCAACTATGCCGACCTGCTGCGCCATGGCGACGATCCAGCGCCCGTCGCGATCGATCCGGTCAACGACGTCGCGCTGCTGCAATATACCGGCGGCACGACCGGGCGGCCCAAGGGCGCGATGCTGACGCACCAGAATCTGACCGCCAATGCGCGCCAGGTCCTCCTCATCGACCCGCAGCCCGACGCCACCGACCGCATCATCGCGGTGCTGCCCTTCTTCCACGTCTTCGCCAATACCTGCGTGCTCAACCGCACCGTGCTGAACGGCGGCGAGATGGTGATGCTGCCGCGGTTCGAGGCGGTGCAGGTGCTCGCCGCGGTGCAACGGACCAAGCCCAGTTCGATGCCCGGCGTGCCGACCATGTATCAGGCGCTGCTCGATCATCCCGCGACGCCCAATATCGATTTTTCCTCGCTGCGCCTGTGCATATCGGGCGGGGCGCCGCTGGCGGTGGAACTGAAACAGCGGTTCGAGGCGGCAACCGGCGCGAAGCTGGTCGAAGGCTATGGCCTGACCGAAAGCAGCCCGGTCGTCTGTTCCAACCCCTATCAGGGGCTGAACAAGGTGGGCACGGTGGGCCAGCCCATTCCCGGCACGCGGGTCAAGCTGGTGGACCGGGAGGACCCGACCCGCCCGCCGCCCGATGGCGAGCCGGGCGAGCTGGTCTTTTCCGGGCCGCAGATCATGAAGGGCTATTGGCAGCGACCCGACGCGGACAAGGACGTCTTCGTCGACGGCTGGCTGCGCACCGGCGACGTCGGCCTGATCGACGCGGACGGCTATGTGAAGATCGTCGATCGGTTGAAGGACATGATCTCGGTCGGCGGTTTCAAGGTTTTCCCGAGCGAGGTCGAAGCGATCCTCTATCACCATCCGGCGGTCAAGGAGGCGCTCGTCATCGGCATCCCCGACGCCTATCGCGGCGAATGTCCCAAGGCGTTCGTCACGCTGCAGGAGGGCGCGGACATCGACGGCGAAACGCTCAAGGACTGGCTCAATCCGCAGCTTGGCAAGCATGAAAAGGTGCGCGAGGTGGAAGTGCGCGCCAGCCTGCCCCGGACGCTGGTCGGCAAGCTGTCGCGCAAGGAGCTGGTGGCCGAGGAGCGCGCCAGGGCGGAAAGCGCGAGCGCCCAGGCTGGACGCACGGCCTGAGCCTTCCTATCTCACCCCATCAGACAGGATAAGGACGAGGCAATGGCAGAGGAGATCGCGACGCTCGCCGGTGGCTGCTTCTGGTGCACCGAGGCGGTGTATCAGAATCTCAAAGGGGTGAGTTCTGTCGAAAGCGGCTATATCGGCGGTACGCTCGTCGATCCGACCTATGAACAGGTCTGCTCGGGCACGACCGGCCATGCCGAAGCCATCCGCATCGCCTATGATCCGCAGGTGATTTCCTATGCCGACCTGCTCGACATCTTCTTCGCGACGCATGATCCCACGACCCTGAACCGGCAAGGCAATGATGTCGGCACCCAATATCGCTCGGCGATCTTCCCCCATTCGCCCGAGCAGGCGGCGGAGGCGCGGGCGGCGATCGTGCGCGCGCAGCCCGATCATGTCCGCCCGATCGTCACCACGATCGAACCGCAGGCGCCCTGGTATCCGGCCGAGGATTATCATCAGAAATATTGGGACCGGGTGGGGGAGCGAAACCCCTATTGCATGGCCGTCATCCCGCCCAAGCTCGCCAAGCTGCGCAAGGGTTTTTCCGAACGGATCGACGGCTGATCGGCCTTCCCCGGCGATCCGTCGCGTATCGGCGCGCGCTTAGGCCGAGGTTAATCTTCGCCATGGCAAGCGCGGACGATGGAACAGGGGACTGATATCATGCGCAAATTCTGCCTTTTCGCGGCGCCGGCGATGCTGCTGATGCTGCCGGGCTGCATTGCCCGCACGGCGGTGGACGTCGTCACCTTGCCGGTCCGCGCCGGCGCGCAGGCCGCCGACTGGGCGACGACCAGCCAGGATGAGGCCGACCGCAATTATGGCCGCAAGATGCGCAAGCAGGAGGCACGGGAAGCCCGCGAGCAGAAGAAGGCCGAAGAACAGCGGCGCCGCGACTGCCGCCGTGCGGGCTACCGGGATTGCGACTGAGCGCTTCCCCGTTCGGGCTGGAGGGGAAGTCGCCAGCATCAATCGCAACCTGGTCATGTCGGCGTCGCCTTTTGGGCCCGATGCCTCTCGGCAATAACCCTCAAGCCGCCGCGCGTCGCAACCTGTCGTTGATCGCAACGCCGATCCCCTCGTTCGGAATGGGCGCCACAGCGATATGCGTGGCCGCGCTGGCATCGGCCACATGCAGCGCCGCGAAGAGATTGGCCGCCGCCTCCTGCACATCCGCCTCCGGGCTGAGGTTGATATGGCAGGGCATCAGCCCGAAGCCGATGAGATATTCGTCCTTCTCGGCCTGGAGCGCGTTGAGCCGCACCGGCTTGGACGGGGCATAATGGCTTTCCAGCTGCCCGGGCGCCTCGATCTTCGCGTCGGCCGCGCCGATCGTCACCGGCAGGCACGTCGCCTGTTCCAGCATCGCGGCCGTCACCGGGCCGGGCCGCAGCAGGCGGACGCGTTTCGCCTCCGGCGCGGCGATCGTCGATTCCAGCCCCTCGCTGGTCGGCCCTTCATCCAGGATCAGGCGGATCCTGCCATTGAGGCTGGCCAGCACATGATCGGCGCGGGTCGGGCTGATCGATCCGCTGCGATTGGCCGAGGGCGCCGCCAGCGGCCGCCCGCTTTCCCGGATGAGCGCCCGCATCGCCGGATGCGCGGGCAGACGCAGCGCGACGGTCGGCAGCCCCGCCATCACCAGCGGCGACAGCCCGCCATCCTCGCGCACCGGCAGCACCAGGGTCAGCGCGCCGGGCCAGAAGCGCGCCGCCAGCTTGTCCGCCACGGGTGAAAAGATGGCGAGCCGATCGGCCATTTCCCGATCGGCGACATGCACGATCAGCGGGTTGAAGCTGGGCCGCCCCTTCGCGCTGTAGATGGCGGCGACGGCATGGGAATCGGTCGCGTCGGCGGCCAGGCCATAGACGGTTTCGGTCGGCACGGCGACCGGCTCCCCCGCCCGGATCAGCAGGGCCGCCTCACGCAATCCTTCCGCGCCATAGCGGCAGACCCGGGTGGTAAAGACTGGATGAGCGATCGTCACGACCCCGCGCTATAGACCCCGCGCAGCGTCAAGTAAAAGGCCATTGCTACAGAAGCATGACGCCGCGCCGCCGCTTGCCCGCATGGCGGGGGAGGGGTAATGCCCGGCCATGAACGACGCCCTGCTGACCCGCATCGCCGAAGCGCTGGAACGGATTGCGCCGCCGCCCGCTTCCTCGTCCGACCTTTCCGGCGCGTCCGCCTATGTCTGGAACGGCGCTACGATCCACGCGGTCGAGACATTCGCGCCGGTCGACTATGACCTGCTGACCGGCATCGACGCGCAAAAGGCTTCGCTGCTGGAAAACAGCCGCCGTCACGCCGCCGGCCATGCCGCCCATGACGTGCTGCTCTGGGGTGCGCGCGGCACGGGCAAGTCCGCCGTGGTCGCCTCCGTCGTCGACCGGCTTCAGCGCGAGGGGCAGGACATCGCCCTGATGCAATGCGCGATCGACGAACTGGAGAGCCTGCCGCGCCTCTTCGCGATCCTGCGCGATACCCGGCGGCCCTTCATCCTGTTTCTCGACGATCTCGGCTTTGACGAACATGGCGGGGAGGATGCGCGCGTGCTGCGGTCGCTGCTGCAGGGCGGGACGACGGCGCGGCCGAGCAATGTCCGCCTCTATGTGACGTCCAACCGCCGCCACATCGTCCCCCGGCACCTGTCGGAGCAGGACGATCCCGTCAATCCGCGCGACGTGATCGACGACAAGATGGCGCTGTCCGACCGTTTCGGGCTGAGCCTGGGCTTCCATGCGATCGACCAGCAGGCCTATGTCGACATCGTGTCGGGCTATGCCGCGAAGCTGGGCCTGAGCTTCGATCCGCTCGAAGCGATCCAGTGGGCGACGCAGCGCGGCAGCCGCTCGGGCCGGGTCGCCTGGCAATATGTGGTGGAACTGGCCGGCCGTCACGGCCGGACGGCCTGATC
>DATEJA010000143.1:0-6975 GCA_035278405.1 Sphingobium sp. | reverse complement strand
CCCGTTCCCAGCAGTTCGGCGCAATGCTTCGCTTTCGCGCGATCGCCGGATTTTGCGGTTGCCAATGTCATCTGGATCAGACGCCGGATTACTGGACGATGAAAGTGCGGAAGTAGACGGAATCAACCCCGCCGAAGCCTTCCTTCTGGATCAGGACCTGATTGATCGCGGTGGTCATCCGCTTCTGCAGTCGATCCTTGCCTTCGACGGTGTAGATGTCGTCCTCCGGCGTATCGGCCAGGATCGCCAGCACCTTGGAGCGGATCGCTAGCTCATGCTTTTTCAGCCAGAGCAGGACGCGGCCATCGCGGCGGGTGGAGCAGGCGATGCTGGTCTGGATCAGCGAGTTCGAGTCCCTGAGGTTCGACGTGAAGTCCTCAGTGAAGGTAAAGTAGGCGGTGCGGTATTCGTCGCCCCCTTCGCCTTCCACGTCGGCCGCCGCCTCGGCGCTTTCGCCTTCCTTGCCCTTGGGCGCGTAGGGATCGACTTCGCCCTTGCGAACCAACAGTGGGCCCTGGGGCCCTTTTTCCGCGGCGTGACTGCCGCCGATCATGCCGGTCGCCACCAGCGCGAAGACGCCGCCGCCGCCGATCGCCAGCATACCCACGGCAGTAAGGATAATCAGCAGCTTGTTGCTGCCGCCCTTGCCTTTGCCATCCTTGGCCGGTTTGTCACTCATTCAAAATTCCCCCTGGTGTTCGGACGATCAGGCGTAGATGCCGCCGCCGCGCCGAGCGTCATTGTCGGCCGTGCGCGACGCGGTTGCGCCCCGATCCTGCGAGCGGGATCCCGTTCCCTGCCCACGGTTCATCGTGTGAGCCGCCTGTTCGGCGCGGCCCTGCTGGTTCTGACCCGATCCGTTCCCCGCGCCGGCACCGTTACCGGCGGACTGTTGCGAGGAAGCGGACGTGTACTGCTGCTGTTGTTGATGCTGCGGCCGGGCGGAATCGTCTCCACCGCCGTTGTTGCCCCCCGCCAAAGACGCATTCGCGGCGGCCTGCACGGCCCCCACGAAACCGGGATCGCTGTTCGTCATGGTGACCGAAAGCGCATTGTCTTCGTGCCGGAACTGCAGCGAAATCTGACCGAACTCCGAATGCGCGATGGCGGTGCGCACCAGCTGCGGGCTGGCCGCCTCGCGCGCTTCGGCAAGGCGCGCAACCAGAGTGGCGAAATCCTGCGGTGCTTCGGCATGGGAGGGCTGAGCGATGGAGAGGCTGGGCGCCGAGGCGGTGACAGGCCGAGGCTGGGCCGCCTCCACGATGTGAGAGACCGGAGCTGCAGGAGCAAGCACCGGCTCAGCCGTGGGGGTGCCGGCGATCTTGGTGGAGGCAGGTTCAACGGTTGAGGAGCGACGCGAAGCGCTTGCCGCGTCCCGGCCGGTCGCGCTCTTGCCGTTCGATCCGCCGCCGCTCGCGGTGTTGCTACCGGGCAATGGCGTGCTTGCCGCCTGGACCGACGAAGCCGATGAAGTCGCTGTCGCTGTCGCTTGCATTTGCGCGGGCTGGGTGGGCGCCTGAGCCTGAGCCAGCTCAGTGCCTTGTGCGAAGGGCGCCGCTGCGGATCGGGTCGCCAACTGCGCGCTGGTTGCCGGCGTCGTTTCCGCCACGATCTCGATCGGCGCCAGCTTGATTGAGGACGTTTGCGCCTGCGTTTGCGCGGGCGAGGCTTGAGCTGTCGCCGGCGTTTGATCGAGAAGCTTGCCCCTCGCCTCGGCGCGAACCGTCGCTGCTGCCGTCGCGACGAACGCAGCGTCCGCGGCACGGGTGTTGTCACGCAGGCCACGCGCGACAGGCCCCGTGCCCGGAAGTGACGGCGAAGCGGCAGTTGGCGTCTCGGATCGAGCCGACGGCTGGAAGGTCGCTGGAGCAAGGGCGAGCGGCACCATCATCGAAAGAGCGGCCTGCACTGCGGCGGCATCGGTCCCGGTCTCCGAATGGGCCGTGTCGTCTTCGTGCGCGCGCGCATCGGCATCGGTGGCCGCCTTGACCGTGTCCGGCAAGATTTTGCCGTTTGCCTTGCCGGGATTGCCGCCGGCGGAAAGAGCCACAAGAGAGACCGTTTCCCCTTCGGCGGCGGTCGCCATGTCCGGGATCGGCGTGGCCGAAGCGTCCGCGTTGTCAGCGTCGGCCGCGGAATCCTGCAGGATTGCTGAGAAACTGCCCGCCTCGGCTTTTTTCGCGGAGGCCCCATGCGCTTTGCCGGTGACCTGTGAAAGGCCGGCGGAAAGCGTGGAGGCTGTAGTCGGGATCATGGGTACGGGTCCTCATCCAGGCGGATGCGGTATTCTATTCAAGACCCGTGCCAGATGCCCTTCTGCCGCCCAGGACGGGCTGTTCGGAACCTTTGACGATCAAGCGCGCTTGCAAGGCCGCGCGTTCCTCGATCGCGGCGCGGCGGCGTTCCGCCTCGGCAAGCTGCTGCTGCTTGGCGTCCGCGATCGATTGCGCGCGCAGGGCGTCGCCGTCCGTCGTGCGGGTAAGAGCCTGCAAACCGCTGACGAAACGGCCGAGCTGATGCAGGGCGGCGCCATCGTCCAATTGGCGGCGGTTGGCGTAGTCGGAAGCCATGCGGCGCGTCCGTTCGGAAAGCGTGCGCAGTTGCGAAAGCGTGCTTTCGGCCTGCGCCGCTTCAGCGGCGGCGGTCTGCTTGGCGATCGCGCGGATCTTTTCCAGGCGGCGCAGCCGGGCGAGGCGCTGGCGTTCTTCCTTCATCATGGCCACCCAGCCGCCGCGCCCATTCTCATCCCAGTAGCGCCGTCAGCTGCGCGGCGCTGTCCGAAAGGCTGATGGTCTCCCCGGCGGGCTGGCACAGGAACGCGGTCAGCAGGTCATGCATCGCGATCGCGCGATCGAGTTTCGCGTCGGCGCCCGCGCGATAAGCCCCCATTAGCACCAGGTCGCGATTGGCTTCGTAACTGGCGGTCAGCGCGCGAAATTCGCGGGCGAATTGCTGATGCTGCGGAGCTACGATGTCATTCATCACGCGGCTGAGCGAAGCGGCGATATCGACTGCCGGATATTGCCCGCGCTGAGCCAGATCGCGTGACAGCACGATATGCCCGTCAAGGATTGAGCGGGCCGTGTCGACCACCGGGTCATCCTGATTGTCGCCATCGGCCAGCACGGTGTAAAGCCCAGTGATCGAGCCTCCGGTCGCTGCCGAATTGCCCGCCCGTTCCACCAGCTTGGTGATTGTCGCCAGGGCCGAGGGCGGATATCCCCGCGCCGCGCCGGGCTCGCCCAGCAGCAGGCCGATCTCGCGCGCGGCATGCGCCACGCGGGTAAGGCTGTCCATGATAAGCAGGACCCGTTTGCCCTGGGCGCGGAAATGCTCGGCCATCGAGGTGGCCAGCATGGCGCCGCGCAGGCGCAAGTTGGGCGCGTGATCGGCGGGCACGGCCACCACCACGGTCTTGTCCTTCTTTTCGGCATTCATGTGCCGTTCGACGAAATCGGAGACCTCGCGCGCGCGCTCGCCGATCAGGCCAACGATCACGATGTCGGCGCTGGAGCCACGCGCGATCATGTCGATCAGCACGGACTTGCCCACGCCCGATCCCGCCATCACGCCGATGCGTTGCCCTATGCCGAAGGTGGTCAGGGCGTTCAGCGCACGCACGCCAGTGTCGAAGCATTCTCGCACCGGGCTGCGATCAAGCGCCGAAGTGCGCACGCCGCCCGCTGGCCATTCCAAGCGTGTGTGAATAGGCGGCCCACCGTCGATCGGCTGGCCCTCGCCATCGACCGCGCGGCCGAGAAAGCCTTCGCCGACGGGCAGCATGCCTGGTCGCCCTTCGGGGCAGACGCGTGCGCCGGGGCGAAGCATGATCGTATCGCCGAGAAGCATCATCATGGTCCGGCCATTGCGAAAGCCGATGACTTCGGCGGAGAGCGACAAGTCGCGTCCCTGAGCGATCCGGCACATCGCGCCGACCGGCACGGTCAGCCCGCTGACTTCCAGCAGTCCGCCGTCGCAAGCGGTGACGCGGCCGAAGCGGCGCGGCGCGAGTTCCACCGGCTCGCTGCCCAGGTCCGTCAGGATGGCGTCCCAGAGCTTCAGCACTGATGCAGCGCCTCGGCGATGGCAAGGCGCCAGGTCGCGGGGCCGTCCTCGACCCCTCCGTTAGCGCTTTCTATACGGATCGTGCCGCGTTCCAACCTGGCGTCAGGTTCCACGTGCCATTCCTCGGGCAAGCGCGGCGACACCAGTTCGACGTCTTTCGGATGCAGGCGGATCACGCGCTCGTCATCGGCGCGGGCCAGCATCGCGGCCGCTCGCTGGACCCGGCGCACGAGCGCATCCTGGTCCAGAGCCACAGGTGCGATGGCTGCTTCGCACAGCGCCGCCACTGTATCGCGCAGACGCAGGCGCAGCTCTTCCTCCAGCGCGGAATCGAGGCGGGCGATCGACAGCGCAAGACCCTGGCGTGCGTCGTCGTCGGCGGCGGCATGGGCTTTCGCTTCAGCCATGGCCTGTTCGTAACCGGCAACGAAACCGTTGTTATAAGCGTCCGCGACCGGGTCCGGCATGTCTTCGAGAGCGACCTCTTCCGCGATCGGCGGCAGCGGCTGAGGGGCTGGTTCGTCGGGCAGGCCGGCGAACCGGGCGTCAGGCATGAAGCGTACCGGCCGTGCGAAGACTTCCAATTGGTTGAAGCCGGACCGCGGCAGCGGGAAGCTCAGGTCAGACATAATCGTCCTCACCGGCGCCGAACACGATTGAACCGTCTGCCGCCAGTCTGCGGGCAATGGCGACGATTTCCTTCTGCGCCGCCACGACGTCGGCCAGCTTGGTGCGGCCGCGCGCGGCAATCTCGTCCCTCACACCATCGGCGGCGCGGCTTGACATGGCTTGGAAGAAGAAGGTGCGTTCCTCTTCGCCGATGCCCTTGAGCGCGTCGATCAGCGTGTCGTTGGGAACGTCTCGCAGCAGCGTGCCCATGGCCAGCGGTTCGAGCACGAAGAGATGTTCGAACTTGAACATCTCTTCCTCGATCTTCTTGGCGAGCGACTTGTCGAGCTTGGTCAATTCCCCAAGGATGCGTTTCTCCGCCGCCTTGCCCGCTCCGTTGATGATATCCGCCGCCTCGCGCGTGCCGCCCATCTGCAGCGGCCGCTGCCCGTGGTATTCGGCAATGCGGCGATTGAGCAGTTCTTCCAGCATGGCGATCGCATCTGGCGAGACCGGACCGATCGTGGCGATGCGATGAATGATTTCCGGCTGCGTTTCCTTGGGCAGCGAATGAAGCACTTCGGCGGCGACTTCGGGATCGAGCTGCACCAGCAGCACCGCGAGGGTCTGCGGATGCTCATCCTTGACGAGCGGCACCAATGCCTGCGGGGTGAGCCAGCGCGCCAGTTCCAGACTGGACGTCTGCGGCTGTTCCGGAAGGATCCGGCGCATCAGGTTCTCGGTCTTCACTTCGCCGATGGCGCGGTTCATCATGGAACGCACCTGGCCCACGCGGTCATGCGCGACCAGGCCCAGCTTCTCCGTCTTTTCGACAAAGCCCGCGATGGCCTGAGCGATGACTTCGGGCCCGATCTCGCCCAGGGCACACATTTTCTCGCCCAGCAGGCGCAGTTCCTCGGGTTCCAGTTCCGCAAGGATATGCGCGGTCTGGTCTTCCGCGAGCAGCATCATCATCACCGCGGCGCTATCCGCCGGGCGCAAGGCAAGGACTTCACTCATCACGCGGCTTCCTGCTTGGCTTCTTCGTCAGCGGGCAGTTCGTTCAGCATCTGGCGCAGCGCGGCAACGGCGCTGGCTGGCTGTTCGGCCACCAGGCGTTGCGCAAGGTCAAGCTGGCGGGTCAGCAGCTCCGCCCGGTTGATCTGCACGTCCACGCCGTCCGCGCCGGGAATTTCCTGCAGGCGCGGAGCACTGGCCACCGGCGCACCCTCGGCCCCGATCGCCAGCGTTTCGCGCTCGCCCTCGTCATCCTCGTCATCGGCGCCTTCAGCCTTTGCCTTCTTGTTCTTTTTGTCCTTCGCGGCTTTCGGCGTGTCGCCGCGCAGGGCCTTTATCATCGGCCGTACGCCCAGGAGCAGGACCAGCAGCACCGCCAGCACGGCGGCGCCGTTGCGCACCACCATGGCGAACCAGCCGGACTCATAGAAGGGCAGCGCGTCCTCCTTGATCGGCTCGAAGCTTCGCGTCACGACTTTCACCTGATCGCCGCGCTGCGGGTTGGCGCCCACAGCGGCGCTGACCAGCGCCTCCAGGTCCTTGAGCTCCTGGCCCTTGGCGCCTTTCATCGCTTCGGCGCTGATGGCCACGGCGACCGAGAGGCGTTTGATCGAGCCTGGCCCGCTATTTGAGACGGAAACCTCGCGGCCCAGCTCGTATGTGCGGCTGGAGGAGGATTCGCCGTTAGTGGGCGGCGTCGCAGTCGCGTTGGGCTGGGTTCCCTGCGGCGGTCCGGCCTGCGCCTGCGTCGCGGGAGGCGGCGTGTTGGCGAGCACACCCGGTACGCCAGCGGCCTGACCCGTGCCGGTCGTTTGCGATTGCTGCTGCGTTTCGGAACGGACGACGCCGTCCTTATCATAGCTTTCGCGTGCGGAGGTTATGTCGCTCATGTCCAGCTCGATCTGGATCTCGGACGAGAAATTGCCCTCTCCCAGCATCGGGCGCAAAAGCTGCGAGATTTGCTCGCGCAGCTTGCTCTCCATGCGCGCCTGCAGGTCGAGCCGGTCCGAGTCCGCGGTGCCCCCCTGTGAAAGCAGGCGACCGTGCTGGTCCACGACCTTTACGGTGTCGGGCGAGAGACCGGGCACTGAACCGGCCACGAGATTGACGATGGCGCTGACCTGGCTTTCGCTCAATTGCCGGCCGGATTTCATGCGCACCATGACAGAAGCCGAAGGCGCCACGTTGTCACGCACGAAGACGGACTTTTCGCCTTCGGCAAGGTGGACGCGGACCGAATCCACGCCATCGATTTCGCCGATGGTAAGTTGCAGGTCGTGCTCG
>DATEJA010000142.1:0-2250 GCA_035278405.1 Sphingobium sp. | reverse complement strand
GATGCGCGAAGCGGAATCGAACGTCGCGATCAAGGTGACCGAATCGGACGACAAGGACAGTTTCGAGGTTGCCGGTCGCGGCGAACTCCAGCTGGGCGTCCTCATCGAAACCATGCGCCGCGAGGGCTTCGAACTCGGCATCTCGCGCCCCCGCGTGCTGTTCGGGGAAGATGAGGCCGGCAACAAGACCGAGCCTTATGAGACGGTCGTGATCGACGTGGACGATGAGTTCTCCGGCACCGTCGTCGACAAGATGAACATCCGCAAGGCAGAGATGACCGATATGCGCCCCTCCGGCGGCGGCAAGACCCGCATCACCTTCTCCGCGCCGTCGCGCGGGCTGATCGGCTATCATGGGGAATTCCTGTCCGACACGCGCGGCACCGGCATCATGAACCGGCTGTTCGAGAAATATGGCCCGCACAAGGGCAAGATCGAAGGCCGCAAGAATGGCGTGCTGATCTCCAATGGCGCGGGCGAGGCGGTGGCCTATGCTCTTGGCCCGCTCGAAGAGCGCGGCATCCTGATGGTCGGCGTGGGCGAGGCGCTCTACGAAGGCATGATCATCGGTGAGAATGCCAAGCCCGAAGATCTGGAAGTCAACCCGATGAAGTCGAAGGCGCTGACCAACTTCCGCGCCAGCGGCAAGGACGACAGCATCCGTCTGACCCCGCCGCGCAAGCTGACGCTGGAGCAGGCGATCGCCTATATCGACGATGACGAGATGGTCGAGGTGACGCCCAAGACCATCCGCCTGCGCAAGCGCTATCTCGATCCGAACGAGCGCAAGCGCATGTCTCGCGCCAAGGCGGCGTGATCCTGCGGTAAGGGTTGCAAAGGGGCTGGTGCTGAAAGGCGCCGGCCCTTTTTGTTTGGGATGATGGCTTTCGGTCGCTTTGCTACGGCCCTGTTCCCCCTCCCGCTGGCGGGAGGGGAATATCTTCTGACCAAATCAGGGCCACTCCCCTTCCACGAAAACCCGCTGGCCTGCGCTCGCCTCCTCCCTATACTCGCGCCCCGCAACCTCCTCGCGAAGGCCCTCCATGCATCTTCTCATCGGCTTGGCCGGCATCCTCACGATCCTTGCCATTGCCTTCGCGCTGTCCGCCGATCGCCGCGCGATCCGCTTGCGCGTGGTGGCGCCGGCCTTTCTGCTCCAGGCGGCGATCGCCTGGCTGGTGCTGCATGTCCCGGCCGGGCGCGCCGCCATTGCGGGCCTTTCAAGAGGCGTGGCCGCGCTGCTCGGCTATGCGCAGGCGGGCACCGACTTCATCTTCGGCCCGCTCGCCCGGCCGGACGTGGGGGGCGCGAGCTTCGCCATTTCCGCGCTGCCGGTCATCATCTTCTTCGCCAGCCTCGTTTCCATCCTCTATCATCTCGGCATCATGCAGCAGGTCGTCCGCTGGATCGGCGGCGGCCTTGAAAAGGTGACCGGCGTGTCGCGGGTCGAAAGCCTCTGCGCGGCGGCCAACATCTTCGTCGGCCAGAGCGAAAGCCCGCTCGTCATCCGCCCCTATCTCGCCGCGCTCACCCCGCCGCAGCTGTTCGCGGTGATGACGAGCGGCATGGCCGGGGTCGCGGGCACGATCCTGGCCGCCTATGCCGCGATGGGCATCCAGATCGACTATCTGCTCGCGGCGAGCTTCATGTCTGCGCCCGGCGGCCTGCTGATGGCGAAAATCATCATGCCCGACCCGCGCGGCTCCGCGCCGATCGATCTGCCGGCGGGCGCGCCGCTGCCGCTGCCCCATGACGAGGAAAAGCCCGCCAACCTCATCATGGCGGCCGCGCAGGGGGCGCAGACCGGCGTCAGGCTGGCTGTCGCGGTCGGCGCGATGGTGCTGGCCTTCGTCGCGCTGGTGGCGCTGGCGAACGGGCTGCTGGGCGCCGTGGGCGACTGGCTCGGCTGGAGCGGGCTCAGCTTCCAGGGGTTGCTCGGCCGCCTCTTTTCGCCGCTCATGCTGCTGCTCAACGTGCCGGGGGACGAGGCGCAACTGGCGGGCGGCCTGTTCGGCACCAAGGTCGTGCTCAATGAATTCGTCGCCTATATCGAACTGGGCAAGCTGCACGGCCAGCTCTCGCCCCTGACCGTCGCCATCGTCACCTTCGCGCTGTGCGGCTTCGCCAATTTCTCGTCGATCGCGATCCAGATGGCGGTGACGGGCAACCTCGCCCCCAACCAGCGGCCGACCATCGCCAGGCTCGGCCTGCGCGCGTTGCTCTCGGGCAGTCTCGCCAACCTGATGTCGG
>DATEJA010000141.1:0-10187 GCA_035278405.1 Sphingobium sp. | reverse complement strand
CGTCGTCCGTTTTGATGCAGCCGGCGGGATCGCCGTCGGCGGGGGCCGCTTTCCCGAAGGCTCCGCCTTCATGGTCCTCAAGATGCTGCATGGACAGGGCGTTTAGCTGCTGCGCGGCCGGCCGATAAGGCCACGGGCAGTTCGTCCGGGCGAGGGTGATATGGCAGGCGAATCGATGGCGCTTTTGTGCGGCCGACTCTTCGCAACGCTGGATCTTTGCGCTATTATGACTCCCTATCGCCTCGCGGGGAGGGCGGCATGATGAAAGCGCTTGGTTCCAAGGGCGTGACAAGCAATCCGGTCGTCCGGCGGCTGGGGGCGCTCGCCGCGCTGGACGATGACGCGATCGCGGCCTTGCAGGATGCGCTCGGACGGAGCTTCGCCGTTCCGGTGAGGCAGGAATTGCTGCACGAAGGGGAGCCGATCAGCCGATCGACCGTGATGGTGAAGGGTTGGGCGGCGCGGACCCGATGCCTGGAAGATGGGCGGCGGCAGATCATCAATTTCGTCCTGCCCGGCGATCTGGTGGGTTTTACCGGGCTCGGCCAGCCGCTGGCGTCATCGACGGTCATCGCCATCACCGACGTGACATTATGCCCGCTGCCGGAGCCATCGGCCTCTCCCGCGTTGGCGGAGGCCTATGCGGTCAGCCGCGCCCTCGATGAGGCGCATCTGCTGGGGCAGATCACCCGGCTGGGGCGGTTGAGCGCGCAGGAGCGCATCCAGGACCTGCTGCTGGAACTGCTGGAGCGGTTGGAAATGGCCGGGCTGGCGCGCGAAGGGCGCTATCGCATCCCCCTGACCCAGGAAATGCTGGCCGACGCGCTGGGGCTGACGCCGGTCCATGTCAACCGCATGCTGCAACAGGCGCGCCAGGCGGGGGAACTCAGCTGGCATGGCGGCGAGGTGATCCTGCATGATCCCAAGGCGATCAGGCGCAAGGTCGGGCGGCTGAAGATCCGCGTGTCGCGACCGATAGTCTGAATCTCCCTCTCCCGACTTGACCGATCATCGCTTCTGCTCCAATAATAGAATAATTGTCCTAATTCGATTATGCGCCAGGAGCGCATTGGGGAGGAGCAGGTGTCGGCATCGCCAGCAATATCGACGCGTGACCATGCGTCGGGCCAAGGCGCCGGCGCGCCCGCCGCTTTGGACCGGCGGCAGCTGATCGGCGCGGGGTTGTTGCTCGCAATTGGCGCGGGGACGCCGCTCGCGCTGTGGCAGCGGCACGCGGCCGGCGAAAGCGGCGCGGCGAGCGAAGGCCAGCGTGCGCTGGCGGAACGGTTGAGCGATCTGGTGGTGCCGGCCACCGACACGCCCGGCGCGCTGGCCGTCGGGGTGCCCGAATGGCTGCTGCTGGCGTTGAGCCATGGGCAGGCAGGCACGCGCGAGGTGCCCGCGGGGCCCTATGCGATCGATCGCCCGGTCGGGTCGAACGCGCCGACGGGCCTTCTGTATCTCGACGCGGTGGGACAGCAGCTGGGGGCGATGGCGCAGGCCGATTTCACCGCCCTGTCGCCCGTGCGCCAGCAGCGGCTTCTGGCGAAGCTGGACGCCGATGCCTTTGCGCCCGGTCATGAGGGAGACCCCTGGCACAAGATCAAGGAACTGATCCTGACCGGCTATTATACGTCCGAAATCGGCGGCTCCAAGGAGCTGCGCTACGAGCTGGTGCCGGGACGCTGGGACCCGGACATCCCGATCGGCCCGCATGACAGGGCCTTTTCCAGCGACTGGACAGCGGTGGATTTCGGATGAGCGCGACTTTCGATGCGATCGTCGTCGGCTCCGGCATCACCGGGGGCTGGGCGGCCAAGGAACTGACACAGGCGGGGCTCAAGGTGCTGCTGGTCGAGCGCGGCCCGGACGAGCCGCATGGGTCATACAAGACCGAGATGCTGGCGCCCTGGGACCTGCCCTTTCGCGGCATGGGCGATGCCGAGGAATATCTGAAGACCTATCCGGTCCAGTCGGGCAATCGCCATTTCACCGAATTCACCCAGCATCATTTCGTTCGCGACGACCTCAATCCCTATACGGTGGCGCAGGGGCAGGCGTTCAACTGGTGGCGTGGTTACCAGCTGGGCGGGCGGTCGCTGACCTGGGGGCGGCAATGCTATCGCTGGTCGGACTATGATTTCGGCGCGAACAAGGCCGATGGCCATGGCAGCGATTGGCCGATCCGCTATGCCGACCTGGCCCCCTGGTATGACAAGGTCGAGGAATTTGTCGGCGTGTCCGGCGCGGCCGAGGGGCTGGCGTCGCTGCCCGACGGCCATTTCCAGCCGGCGATGGCGCTCAATGTGGTCGAACAGCATGTGCGCGGCGTCATCGGGCAGCGCTGGCCGGACCGGCGGCTGACGGTCGGGCGCACCGCCAACCTGACGCAGGAGAAGGAAGGGCGGGCCAAGTGCCAATATCGCTCCATCTGCGCGCGCGGGTGCAGCTATGGCGCCTATTTCTCGACGCAAAGCTCGACCCTGCCGGCGGCGCGGGCGACCGGCAATCTGACGCTGGTCACCGACAGCATCGTCGACCAGGTGGAGATCGACCCGGCGACAAAGCGGGCCACCGGGGTGCTGATCCTGAACACCGCGACGGGCAAGCGCATGCGGGCGACGGCGCGGATGATCTTCCTCAATGCCAGCGCCTTTAACAGCGTGCATGTCCTGCTGCGGTCGCGCTCGGAGATGTTCCCCAACGGCCTGGCGAACAGTTCGGGCGTGCTGGGGACGCATATCATGGACCATGCCTCCACCCTGTCGGGCGTGGCGATGATGCACGGCTTCGAGGACCGGACGAGCTTCGGCAACCGGCCGACCGGCATCGTCATCCCGCGCTTCCGCAATCTCGACAAGGCGGACGGCCAGGGCTTCACGCGCGGCTACAGCTATCAGGGCGGCGCGCTGCAATCGACCTGGACGCAGGGCAAGCGGATGCCCGGCATCGGCCAGGAAATGAAGGAGAAGCTGCACCAGATCGGGCCGTGGAAGATGGTGCTGGTGACCTATGCCGAAAGCCTGCCGCGCGCGGAAAACCGGCTGACGCTCGACCCGGTGAAGCGCGATGCCCATGGCATGCCGGCGCTGCACATTGCCTTTGCCCATGGCGCCAATGAACTGGCCGCGCTGGCCGATGCCAAGGCGGAGGCGAAGACGATGCTGGAGGCGGCGGGCGGCACCTATCTGTTCGGCTTCGACCAGCCGGGCGCGGGGGGCTCCTCCATCCATGAGATGGGCGGCGCGCGGATGGGCAATGATCCGGCGACCTCGGTGCTCGACAAGTGGAACCGGGCGCATGACGTGCCCAACCTGTTCGTCACCGACGGCGCGGCGATGGCGTCGTCGGCCTGCCAGAACCCGTCGCTCACCTATATGGCGCTGACCGCGCGGGCCTGCGATGCGGCGGTGAAGATGCTGAAGGAAGGGGTGATTTGACCGCGATCGCCCAAGGGGGCAAGGCCGACGCCGCGCAGGCGGCAGCGGCCTTGAGCAACGGACAGCGGCGGCTGGCGCTCTGCACCCTCATCATCGCCTTTGTCGTCGACGTGATCGACGGAACCATCGTCAATGTCGCGGTCCCCGCGATCCGCCAGGATCTGGGTGCGAGCGTGCTGGCGGTGCAGTGGATCGTCGCCGGCTATGCGCTGGCCTTCGGCATGCTGCTGATCAGCGGGGGGCGCCTCGGCGATCTTTATGGCTATCGGCGGCTGTTCCTGATCGGCATCAGCGGGTTCGCGCTGAGTTCGGTTGCGTGCGGGCTGGCCGACGACGCGTTGCATCTGGTGATGGCGCGGATCGCGCAGGGAGCGACCGCCGCGCTGATGGCGCCGCAGGTGCTGGCGATGATCCAGCTTCTCTACGGGCCGTCGGAGCGGGTGGGCGTGCTCGGCATGTTCGGCCTGCTGGGCGGGGTGTCGGCGATAGCGGGGCCGATCGTCGGCGGCGCGATCATCGACGCCGATGTGGCGGGGCTCGGCTGGCGGCCGATCTTCTTCATCAACGCGCCGCTGGGGCTGGCGGGCGTGGTCGCGGCGATCCGCTTCCTGCCGTCGGGCCGTTCGGCGCATCCGCTGCGGATGGACTGGGCGGGCAACGGACTGGTCGTGGCGACGCTGTTCGCGCTGATCTTTCCGCTGGCGATCGGACGGGAACTGGGCTGGCCGCTCTGGTGCGTGGCGCTGCTGCTGGCGGTGGTGCCGCTGTTCGTCCTGACGCTGCGTTACCTGAAGGCGCGAACGGCGCGGGACGGGTCGGCGTTGCTCGACCCTTGCCTCTTTCGCCAGCGCAGCTTCGGGATCGGCGTCGTGGCCTCGCTGATCTTCGCGACGGCGACCTCCGGGCTGCTGCTGACGATGATGCTGGTGCTGCAGATTGGCCTGCGCATGGACCCTCTGGCGGCGGGCTTCGCGCATATTCCCTTCGCCATCGGTGCGGGGCTGGGCGTCGGTTTTGTCGGGCGCGGGCTGGTGCCGAAGCTGGGGCGCAATGTGCTGGTGCTGGGCGCGGCCTGCATGATCGCCGGGATCGGGGCGCTGGTGCCGGTGTTCGGCGCGGGCGGGGAGGCCCTTCCCTTGAGCGCTGCGCTGCTGGTCGCGGGCCTTGGCATGGGCATGCTGGCCGGGCCACTGACCCCGATCGCCCTGTCGCGCATCGACAAGGCGCATGCCGGTGCGGCGGGTGGCGTGCTCAAGGCCGTGCAGCAACTGGGCAGCGCGATCGGCGCGGCCGGCATCGGCGCGCTGTTCCTGTGGCTTGCCAGCGGCGCGCATCAGGCAGAAGCTACGCGCGCCGCTTTCACCATGACGGCGGGCGCGCTGGTGGGATTGCTGCTGCTGGTCGCGATTCTCGCCCGCCTGCTGCCGCGCCAGCTGTTCGACGCTTGACAGGCGCCTTGACCGGCGTCAAAAAAGAACAATAATTCTAATAACGATTTTATGAGTTGGAGGGAAGATGCTGCGGCTGATGTCCTTTTTTCGCCGGCTGACGCTGGTGCCGCAGGGCATCACGATCGTGACCGCGGCGTTCCTGCCGATCTTCGCGATCGTGTCCATGTTCCCGGCGGTGCCGGCGATCATCGACCATTTCGCCGCCGATCCCGACGCGCGCTGGAAAGTGCCGATGATGGTGTCGGCGCCGGGGCTGACGATCGCGCTGATCGCCCCCTTTGCCGGATGGTTCGTCGACCGGATCGGGCGGCGGCCGCTGCTGATCGGCGCGACGCTGCTCTATGGCATTGTCGGGACGGCGCCCTTCTTCCTCGACAGCCTCAATGCGGTGTTCATCTCGCGCCTGCTGCTGGGCGTGGCGGAAGCGGCGATCCTGACCATCGTCAACACGCTGATCGGTGATTATTGGGAGGATGAAGGGCGGCGCGATTGGCTGATGCTGCAGGGCGTGGCGGGGCCTTTCCTGGCGAGCGGCGTCATCGCCCTGTCGGGGCCGGCGACGGCGATCCGGTGGAACGGCATCTTTCTGGTCTATCTAATCGCCTTTCCCATCTTCTTCGCCATGCTGGCCTGGCTGTTCGAGCCCAAGCGCGAAGGCCATACGGTGGCGGAGATCGACCAGACGAGCCGGGCGGCGACGCCCTTTCCCTGGAGGCCGGTCGCGCTGCTGGGGCTGGTGACGCTGTGCGCGTCGGGGCTCTATTATGTGTTCATCATCAATGGCGGGCTGGCGTTCCGCGAAGTGGGCGTGACCGATCCGGCGGCGTTGAGCGCCATGACCGCGCTGCCCAGCCTGTTCGTGATCCTGGGGGCGCTGATCTTCCGCGCGCTCGGCGGGCGGAGCAGCGCGGTGCAACTGTCCGCCTTCTTCCTGCTGCTGGGGCTGGGGCTGATGGGCATCGGCATCGCGGCGACCCCGCGCTGGATGGTGGCGGCGCTGGTGGTGCAGCAGACCGGCGCCGGCATGGCGGTGCCCTCCCTCATCGCCTGGGCGCAGACCAAGCTGCCCTTCGAACATCGCGGGCGCGGCATGGGGGCCTGGACGGCCTGCTTCTTCCTCGGGCAATTTTCCTCGCCCTGGCTGGTCCACAAGCTGAATGACGCGACCGGGTCGATGCAGGGGGCTTTCCTGACGGCCGGGGTGATGGGGCTGGTGCTGGCGCTGCTGGTCTTCCTGTTCCTCGATCGCGCGGCGCGGGGGCAGGCGGCGAAGCTCGGGACGGCATAGAAATAGGCGTGCTGCTGCGAAGACAGGAGCACGGATGAGACAAGGGCCGCAGGTGCGATCGACCTGCGGCCCTTTTTTGCTGGGTCAATCGAGGGTAAGCGCGAGCCTGAGCGGCAGGTCGATGCTTGACGGGCCGATCGCGACGGGGAGGGTGCCGGTGGGCATGTGCCACCCATCCTCCTGCCAGCGGCGCAGCGCGATGGGGTCGATGTCGACGCTGATGATCGCGGTCTCGCCGGCCGGCACGACCTGCCGGGCAAAGCCGATCAGGGCGAAGTCATCGGTGCGGTAGAGTTGGGGGACGCAGGCGCTGGCGCGCTCGCCGTCATTGCGGACGGTGACGCGGATCGTCAGCGGCGCGGTGAACTGGGCGTCGAGATAGGTGAAGTTGCCATAGCCCAGGCCCGCGCCGAAGGCATGGGCGGGGGGACGGGTGAAGCCGCGATAGCCCAGGCGGGTGCCTTCCGAATAGGGCAGCGTGCCGTCCGCCCGCGGGATGGCGGTGAAGACGGGATAGTCCGCCTCTTGGCGCGCGAAGCTGACGGGGAGCCGGCCGGACGGCTCGCGGTCGCCGGCGAGGACGGAGGCGAGCGCGGGGCCGAATTCCTCGCCCGGATACCAGACGATCATGAGCGCGGCGGCATCGGTGGCAAAGCCCGTGTCGATCGCATGGGCGACGTTGGCGATGATGGCGGTGCGGGGATTGGCGGCGCAGACGCGCTGGGCAAGGGCGATCTGCTCGGGCGGGAGGAAGGTCGTGTCGCGATCCTTGCTTTCGACGCCGGAGTCGGAGGTTTCGCCGAGGACCAGAATGACGGCGTCAGCTTCGCGGGCGGCGGCTTCGGCGCGGGCGAGCAGGGTGGCGGGATCGCCCGGGGTGGCGATGCCATACCAGAGGCCCTGGGCGCGGGCGGGTTCGAAGCGCAGTTCGGCTTCGATGAGGTAGGTGCGGCCTTGCTCCAGCGGCAGGACGACATGGTCGCTGTCGCCATTTTTGAGGACGCCCATGATGTCGCCCGGCGGGATCGAGCGGCGCTCGCTACAGACCGCCTCGCCATCGACGCGCAGCGTGACCGAGCCGGTGCCGCCGATGTGGAGGCGATAGTCGCCGCTGACCGGCGCGGTGAAGCGGCCGGCCGCGCGGACGCCGCCGGGGCGGTCGAACGCATCCATGCCGGGCATGCCGGCGAACCAGGTGAGGCTGTTGGTGTCGCGGGTTTCCTGGAAGAGAGGCGCGCCGGTGAAGTCATGGTCGCCGAAGAAGGAGACGGTCATGCCCCGGGCGCAGCCGTCGCCCAGATCCTCGGCTGGGAGGGCGGGCATGGCGGGCAGGCGCGGGGTTGGATCGGTGCCGGGTTCGAACAGGATCTGCGTGTCGCTGCCATAGCGGGCGCGGAGCGCCTCGACCACGCCGATCGCGTCGGGGCGTAGCGCGACCTTGGCGAAGGTGCCGCCCTGGAAACAGGGGGCGGCGGCGTTGGGGCCGATGATGGCGATGCTGCGCTGCCGGCCGGGCTCCATCGGGAGCAGGCCGTCGCGGTTCTTGAGCAGGACGAAGCTGGCGGCGGCGGCTTCGGCGAGGATGGTGGCGCGGTCGCCCGGTTCGGGGCCGGCATCGCCCCCGGCCCAGCGGCGGGCGGCGGTGGCGAGGCGGTCGGCAGCGCGGGTGATGCGGGCCTGGTCGAGGTCGCCGGCGTCGACGGCTTCGCGGAGCTTCTGGCCGTAGAAGCGCGCGGGGCCGGGCATTTCGAGGTCGAGCCCGGCGATCATGGCGGGGGCGGTGGAGCAGGAGCCGAACCAGTCGCTGACGGTGAAGCCCTGATAGCCCCAATCGTCGCGGACGACCTTGGTGAGGATATGGGCGTGCTCGGCGCAATGGGTGCCGTTGACGCGGTTATAGGCGGCGAGCATGCCGGCGCAGCCGGCGCGGGCGGCCATTTCGAAGGGGAGGAGGTAGATTTCGCGCAGGGTCCTTTCGTCGACCCGGGCGTCGTAGCTGTCGCGCATTGTCTCGCTGTCGTTGCAGACGAGATGCTTGGCGACGGCGCCGACATGGCGGCTCTGCAGCCCTTCGATCCAGGCGGCGCCGAGCGTGCCGGCGAGCAGCGGGTCTTCGCCGAACAGTTCGAAGGCGCGGCCGGCGAGTGGCGTGCGGACGAGGTTGATGTTGGGGGCGAGGACCATGTCGACGCCCAGGCGCTTGGCCTCGCCGCCGACGAGGGCGCCGACCTGGCGGGCGAGGTCGCGGTCGAAGGTCGCGCCCAATGCCATGCCGCAGGGGGTGAGGACGGAGACGTCGCGTTCATCGACGCGGCCGCTGGCTATGCCCATGGGTCCGTCCGCCATGCGGGCGGAGGGGATGCCGGGGAGGTCGGCGGTGGACCACATGTCGCGGCCGGCGGTGAGGGCGATGGCGTCGTCTCTGGTCATGGGTGGCCTAAGTCATGAAGGAAATGGCGAGAAAAACGAGATTCTGGCGAAAAGGCGCCTGATGCTCATGCGTCGCAATTGCGGAGTGCCGGCATGACGCGGGTCGAGAGCAGGTCGAGCGTGCGGTTGGCCCAGTCCAGGCGCTGCGGCGTCAGCGGGCCGGTGGTGGTGCCGCACAGGATATTGCCGATGCCCAGCTGCTGATAGGGCTTCAGATGCTCGATCACCGTGTCGGGCGAGCCGTAGAGGCACCAGGTCCCGATCCAGTCCTCGGTCAAGGCGAGCGGGGTCTGGTCGGTCTTCTGGTTGGCGGCGTCGCGTTCGGCCTGGTCGGCATAATATTTCTCGCGGTCGACGGCCTGCTGATAGGCGGCGAGGATCAGCTCCAACTCCTCGCGCGCCTGTTCGTCGGTCTCGGCGATGTGGACGCACTGATAGGTGTGGGTGGTCCAGCCGAGCGCGTCGGCGACGACCGCGTCGCTATGGCCGGCGGCGAGCAGCGCGTCGCGATAGGCGGTGAAATATTTGGTGACGTGCTTCAGCGGCTCGGTGCCGCCGATCTGCGGCGGGGTGAAGGCGGGGATGAAGGCGGGCCAGCCATTGTCGGCGGCGCGGCGCATCGAGGCTTCCTTCATCGCCACGGGCATGAGGCGGGCATGGCCGGCGCTGTACGGGGCCGGGGCGATGCGCTGAAGAACTTCGCCCTTGAAGGGGCCGTTGTCGATCGTCACCGGCGCTGAGTCGGCGGTCTTGGCCCAGAGCCGTTCGGCGACGTCCAGATTGGCGTCGGACACGGCCGAGGCGTCCTTGTAGTTGACGCCGAAGCCGATCATTTCTTCCGGCGTGGTGCCCGAGCCGATGCCGACCAGCAGCTTGCCGTCGGTCAGCTGGTCGAGAATGTTGATGCGCTCCACGAAGCGAACCGGGTGGTGGAGCGGCACCGAGGTCACGGAAAAGCCGAAATGCATGCGCTTCAGCTTCGCGGCGAGATAGGCGGCGAACATCATCGGGTCCGACGCGACCGGCATGTAGCCGGTGAAATGATGGTCGGGCAGGAAGACGGCGTCGAAGCCGAGGGCCTCGGCTTTCTCGCTATGGGCGATCAGGTCGAGGATCAGCTGCCGGTCCTGGTCGGCGGCGGTGGTGCGGGCATTGAGGAATACGGAAAAGCGCATGGGCCCTCTCCTGATTTAAACTAGAATTATGGTTCTGATAATGGGAGGGCGCGGGTTGGTCAAGGGGGTGTTGGGGGTGGGGGGAGACTCTTCTTCGTCATCCTGGATTTGGTTCAGGATCGATCGCGCGTTCGGAGACGGCTCGTGGGGAGCGATGCGGCCTGAGCGCGCCGCCTCCTGAGATCCCAGCCTTCGCTGGGATGACGTGGGGTTGGGGTTGGGCTCCTGCCTGCGGAGGAGCGCGTGGTTCGTTATGGCAGCGTAGGTTCGCATCTCGGGGAGAGGGGCGGGACGTTGGGGCTCGCGTTGGCTTTGCCGGCCATGGGGCAGCCGTGGTTTGCGGGAGAGGGCTTGGCCAATCGGTTCCGGCCGTTCGTTTCGAGCGTGGGCGAGAAGGGGGGGC
>DATEJA010000140.1:0-5412 GCA_035278405.1 Sphingobium sp. | reverse complement strand
AATCTGGTGTTCATGGCGAAAAGCGCCTGGGACATCGGTTACCAGCAGGAACGGCATCCCAAGGTGAAGTTCAGCGCGACCAGGGAGCGGTAGCGCTGCACGCTCCTGCCAGGGCAGGAGCACCGCCGCAGGAGGAACCGTCGCAGGAGGAACCGCGAAGAGTTTCGCGCGGGTGTTTTCTCGCGGTCACGGAAGGTCGGGGCTTTTTTGGTTCACGCCGAGGCGCGTAGGGTTATTCCGCCGCGCCTGGCACGACTTTGACTTTCCTTCTCCGCGCCTCCGCGTGAACAAAGAATCCGCTGCGCGCGCGCTATCGCCGCAGCAGGAAGACCGCATGTTCGGCGAACAGGTTCGCGTTCGCGTGCGTGGTTTCCTTGTCGCCCTTGAGGAACCATTGGCCGTCGATCGTCCAGCCACGCTCCTTCACCAGGGCGCGGAAATCATCGACGGTGACATGGTGGATGTTGAGCGTGTCATACCAGGTGTCGGGCAGAAGGCGCGTCACCGGCATCCGCCCGCCCCACATCAGCGACAGCCGGCCGCGCCAATGGGCGAAATTGGGGAAGGATACGAACGCCTGGCGGCCGATGCGCAGCAGTTCATCGACAACCCGGTCGGGGCGGCGCGTGGTCTGGAGCGTTTGGCTAAGGATCGCATAATCGAAGCTGGCGTCGGGATAATAGCCAAGGTCGGTATCGGCATCGCCCTGCACCACCGACAGGCCTCGACCGACGGCGGCGGCGACATTGTTGCCGTCAATCTCCAGCCCGCGCGCGTCGACCTGCTTGGCGTCGCGCAGCGCGGCCATCAGCGCGCCGTCGCCGCAGCCGACATCGAGCACGCGCGCGCCGGGCGTCACGGTGCGGGCGATCAGCGCCAGGTCGGGGCGCAATCCCTCTTCGCTCATGCGCGGCCGCCCTTCAGGAAGCCGTCGACGACGCGGTTGAGTTCGGGACATTCGAGCAGGAAGGCGTCATGGCCGAAGGGGCTGGACAGTTCGACGAAGCTCGCCTGCGCGCCCGAAGCGTTGAGCGCGTGGACGATGACGCGGGATTCCGCCGTGGGGTAGAGCCAGTCGGTGTCGAAGCTGACGAGGCAGAAACGGGCCTTGGTCGCCGTGAAGGCGGTGGCGAGGCTGCCGCCATGATCCTCCGCAATGTCATAATAGTCCATGGCGCGGGTGATATAGAGATAGGAGTTGGCGTCGAACCGCTCGACGAAGCTCAATCCCTGATGGCGCAGATAGGATTCGACCTGGAAATCGGCGTCGAAGCCAAAGGTCTTGGCGTCCCGTCCTTGCAGGCGGCGGCCGAATTTCTCGGTCAGGCCGGCTTCGGAGAGATAGGTGATGTGCGCGGCCATGCGGGCGACGGCGAGGCCGGCGCTGGGCACCTGGGCATCGGCATAATAGTCGCCGCCGCGCCAGTTGGGGTCGGCCATGATCGCCTGGCGGCCGACTTCGTGGAAAGCGATATTCTGCGCACTGTGGCGGGCAGTCGACGCGATGACGACGCAGCTTTCGACCCGGTCGGGGAAGAGCGTCGGCCAGGTCAGCGCCTGCATGCCGCCCATCGACCCGCCGATGACGGCCGACAGGCGGTTAACGCCCAGATGATCGAGCAGCAGCGCCTGCGCGCGCACCATGTCGGCAATCGTCAGCACCGGGAAGCGCATGGCGTAGGGAGCCTGCGTCGCGGGATCGAGGCTGGCGGGGCCGCTCGACCCCATGCAGCTGCCGATGACATTGGCACAGACGATGAAATGACGGGCGGGATCGACGGGCTTGCCCTCCCCCACCAGCCGCCACCACCAGCCGGGCTTGCCGGTGACGGGGTGGTCGGACGCGACGAACTGGTCGCCGGTCAGCGCGTGGCAGATGAGGATGACGTTCGACTTGTCCTCATTCATCGCGCCATAGGTTTCATAGGCGATGTCGACCGGGGCGAGCGCGGCGCCGCTGTCCAGCCGCAGGGGCGCGGTGAGGCGGACCTGGCGGCGGAGGCCGAAACGGCTGTCGTCGGAAAGGGGGGCGCTGGCCATGGTGGAAGCGGGGCTAGGACTGCGGACACGGGCTGTCAATCGGGGGACGATCGGCTAGAGCGGACCCATGACCGCCGCCCCCGCCCTTCCGATCGTCGCCTATGGTCCGCTCTCCCCCTATCTGGACGAGGCGCTGCGGCGGCGCTTCATCGTCCATGCCGTGGCGGCGGACGCCGATCCGGCGGCGCTGGGCGAGGCGGTGCGGCAGGCGCGGGCGCTGGTTTCCTTCGGCGCGGTGGGAGCATCGGCTGCGATCATGGACGCGCTGCCCAGGCTGGAGATGATCGGGCTGTTTTCCGTGGGCTATGACAAGGTCGATATCGACCATGCCCGCGCCCGCGGCATCAAGGTCAGCAACACGCCCGACGTGCTGACCGACGATGTCGCCGACCTGGCGGTGGGGCTGCTCTATGCGAGCGTGCGCAACATCGCCGCCAATGACCGGATGGTACGGTCGGGCGCCTGGGCGCGGGGCGAGAAGCCGGCGCTGAGCGGCAGCGTCACCGGGCGCAGGATCGGCATATTGGGGCTGGGGCGGATCGGCCGCGCCATCGCCCGCCGGCTGGAGCCGGTGGCGGGCGAGATATTCTATCATAACCGGCGGCCGGCGGCGGATGCGCCCTATCGGTACGTCGCCGACCCGATCGCCTTCGCGCGCGAGGCCGAGGTGATGATCGTCGCGACGTCGGGCGGGCCGGAGGCGCGCGGGCTGGTGGACACGGCGATGCTCGACGCGCTGGGGCCGCAGGGGGTGATCATCAACATCAGCCGGGGCAGCGTGATCGACGAGGAGGCGCTGGTGGCCGCGCTGGCGGAAAGGCGGATCGGCGGCGCGGGGCTGGACGTGTTCGTGGACGAGCCGCATGTGCCGCACGCGCTGTTCGCCATGGACCATGTCGTGCTGCAACCGCACCAGGGCAGCGCGACGGAAAGCACGCGCCGGGCGATGGCCGACCTGGTGCTGGCCAATCTGGATGCCTGGGCGGCGGGCGAGCCGCTGGTGACGCCGGTAGTCTAGGCGCGGCGTACTCCCGCGCAGGCAGGAGTCCAGTTCGAAGGGCGGGACAGGCTCCTGCCTGCGCAGGAGCAGGGCATCTTTATCGGCGCGGGCAAGACTTGCCTCCCTTTGCCTTTGCGGCGGATGACGCTAAAGCGCGGCGATGACCAAACCTGCACCCAAAGAATGGATTCTCGGCATTTCCCCCTATGTGCCGGGCAAGGCGGCGGCGGACGACGGGCGGCCGCTGATCAAGCTGTCGGCGAATGAAAATCCGCTGGGCACCGGCGAAGCGGCGCGCGCCGCGCTGGTGGCGGCGACGGCGGACCTTGCCACCTATCCCGATCCGGGCGCGGCCAGGCTGCGCGAGGCGATCGCGGCGGCGCATGGGCTGGACCCGGCGCGGGTGATCTATGGCACCGGGTCGGACGAGCTGCTGCACCTGGCCGCGAGCGGCTATGCCGGGCCGGGCGACGAGGTGCTCTATGTGAAATACGGCTTTTCGGTCTATGACATCGCCGCGCGCCGGGTCGGCGCGACGCCGGTGATCGCGCCCGACAAGGATTATGCGACCGATGTCGACGCGCTGCTGGCCTGCGTCACCGACAGGACCAAGGTCGTGTATCTCGCCAACCCCAACAACCCGACCGGCACGATGACCCCGCGCGAGGAGATCGCCCGGCTGCACGCGGCGCTGCGCCCGGACATCCTGTTCGTGCTGGACCAGGCCTATGCCGAATATCTGGACGGGGACGAGGATGATGCGGGGCTGGAGCTGGCCAGGTCGGCGGCCAATGTGCTGGTGACGCGCACCTTCTCCAAAATCTACGGCCTCGCCGCCGAGCGCATCGGCTGGGGCTATGCCAGCGCCGAGGTGATCGACGTGCTGCACCGCATCCGCGCGCCGTTCAACGTGACGACGGCGGGCCAGGCGGCGGCTATCGCGGCGGTCAAGGACCAGACCTGGGTCGAGGCGAGCCGGACGCATAACCGGCAATGGCGCGCATGGCTGGCGGCGGAGGTCGCTTCGCTGTCCAACCACGGCCTGCGCGCGGTGCCGAGCAAGGCGAATTTCATCCTGATCCTGTTCGAGGGCGCGCTGACCGCCGAGGCGGCGATGAAGGGGCTGTGGGACGAAGGCTATGCGACGCGCTGGCTGCCGGGCCAGGGCCTGCCCAACGGACTGCGCATCACCATCGGCACCGAGGAACAGGTGCGCGCCGTCGCAGCCAAGCTGCGGGCGATGGCGGAGGCGGCCTGACCCATGCTGCCTTTCGCGCGCGTCACCATCATCGGCCTGGGCCTTATCGGATCGTCGCTGGCGCGGGCGATCCGCGAATATATGCCCACGGTGCGGGTGACGGGGCATGACGCCGACCCGCGCGTGCGCGAGATCGCGCGGGCCATCGACCTGTGCGACGATGTGACCGACACGGCGGGCGCAAGCGTGACCGACGCCGACCTGGTGATCCTGTGCGTGCCCGTGCGCGCGATGGGCGCTGCGGCGGCGGAGATTGCCGACGACCTGCCGGCGGACGCGATCGTCAGCGACGTGGGATCCTGCAAGGCGGACGTGCTGGCGCAGTTGAACGCCGCGCTGCCGGGCCGGGCGATCATCCCGGCGCATCCGGTGGCGGGCACCGAGAATAGCGGGCCGGAGGCGGGCTTTGCCTCGCTGTTCCGGGGGCGCTGGTGCATCGTCACCCCGCCCGCCGATGCCGACCCGACGGCGGTCGCGCGCGTCGAGGAGCTTTGGCATCGGGTCGGCGCCGATGTCGAGACGATGGACCCGCAGCATCACGACCTGGTGCTGGCGGTGACGAGCCACCTGCCCCACCTCATCGCCTATACCATTGTCGGCACGGCCAGCGACCTGGAGGATGTCACCCAGTCGGAGGTCATCAAATATTCGGCCGGCGGCTTTCGCGACTTCACCCGCATCGCCGCGTCCGACCCGACGATGTGGCGCGACATCTTCCTCACAAATCGGGATGCGGTGCTGGAAATGCTGGCGCGGTTTTCATCCGACCTCGAGGAATTGCGGCAGGCGATCATCGCGAGCGACGGCGAAGCGCTGTTCGACGCGTTCACCCGCACCCGCGCCATCCGCCGCTCGATCATCGAGATGGGCCAGGACGACGCGCGGCCGGATTTCGGCCGGTCGGACCACGGCGACTAGGTTGGCAGGCAGATCTAGGACAGCAGGAAGATCAGCGCCACGGCGAACATCACCGCCGTCGACAACCAGCCGCCAAAGGCCAGCCTGCGGGAAATGGCAAGTCCCTCCATCACCGCCGGATTGCGCGCGACAAGCATCGTCACCACCATCAACGGGGGCGCGAGCAGGCCGTTGACCACGGCGGCCCAGTAAAGCG
>DATEJA010000139.1:0-10189 GCA_035278405.1 Sphingobium sp. | reverse complement strand
CAGCCCGAACGTCTCGACCATTTCCTCCAGCACCCGGGCCTGGGTCGTCGTTTCCGCGAGCCGCCGGTCGAGCGCCTCCACGGCATTGCGTTGCGCCTGCCTGATAAGCCGCGTCCGGTCGCCCCGCTGCGGCACCTCGATCCGCACCTTCGCGCTGATCCGTTCGCCCAGCGCCTGGGCCATCAGTTCGCACTCCGCCGGCGCGCGATCCGACAGGATCAGCCGGGGCGGCGGTACTTCCTCGTAGAATTGCGCCATGAAGCTCGCCAGCACCTCGTCCTCCGCCACCTCGGCGGTGTGCACGGGGAAGAAGCTGCGATGCCCCCAATTCTGGCTGCCGCGGATGAAGAAGGCCTGTATGCACATCGCCCCGCCCTTCGTCGCCAGCGCGAAGATGTCGGCGTCGCCCAGCCCTTCCGCGTTGATCGCCTGGCTGCCCTGGATGAAGGTTAACGCCTTCAACCGGTCTCGCAGCACCGCCGCCTGCTCGAAGTCGAGCGCCTGCGACGCCGCTTCCATCGCCTGGCCCAGCTTCCGCTGCACGGCGGTCGACTTGCCGCCCAGGAAATCCTGCGCATCCTTCACCAGCTCCGCATAACCACCTTCGTCGATCCGCCCGACGCAGGGCGCGGAACAGCGGCGGATCTGGTAGAGCAGGCAGGGCCGCGATCGATTGGCGAAGAAGCTGTCGGTACAGCTGCGCAGCAGGAACAGCTTTTGCAGCGCGTTGATCGTCCGCGTCACCGATCCCGCGCTGGCGAAGGGCCCATAATAGCGCCCCTTATATTTGCGCGCGCCGCGATGCTTCTGCACGCGCGGAAAGGCGTGATCCTCGCGCAACAGGATGAAGGGAAAGCTTTTGTCGTCGCGCAGCAGGACATTGTAAGGGGGGCGGAATCGCTTGATCAGCTGCGCTTCCAGCAACAGCGCCTCCGCCTCGCTGTTGGTGGTGACGATCGTCATCGACCGGGTCTGCGCCACCATGCGCTGCAACCGCTTGGGCAAGCGGTCGACCTGGGTATAATTGGCGACCCGGTTCCGCAACGCCCGCGCCTTGCCGACATAGAGCACGTCGCCCCGCGCATCCTGCATGCGATAGACGCCGGGCCGCGTCGGCAGGGTCTTCAACGTCGTGCGGATCGCCTCCACGCCAGCCTCGATATCCGGCGTCCCGGAACCGCGGACGGTATAGCTGGCCTTGTCCTCATGGAAACGATCGGGCGATTGCGGATGCGACATGCGGCAGAGATAGCGGCACAGGCCCGGATCGCAATGGGTGGGTTTGATGAGAGGGCTGGGTGGTTTCCCGCCCATTCCCACTTCGTCATCCCCGGGGCTCGACCCGGAGTCCCGCTTCCTTGCTCAAGCCCCTCTAAATGGCAGCAGAAGAACAGCGTCACCCCGGGTCAAGCCCGGGGTGACGGCATGGGCTAAGTCGGCTCTAGGCCAAACGCAGGAATCAATTCGCCGTTCTCTTCATCCCAGCCCAACAAAAAAGGCCGGCGCGCCAACCGCACCAGCCTTTTTGTTTCTACGGCAAGACAGTCTCAGACGGTCGGCCCGAGTCCCTTGATCGCGCTGTCGACCAGCGCCTTGTCCGCGCCAGCATCATGATTTTGGGCGATCAGCGTCGCGGCGGCGCTGGTCGCGGCATTCACCGCCTTGGTGCGGATGTCGGCGATCGCTGCCCGTTCGGCCGCGCCGATCTTGTCTTCGGCCATCTTCTGACGACGCACGACCAACGCAGCGGCATTAGCCTTGGCGTCTTCCAGCAGCGTCGCCGCCTCGCTCTGCGCCGAGTTGCGCATCGCTTCGGCCTCACCCGCAGCGGACGCCAGCTTGGCTTCATATTCGGCCTTCAGCGCTTCGGCCTCGGCGCGCAGCTTGGCGGCTTCGGCCAGCTGGCTCTTGATCTGCGCGATCCGCCCATCGAGCGCGCCACCGATCAGGCCGGGCACCTTCTTGATGATCAGGATGACGATGAACACCGCCATCGCCAGGCTGACCCATGCGGTCGCATCCATGCCGACGGCCTTGGGGTCGCTGTGCGGAGCCACGCCTTCATGAGCGACGGTGCCGACCGGCTCCATCCCTTCGGTATGAATTGCGTCGTCCAGGTGCGGGGGCGTACCCTCGCTCTGCTGTGCTGCTGCCTCAGCCATGGGCCAGTGCCGCCTTTACTGCGTTGCGGGCTGCTTCGTCCGACGCGTTCACGCCAGAGATGCGGGCCACCATGTCGCGCGCTGCATCGGCGGCGACGGTTTCAATTTCTGCCATGGCTGCGTTGGTCGCGGCCTGGATGCGTGCTTCGGCAGCGCCGATCAGCCCAGCGATTTCCGCGTCGGCGGCAGCCAGTCTGCCTTCGGAAGCCTTGGCGGCCTCCGCCTTGGCCTGGGCCAGGGTCGCCTGCGCGGCGGCGCGGCTTTCCGCGTCGCGGGCCCGATAATCCGCCTCGGCTTCGTCCGCGCGAGCGAAAGCGGCCTTGGCGGCGTCCAGATCACCCGTGATCTTCGCGTCGCGCGCATCGGCCGTCGCCTGGACCTTGGGCACCATGCCGCGGCCGATGACGAAGAAGACGAAGCCGAAGGTCACCAGCATCCAGAAGATCTGCGACGCGTAGGTTTCGGCAATTTGCGCGATTTGAGGCATTTTGGGATCCGTCCGATCAGGGCACCGTCAATTTCAGGCGCGGGCGGGACAGCCGGAGCCGCCCTGCCCGCTCCTCAAGCGGTTGTCAGGCCACGAACACCAGGATCATGGCGATGACGAACGCCAGCAGACCCAGAAGTTCGGCCGCGGCGAAACCGATGAACAGGCGGCCCTGCTGGCCGTCAGCGGCACCCGGATTGCGCAGCGCGCCTTCGAGGAACGAAGCGAACACGTTGCCCACACCGAGCGAGGCCAGACCCGCGCCAATCGCGGCCAGGCCAGCACCGAGCAGCTTTGCGGCTTCTGCGTCCATGTCGTAAACTCCCTTTTCTAAACTGATACAAACGTTGAGGAAATAACGGAAAACTTAGTGCAGGTTCTCGGCGTCATTGAGATAGACCGAGGTCAGCAGCGCGAACACATAGGCCTGGATAACCGCGACCAGCACTTCCAGCGCGCTGATGCCGATCATCAGGATGAAGCTCGCCGAACCAACGGTCAGGCCGTAGCCGACGCCCGCGTTCGAGCTGTTGATGACGAAGCCGGCCAGCACCTTCAGCAGCACGTGCCCGGCGGTCATCGCCACGAACAGTCGCAGGCCGAGGCTGAACGGGCGCACCATGAAGGACACCAGTTCGATCGGGAAGATCACCGGGATCATCGGCAGCGGCGTACCGTGCGGCACGAACAGCGAGAAGAAGTGCAGCCCATGCTTGTAGAAGCCCACCGCCAGCACGATCGAGAAGCTCATGATCGCGAGCACGCCGGTCGCGGTGAAATGGCTGGTGAAGGTAAAGGGGTGGAGGCCGATGAGACCCAGCGGCAGCAGGCCGAGAAGGTTCGCCAGCAGGATGAACATGAACAGGGAGAAGACGTAGGGGATATATTTCTTACCGCCTTCGCCGACGTTGGAGATCAGCAGGCTCTTGATGAAGCCGGTCATATATTCGACCGCCATCTGCCAGCGCCCCGGCACCAGTTCGCGCTTCATGCCGCCAATCACGAAGATCCACAGCACCACCGCGGCGGCCACCATGTAGAGCGCGCTGTTGGTGAAGGCGATGTTGAAGCCGCCGAGCGACAAGTGATCCGTACCGAACAGCGGTTCGATCGCAAACTGGTGCATCGGATCGATTTTGCCGGATTGTGCCACGTTGACCCCTGTAAACGTCTTATCTCAAGGACTAAGACAAAAGCGTCCCTATTGGTCGGGACGCTTCGTCGTCGTCAATTTGATGATGTTCCTGAACGCCACCACGATCCCGAGACCGAGGAAGGCGAGCAGAAGCCAGGGCGACGTCCGCAGGAAATGGTCCAAAGTCCCACCCACCACGGCACCGCCAACAAGACCACCGATCAGTTCGGCGAGAACCCTGTTGCCCAGGCGCGATCCATCGTCCGCCTGCTGCTCCGTGGCCCCCTGTCTGACCTGCTCGGCTCGTTCGGCCTTCGCGATCCGCTCCTCAAGGGAAGCGATCCGCGCGTCCTCATCCGCCGGGTCTTGCCCGGGCACATCCGCTGCCATGACCGTTCCTTTCCGTTTGAGGGGCTTGGACCCCACGGCAGGCGGCATGGCGCTTGCGGCTGCACCCGTCAAGGCGCGGCCCGTTTAGAAAGGGCTTTCGGGATAGTCAACCGTAGTTGGGCAGGAGATTTTCCGAGCCCGGACAAGCGACGGCGAAACGCCGCCGGCGCCGCCTTCTACCCAGCCGTCGCGCAATAGGAAGGCAGGGAAATCGGCGCTGCGCCCTTGGTTTGCCAGGGTCCAGCGCCCACGCGATAGACCTGCCCCGGCTTCACGCGGCTGGTCAGCGTCTGGCAGCCGGTCGCCGCCGCGACGTCCTGAACGGTCACGCCGCGCTTGCTGGCAAGGTCGGTATAGGCCGCGCGCCGCTTGATATTGATCGATTCGACTTCCGACCGGATCGCCGCGCTGACCGAGCCGGCAATGCCCAGATAGCCGTCCGCCTGCTCGCCTACCGTGCCTTCCGCCATGGCCGCGGCGACGGCGCCCGACTGGGCACGGGCCGGGGCGGTCGCGACCAGCCCGGCGGCAAGGGCGACGGCAGCGCCGGCGGCGATCATCAAAATCTTGCGTGTCATTGCGGGAACAACTCCGGATTATTCTGAATAAGATCCTTGGCGTCGCGCTGAAGCCGCACGACGACTTCCTGCTGCACCTTCACATTGAGGTTGATTTCGATCGGCTTGTCCGGCGCCTTCACCTGGATGCAGCCCCCCAGGGCCAAACCGGCGAAACCCGCCGCAAAGATCGCTTCCTTCTTCATTTCTGCTCCCCATTTGGCACAATGTCGCTTTCCGAAGGCTGAACTGCAACCCCGGCGCGAATCTTCTCCTGCACCTGATCGCCGATGCTGTTCTGGATCAGGGTGGTGGGATCGATGAAGGATTGCGCCGTCCCCAGCAAGCCGCGGAAGGGCGCGGCGATCCGCACGTTGAAGATGAACGGCAGTCCGGTCAGGCTGCGCGCCAGGCCGGCCGGCGCACCGCCGATCTGGCCGCGATTGACGCCGTTGAACACGACGTTCGTCACCATCTCTCCATCCAGCGCGCCGTCCATCAGGATGGTGAGGCATTTATATTGCAGATTCTTGAGCGCATCGAACGCCAGTCGCCCCATCGCGCCCAACTGCTCGTTCGACACCGGGCCGACATAGGACAGGGTGCCGCCCTGGCGATTGGGGTCGCAGGGAATGGTCGGCAACACACCTTCGGGCATGATGAGCGGCGGCATCCCCTGCTGGCGGGCCGTCAGCACCCCGCCCGCCACGCGCCCGCCCTGGGCGTTGAAGATCAGCGGCATGATGCCGTCGAACGTGCCCGTCGCCGAGATATTCTTGAGGTCCATTGCCTGGATGAAGGCGCCGGCGTCCAGTCCGATCACGCGGAAGGTGAGATAGCGTTCGCTATTCGCGCCAAAGTCCATGGTGGTGGGCAACAGCACCAGCTGCCCCCCGGAAAATGGCCATCCACCCCCTTCGATATGGACCTTCTGCCCGGCTTCCAGACGATAGCGGACCACCCCGTCGCGCACTTCGACGCCCGGATTGACCGATTTCATCCGCACTTCCTGCCCGGGCGCGCTGACGAGGCCGAGCAGGTCGGTGAAGCGCAGTTGCCCCGACAGGCCCTCCACCGGACCGAAGGCGGCGGCCAGCGTCGCATTGTCGGTGCGGAACAGGCCATCGCTGGTCACGGCGGACCCGTTCCAGCGGATATGCCCCTCCCCCTTGACGGTCGCCCGGACATTGGCGACCACGCCCAGCGCCAGGCGCGTCACATCCTCCGGCTGCAAGGACGGCCCAAAGACCAGGCCGGGCACGTCGAGATCCGCCCGGCCCCGACCCGTGCCCAGTTCATGAGCGAGGGTGACATTCGCCACCAGCCCGTTGTTACGCGGCGCGCGCAGGCTGCCGCTGGCGGCGATCCGCCCGTCCTTCAGCGTCAGGTCAAAGTCCGGCACGCCCAGCGGCTGGAAGCGGCCGGGCGCCTGCGCATCGTGGACCGTCATCGCCGCCTTCAAGCGAAGCGCACCCCCGGCAAAGCGCCAGTCGCCTGCCCCATCCTCGAAGATCAGCGGCACGGTGCCGATCCGGCCGCCCGCTCCCGCCAGCTTGCCGGCAATGCCCCCGGCCGAAGGAACGCCCGTCACCGCCTGTGCCCGCAGCAGCACCGGCGCCGTTTGCGGGCCCAGGGCCCATTCGACGCGCGACAAGGCAAAGCCCTGCTGCCCCAGTACGAAGCGGGCATTGTCGGCGCTCAGCCGCATCGGGCTGTTGCCGCTGCGTCCCACCAGCGCCAGCTTGCGGATTTCCGCGCCGCCGCGCACGCCGCCAGGGCCGGTCGCGAACAGCGCCCCTCCCCCTACCGGACAGAGCGTCTGGCGCGTGCGGCCGAGCGAGAAGCTGCCATAGCGCGCTTCCGTCAGGGACAGCGGCACGCAGCGCGGATTGACCGCAACGGAGCCGTCGGCGCTCACCTGCCCTTCGACCGGCGCCGACAGGCCCCGCACCCAGCCTCCCGGCAGCGGGCCGTCGAGCCGCACGCTGGTCGCAAAACGCGTCCTGCCGCCCCTTTCGGCGCTGAAGCGCACCGGCTCCAGCGCCAGCCGCGCCTGACCGGCGGCATAGGGATCGATAAAGAGCTGCCCGCCAAAGCCGCCGCCCGGCCGACGCGCCAACCGCAACGCGGCTCGGGGCAAGCCGCCCCCTTCCGTGGTGACGGCGCCCTCCAGCGCCCAGTCGATCGGTGCCCCGCCCTTGCCTGGCCAGCCCAACGCAAGCCGTCCATCGCCAGGCAGAAGGATGCGCGCGCCGCTGTGCGCTTCGAATCGGCTGCCTGTGAGCACCAGACTGCCGCTCCCGCCGCGCTGCGCGAAGGCGATGTTGGTCTGGAGGACATTATCCCGGCCTGCCCGTCCGACTGCATCCGCCAGCCGGTCCGCGAGCGGTGCGAGCGGCGTGCCGGCGGCGGAGCGGCGCAGTCCCACCAGCGGGTCGCGGCCCGCCAATTGCAACTGGTGCGCCGACAGCCGCCCCTGCAGGCCGATATCGCCCTTGGCGGCATGCCAGCCGCCGACAATCTCCGAAGCCCCGGCCATCGTGCCCGCGGCCGACAGCGCGGCGGCCTCGATCCGCGCGCGGCCGGCCGTCCCCTGCGCAGTCCCGTTGAAATCGATGCTGCCCGCAGGTCGCGCGAGCAGGACGTCTTTCGCCCTCAGCGCCTCGCCCGCCAGGCGGACATGGCCGTTCCATCGATCCAGCGCCTTGCCGAGCCACAGGTCCATGTCGATCTGCGGCTTCGCCATCGCGACGCCCATGGTCCGGCAGCCCAGCGTGACCGCTCTCACCGGGCCGGACAGATGGGGCTGCGAATCGCGCATCGCCACATTCAGCGTCGCGGCAAGGCCGGCGAGACTACAGCCGGCAAAGGCGGCCCGCGGCATCGTCGCGGCCAGATCACCATCAAAGCCGGACCGCAAATTGCCCTTGCCGGCCAGCTGCACCATCATCGGCCCGGCATCGGTATCCAGCCGCATCCGTGCATCCTTCAGCGCGAGGACGATATCGGGCAGGCTGAAGGGCGCCTTGGACCGGGGATCGCGGAACTTGTCGAGTTCACCCAGCCGCAACACCCCGCCATGATAAGACGCGCGCATGCTCACGCCCTCGGCCCGCACCGCCGCCACGCGCGGGGAAAGGCCGGTGAAGGCGATGTCGACCTCCACCCGCCGGGCTGTCAGGTCGGGATCGGCCGGATCGCCCAGCACGATATTCTCGATCCGCTGGGTGCGCAGGCCGATGTCCTTGAGGTCATAGCGCGCTTCGACGCCCCGCCGGTTGAGTTCGCGGCCGATGAAATTTTCGGCGATCGGGGCGCGCTGGGTCCAGAGCGCGACCAGGATCAGCGCGAGCGACCCCGTTCCCACTCCCAGCCAGCGTAGCCAGCCCCGGCGAGCTTCCTCGTCGCCGTCCTCATCTTCCATGCCTATGGCCAACCCCGGCTTTCAACCATCTGGATCCGTAACGCCTGCATAACGTCCGAAGGTCCTTAAATATCCTTGCCCGCCATTTGCGCAACGCATAGCGTCCGGCTCCGCGAACAGGGGGACGATAAAGGCTTGGCGGAAAAGGACGAACGGAGCAGCCATGACGGCGCCGGCCATCGCGCGCGGCTGCGCCAGAAGCTGGCCGACAGCGGCGGGGAGGCGCTGCACGACCATGAACTGATCGAATATCTGCTCGCGCTGGCCATCCCGCGCCGCGATACCAAGCCGCTGGCGAAGGCGCTGCTGCGCGAATTTGGCGGGATCGGGGGACTGATGACGGCCGACTGGCAGGCGATCGCGCGCGTGCCCGGCATGGGCGACACCAGCATCGCCGCGATCAAGATCGTCCATGCCACGCTGCTGCGGATGCTGCGGAACGAAGTGGCGCAGCGGCCGGTGCTCGCCAGCTGGCAGGCGCTGCTCGACTATCTGCGCGCGGACATGGCCTTTCTTGCGGTGGAGCGGGTCCGGGTGCTCCATCTCAACAGCCGCAACATGCTGATCCGCGATGAACATATGGGCGATGGGTCGATCGACCAGGCGGCCATCTATACCCGAGAGGTGATCCGCCGCGCGATCGACCTCGGCTCGTCAGCACTGATCCTGGTGCACAATCATCCCAGCGGAGCGCCGGAACCCAGCCGCCAGGATATCGAGATCACACGCCAGATCGCCGAAGCGGGCAAGCGGCTCAGCATTGCGGTGCATGATCACATCATCATCGGATCGCAAGGGCATAGCAGCCTGCGCGCGATGGGCTTGTTGTAGCGGACGGACGTAGCTTCTCTTGCTCCCTCTCCCCTTCATGGGAGAGGGTTGGGGAGAGGAGAAGGCGCGACAGCGCCTTGTAAGGCTGTCTTAGGACGTCCCTTACGCCCCGAACCCGAAGGAAAGAAACTCCGGCACCGGCCCGTTCCAACCGTCATCCGGGCCATCATCCACCAGTTCCGGCCGACGCGGACGCGCGCCGTTGACCTCGCCACGCGCCACGCGGGGCTCTTCCCGGCGACGGTCGTCCCGGCGCGGCTCGTCGCGGCGGGAACCCCGGCGACGGTCATCCTGGCGTCGACCCCGATCGCCCCGCCCTTCTTCCGGCGCCCGCTCCGCCGGCGCGGCGGCAGCCGGGGCATCGATCGTCTCGATGGTCTGCTTGATCAGCTTCTGGATATTGTCGATCGCCTCGGCATCGTCGGCGGTCACGAAGGTATAGGCGACGCCCTTCGCCCCCGCGCGGCCGGTGCGGCCGATCCGATGGACATAGTCATCGGGATGCCAGGGCGCGTCGAAATTGAAGACGTGGCTGACGCCCTTGATATCCAGCCCGCGCGCGGCGACGTCGGACGCAACCAGGATATTCACCGTGCCGGTGCGGAACCGCTCCAGTTCGGCGATTCGCGCCGACTGGTCGATATCGCCATGGATCTCGCCCGACTTGAAGCCATGGCGCTGCAGGCTCTTGTTAAGGTCGCGCACGGTCGTCTTGCGGTTGCAGAAGATGACGGCGCTCTGCACCTCCTCCGCTTCCAGCATCGCGCGGAGCGCCTCACGCTTCTTGCGCGAATCGACCTTCACCAGCCGCTGGGTGATGTTGGTCGAAGCCGTCGCGGGACGCGCCACCTCGATCGACTTGGGGTTGCTGAGGAAGCGGTCCGCCAGCTTCTTGATGACCGGCGGCATGGTCGCGGAAAACAGAAGCGTCTGCCGCTGCGCGGGCAGCTTGGTGCAGATTTCCTCGATGTCGGGGATGAAGCCCATGTCCAGCATGCGGTCGGCTTCGTCGATCACCAGCATGTTGCAGCCGTTGAGCAGGATCTTGCCGCGCTGGAACAGGTCCATCAAGCGGCCCGGCGTCGCGATCAGCACGTCGACGCCCTTTTCCAGCGCCTTGAGCTGGTCGCCCATCTGCACGCCGCCGATCAGCAGCGCCATGTTGAGCTTGTGATATTTGCCGTATTTCTCGAAATTCTCGGC
>DATEJA010000138.1:0-3300 GCA_035278405.1 Sphingobium sp. | reverse complement strand
TCGCCGCCGCCCGTGACGAAACGATGCTTCGCCGGCTCGCCCGATCGCTGGCCTTGATGCTGATGACGGGCTTTGCGGTCGAGCTGGTGCTGGCGCCGATCGCGCTCTACCATTTCCACAAGGCGGGGATGCTCGGGTCCTTTGCCAATCTGGTCGCCATTCCGCTAACCACCTTCATCGTCATGCCGCTGGAGGCGGCGGCGCTGTTGTTCGACATCATGGGGCTGGGGGCGCCCTTCTGGTGGCTGACCGGCCGTTCGCTCGACCTGCTGTTGCTGATCGCGCATGGGGTGGCGGCAAGTCCCTGGGCGGTGATGCGCGCGCCGACCATGCCGACCGCGATCTTCGCTATGATGGTGGCGGGTGGCCTCTGGTGCCTGTTGTGGCGCAGCGGCTGGCGCTGGATCGGGCTGGTGCCAATCGCGGTGGGCGGGGTGGCGATCGCCGCTGCCTCTCCTCCCGACATTCTCGTCACGTCGGACGGCCACCATGTCGCCGTGCGCAGCGCGAGCGGAGGCATGGCGCTCCTTCGCGAGGGGGCGGGGGATTATGTGCGCGACATGATGACGGAAAGCGCGGGGCATGATGGCGCGCTGGAGGCTCTGGCGCGCCTGCCCGACGCGCGATGCTCGGTCGATCTGTGCGCGGTGCGCCTTCGTGCGGGCGGGCGCGACTGGCGGTTGCTGGTGACGCGCACGGATCTGCTGGTGGGGAGGGAGATGCTGGCCCGCGATTGCGCGGCGGCGGATATCGTCGTCGCTGATCGCCGCCTGCCGCCCTGGTGCCGTCCGCGCTGGCTGAAGGCGGATCGGACGCTGCTGGCGCGGACCGGGGGATTGGCGATCGACCTCGACCAGATGACGGTGCGCACCAGCAAGCTGCCCGGTGATGCTCACCCTTGGATCAGCCGCCCGACCCGCCGAGCGCGCGGCTTTCGCCGGGTGGGTCAGTTGTAGCGGCGCAGCAGTCCTGCCAGCTTGCCCTGGATGCGGACCTGGCGCGGATCGTAGATTTGCGGCTCATAGGCGCTGTTGGCGGGATCGAGCCTGACCTTGGGGCCTTCGCGGCGGAAATATTTGAGCGTCGCCTCATTCTCGTCGATCAGAGCGACGACAATCTGTCCTTCGCGCGCGACGTCAGTGCGCTGGATGAGGGCGAAATCGCCATCCAAAATGCCGGCCTCCATCATCGAATCCCCGGAAACCTCCAGCGCATAATGATCGCCCGCGCCGAGCAGGGCGGCGGGCACGGAGAGCATATTCTGCCCCTCCATCGCCTCGATCGGGACGCCGGCCGCGATCCGCCCGTGGAGCGGAATGTCGATCACGTCATTGGCCGCGATCGGCGGCTTGGCTACCAGTTGCGGCTTGGGCGGGGCGACGACCTTCGGCGCGCGGTGCATCGCTTCGGGCAGTTTCAGCACCTCCAGCGCGCGGGCGCGATTGGGAAGGCGGCGGATGAAGCCTCGTTCCTCCAGCGCGTTGATGAGCCGGTGGATGCCGGATTTGGAGCGCAGGTCGAGCGCTTCCTTCATTTCCTCGAACGAAGGCGACACGCCGCCTTCCTCCAGCCGGGTCTGAATGAAGCTGAGCAATTCCTGTTGCTTGGGCGTCAGCATGCCTGCTTGTCCTCCATGGAACGGATGGAGAACGCATAGGAAACGGAAGGAGGCAAGTCAAGCGTCTAACCGTTCACCGTAACGAAAGGAACGCAGGCCAGACTTAGCCGTTTATTGGCAGCCTTCAGCGAGAGGGTGAATAGGAGAGTAAGATGGCAGACCAGAACAAGCAGGGTGGCGAACAGCGCCGCCAGCAGGGTGGTGATCGCTCCAGTCAGGGCGGCCGTCAACAACAGCAGGAAAATCGCCAGGGTCAGATGGGTGAAACCCGCAAGGACAAGGGCGACATGGGCAAGCAACAGCGTTAGGATTCTCTGATCCATCACGAAGGAGGGGCCGCTTTGCGGCCCCTTTTTTCATGAATGAAGTGGCAAGAAAAACACGATTTCGCCGGCGGGGGCCGGGGGGGAGCCGGAGGGGCGGAGAATGAGGCTGTCGGCCTGGGCGAGGGCGAGGGTGGCGGCGCTGTCCTGGGAGGTGAGGGCAATCATACCCGTTTGGGTATGAAAGGCGCGCAGATAGTCGTCGCGATCCCCGGTCGCAGGAAGCGGGGCGGCGAGCCGGGCCTGGCGCAGGCAGGGCAGCGGATCGGCCGCGCCGGCGAGATGGCGCAGCAGCGGCAGGAGGAACAGCGTCGCGGTGACGAAGGCGGAGACCGGATTGCCGGGGAGGCCGAGGAAGACCGCGTCGCCCAGCGTGCCCGCCATCAGCGGCTTGCCGGGCCGCATGCGGATCTTCCAGAAATCGAGGCTGCCCCCAGCGCGCGCGAAGGCGGGGCGGACGAGGTCATGGTCGCCGACCGAAGCGCCGCCGGTCGAGACGATGACATGCGCCGTGGAGGCCTGTTCGAAAGCGGCCGTCATGGCGTCGAGATCGTCGGGAACGATACCGAGATCGACGATGTCGCAGGGCAGGCCGGCAAGCAGGGCGGCCAGCATCGGCGCGTTGGAGGACGGCAGCCGGCCGGGCGGCGTGGGCGCGCCGGGGGGCACCAGTTCATTGCCGGTCGAGAGCAGGGCGACGCGAGGGCGGCTGCCCACGGCCAGCGTGCCATGGCCGCCCAGCGCCGCGAGCGCGATCTGCGCCGCGCCGAGGGCGGTGCCGGCGGGCAGCAGCATCTCGCCTGAACGAAAGTCGGACCCCGCCGGGCGGACGTTGCGGCCCTTCGCCAGGGCGTCGCTGATGGGGGAGAGCAGGGCGCCTTCGAGGCGCGCCTCTTCCTGGATCAGGACGGTGTCGGCGCCTTCGGGCACCGGCGCGCCGGTGAAGATGCGACAGCTTTCGCCGGCAGCCAGAGGCGCCGGCACGGGACCGCCGGCGGTGCTTTCGCCGGCGAGGCGCCAGGGGCCGGGCCATTCGCCGGCACGGATCGCATAGCCGTCCATGGCGGAGAGATCGGCCCAGGGCTGGTCCCGGGTCGCGGCGAGATCGGTGGCGAGCCAGCGGCCGGCGCAGGCGGAGACGGGCAGCCGTTCGGCCGGCAGCGGGGCCGCGAGGGCAAGCAGGCGGGCCTGCGCCTGCGCGACCGGCAGCAGGCTCACGGCGCGCGCCAGTCGCCCGACTTGCCGCCGGTCTTGGCGAGCAGGCGGACGTGGCCGATGACCATGGCCTTGTCGAGCGCCTTGGCCATGTCATAGACGGTGAGCAGCGCCACGGTGGCGGCGGTCAGCGCCTCCATCTCC
>DATEJA010000137.1:0-9134 GCA_035278405.1 Sphingobium sp. | reverse complement strand
TCCTATTGGCCCTGCTTCCCTTCGCCGCCTTTCTCGCCAGCCCGGCGAGTGCCGCCGAGCCTGCGCGGGCGGGCCATTATTATCTGCGCGGCGTCATGGAGACCGGCTCGGAACTGCTGCTCCATGCCGACGGCCGCTTCCAATGGTATCTTGTCTATGGCGCGCTCGACCTGTTCGCCGAGGGGCGCTGGCAGGAGCAGGACGGCGCCGTCATCCTCACCTCGGAAAAGACGAAGGACGTGCCGCAGCCCGGCTTCGAAACCCTGCGCCTGACGGTCAGGGACAAGCAGCTCGTGCCGCCTGACGGCCATGGCGCCTATGTCCGCCCGTCCGACGAGGCGGAATGAGCGCGGCGCAGCGCCCGGACGATCAGCTGACGGCCGGCTCCAGCAGTCGGATGCTGCCCAGGTCCGCGTCGATTTCCGCGCGCACGCCCACAGGCAGGCTGAACTGATTGGCGACATGGCCGAACGCCGCGCCCTGAAAGGCGGGCACGCCCAGCGGCGCCAGATGCTGCTGCAACAGCTCCGACAGGGTGAATCCGCCATAGGAGGCCTCCTTGGCGTCGCAGCCGGTGCATTGGCCGAACACCACCCCGGCGACGCTGCCCAGCACGCCCGCCAGCGCCAGCTGGGTCAGCATCCGGTCGATCCGGTAGGGCGCCTCGTCCACATCCTCCAGGAACAGGATCGCGCCGCCGAAATCCGGCAGCCACGGCGTTCCCATCAACGCCGCGAGCACCGTCAGATTGCCGCCCAGCAGCCGCCCGCTCGCCCGTCCGCCACGGAACGTGCGGATCCGCCCCGCCCGCTGGACCAGCCGGTCTTCCTTGCCGGGTGGATTGGTGAGCGTCGGCGTCGCGCCATCGAACGCCACCGCGCGAAAGGCGTCCCAGGAAAAGCGCGACCAGCTGCTCGCGGCATTGGGACCATGGATGGTCGGAAAGCCGGCCCGCGCGGCAAAGGCGAGATGCAGCGCCGTGATGTCGCTGAATCCCACCAGCAGCTTGGGATGGGCCCTGATCATCGTGAAATCGAGAAAGGGCAGGATGCGCGCGCAGCCCCATCCGCCGCGCACCGCAAAGACGGCGCGCACCTCGGGATCGGCGAACATGGCGTTGACGTCTGCCGCCCGCTCCTCGTCCCGCCCGGCGAAATAGCCATGCCGGTCCAGCAGGTGCCGCGCCGGCTTGGGCTTCAGCCCCATGGCCGCGATCGTCTCGCTGACCAGCGCCAGGTCGAACGCATCGTCGGTAAAGCCCGCCGGCTCGATCAGCCCGACAATGTCGCCGGCGCGAAGCCGGGGCGGCTTGGCGGCAACGGGCGCGGGCGCCTTGGCCGCGATCAGCGCGCCTCCCAGCGCGGCGATCGCCGTCCGCCGGTCCCATCCCCCCGCTTCGCTCAAAAAGCGCTCCCGTCCTTGTGCCGATAGCCGCCGCTCGACCATCTCAGGTCGATGTCGGAATAATGCGCGTCACCGAGCGGCACCCGGCCGAAGACCAGGAAGACGCAGTCGCTCCCGCTTTCATTGAGCAGGTGATGGCCGTCCGGATGCCCCTTGGGGAACGACGCCATGTCGCCCGGCTCCATGATGACGCGGCCGCCATCCTCAACGAGCACCGCCGCGCCGCTCAGCATGACGACGAACTCGTCCTCATCCTCATGCCAGTGCCGCTGCGACGACGCCGCGCCGGGCTTCAGCACGACATGGCTGATGCCGAAATCGGTGAGCCCCGTGTCCCGGCCCACCTTGCGCACCCATCGTCCCTCCACGGCGGTAGCGAAGGGCGCGGGATAGCCAGTGCGGTTGCTCTGATCGATGGTTGCAAGATCAATCTTGGGCATGATCCTTCCTCCGGCTGGCAAAGGGACACGGCTTTCGCTAACGCAGCGCCATGAGCATGACCAGCACCAATGCCGATGTAGTGGATATAGCACGGAAGCTGATCGCCTGTCCTTCCGTCACCCCCGCGCGCGGCGATGTTTTCGCCGTCCTGGAGGCCATGCTGCTCCCGCTCGGCTTCAGCGTCGACCGTTTCGTGGTCGGGGAGGCGCCGGACGGGCCGGTCGAAAATCTGCTCGCCTGGCGCACCACCGGCCGGGGTCCGCATTTCGCCTTCGCCGGCCATCTCGACGTCGTTCCGCCGGGCAATGGCTGGACCGGCGATCCCTTCGTTCCGGACATTCGCGGCGACCTGCTCTATGGGCGGGGCGCGGTCGACATGAAGGGTTCGATCGCGGCCTTCGTCGCGGCGCTCGGCGGATTGTCCGAAGACCTGCCCGGCACGATCAGCCTCATCATCACCGGCGATGAGGAAGGGCCCGCCGTCTATGGCACGCTCGCGCTGATGGACCGGATGGCGGCCCATGGCCTGCGCCCCGACCTTTGCCTGGTGGGTGAGCCGACCTCGGCGCACAGGCTGGGCGATGTCATCAAGATCGGCCGGCGCGGGTCGGTCAATATGTGGATCCGCGTCGATGGCGTGCAGGGTCATGTCGCCTACCCGCATCTTGCCGACAATCCGGTGCCCCGCCTTGTCCGCATCCTTGCCGCGATCGACCGCGAGGTGCTGGACGAAGGCACCGACTGGTTCCAGCCGAGCAATATCGAGATCACCGATCTGGAAGTGGGCAACCCCGCCACCAACGTGATCCCGGCGGCGGCGCAGGCGCGCATCTCCATCCGCTTCAACGACCAGCACAGCGGCGCTGGACTGATCGAGCGGATCAGCGCCCTCGCCGCCATGGAGGGCGGCACCGTCACGGCGAAAATCAGCGGCGAACCGTTCCTGACCGAGCCCGGAACCTTGTCCGCGCTGGTGGCCGAGGCGATCCGCGAGGTGACCGGCGTTGACGCGGAGCTATCGACCACGGGCGGCACCTCGGACGCCCGCTTCCTCTCGCGGCTTTGCCCGGTGGTCGAATTCGGCCTCAACAACGCTACCATGCACAAGCTGGACGAGGCGGTAGCGTTGCAGGACCTGAAGGACCTCACGATCATCTACGCGCTGATCATCCAGCGGGCGCTCGCCGGCTGAACGCGGCGCGCTGGTCTAGCCGCCGTTCGTCCGCCTTTCGCCGACCGCAATCGCCGCGAAGCGCGCGAGATAATCCTCCTCGCCCGTCGGCCGCGCGAGATGATAGCCTTGGAACAGGGTGCAGCCGATGACGCGCAGCATCTCCATCTGCGCCTCAGTTTCCACGCCCTCGACTACCACTTCCATGCCCAGTCCCTGGATCAGGCCGACCACCGCGCTGCAGATGGTGCGCGCCTCGGCGGAAATGGCGATGTCGCGCACTAGGCTGCGGTCGATCTTCACGCGGTCGACCGGCAGTTCCTTGAGGCGCGACAGGTTGGAATATCCGGTCCCGAAATCGTCGATGGCGATCCGCACCCCATCCTGTCGCAGCGCGCGAAGCTGCCCCAGCAAGCGCGCATCCATCTCCATCGCGAGCGATTCGGTGATCTCCAGCTCCAGCATGTGCGGCGGCGTCTGGTGAGTCGCCATGGCGTGGCGCAGCCGCAGGAAGAAATCGGCCTGCGACAGTTCTCGCGACGAAATATTGACGGCGATGCGCTGCCCGACCTGCGCCCGCGCCCAGCGCGCCGCCGTTTCGCAGACATGGCTCATCACCCAGTCGCCCAGCGCGACGATCGCGCCGCTTTCCTCGGCCACCGGCACGAAGAAGCCGGGCATCACCAGTTCCCGTTCGGGGTGTACCCAGCGGATCAGCGCTTCGGCGGCGACGGCGCGGCCGCTGCCCGCTTCGATCTGCGGCTGGAACTCCAGCAGGAACTCGTCGCGTTGCAGCGCCAGTAGCAGGTCGCGCTCCAGCTCCGCGCGGTCCGCCGCCTCCAGCGCCAGTTCGGCGGTGAACATCTCCGCGCGGCCGCGCCCCTGATGCTTGGCGTGATACATGGCGATATCGGCCGACCGCAGCAGCGCGGACAGCGTGTCGCCATGATCGGGATAGCAGGCGATGCCGATCGACGCGCCCAGCTCGACATGCTGGCTGCCCAGATCGAACCGCTCATCGAGCGCGAATTGGATCGCGCGGGCAATGCGATGCGCGGCATCCCGGCCGGGCAGTTGTGGGAAGAACATCGTGAATTCATCGCCCGCGAGCCGTCCGATGACGGCGTCGCTGAAGCCAGCGCTGACCTGTGCCATCACGACTTCGCGCAGCCGACCGGCGACGCGCGCCAGCAACTGGTCGCCCGCCGCATGGCCCAGCGTGTCGTTGACACCCTTGAAGCCGTCCAGGTCGATGAAGAAGAGCGCAGCGGCCCCCTCCTCGCTCCGTTCCACCAGCAGTCGTTCCACCTGGCGACAAAAGCTGGTGCGATTGGCAAGGCCGGTCACCTGGTCGAACAGCGCCAGCGTCTGCACATGTTCCAGATTGGTGCGCACCTGACTGAACAGGCTCTCCATCGCGATCGACAGATCGGGCAGTTCGCCGCCGATATCGGCCGGCACCGGCGACTGGAGATCGCCATGCGCGGCGGCGACCAGCCTTTCGGTCGCCGTGTCGATGGCGATCGCGGTCGTGGCTATGGTGCTGCGCGCCGATCCCCAGCTCATCGTGCCGCACAATATGGCGATGATGAGCGATCGGCCGATGCCGACGATATCGTCGGCCTGCCCTTGGCCCAGCACCAATGACAGGGTGAACACCAGCGCCCCCGCGGCGCAGGCGAAGGCAGTGGCGCGGCTTTTCAATGTCACGCCCTGCATGTGCCTCCCACCCTCGGCGCGGCTCGCCGATGAGCCGCCGGATCAGGGGGTTATGAAAGACGCTGGTTAAGAAACCGTCAGTAAGAAGCGCCCTTGGCTCCTATTTTTTGCGACGCAATATTACGTAGAGAGCGCCCTCTCCGCCATGGCGCGGGTGCGCCAGGCGGACGCTCGCGATACGGTCGGCATAGGCCGTCGTCTCCAGCCAATGGCCGATCTCGCCGCGAATGGCGCCGCGACGGGAATGTCGCGCCGGCCCGTCGCTTTTCGGCGGTTTGCCGGTGACCACCAGCAGAACCCGCACGTCGCGCGCCAAGGCTGCGGCCAGCGCCTGGTTCAACCGGGAATGGGCCGCGGCGAGGCTGTGACCGTGCAGGTCTATGCTCATCTCCGGCGACAGCATGCCGCTACGGATTCTGCGCTCCCAGCTGGAATCCAGCACGGCGCTGGGGACCCGCGCCGGTGCTACCGGGGCGGCCCGGGAAGGGGCCGCCGTTAACCCTGATGCGCTGCTGGGCTCGATCGGCAGGGGAGGCATGTCAGGCCGGCGCGCGCCGGGCCGCAATGGCCGAACCGACCGGGCCAAAGCGTTCCAGAGCGCCTGCTCTTCAGACGAAAGATGCCGCCTCACGGCTGCGCCAGGCGCGCCGCCGAACCGATCGGCAGCAGGATCAGCGCACTGCCGCGCGCGGACATCCCGCCCGCAATCGCGCGCGCCCGCTCTCCCGCGCCCCAGAAGCTGTCGAACCGATTGGCGCCCTTGATCGCGCCTCCGGTATCCTGGGCGATCCAGATCCCATTGGGTTCGGCGCGATCGAGCGACAGCAGCACCGGCGCGCCGAGCGGCACATATTTGGGATCAGCCGCCAGCGTCGCTTCCGCAATAACCGGCACGCCCATCGCGCCCAGCGGGCCGCCGCCGCTCAGCTCGCGAAAGAAGACGAAACTCTTGTTTTCATTCATGATTGCCGCGCCCTCGACCGGGTGGGCGCGCAGCCAAGCCATGATGTCCTGCATCGATCCGGCCTGGATCAGCCCGCGATCCTTCATCAGCTTGCCGATGCCGACGTAATCGCGGCCATTCTGCCCATCATAGCCGATGCGCATGACGCCGCCGTCGGGCAGCAGCAGCCGGCCGCTGCCCTGCACTTGCAGGAAGAAGAATTCGACCGGGTCGGCGGCCCATGCGAGTTCAAGTCCCCGGCCGGCAAGGGAGCCGGACACGATCTGGGCTCGCTCCTCGAAAGGCACGAAAGCGCTGCCCTGTACCTTGCCCCGGATGGTCTTGCCCTTCAGGCTGTCGCTGAAGAGGCCCAGATTGACGTCGATCAGGTCCGGAGGGCGACGGTAGATGGGCACCTGATAGCCCGGCTGACGCGTGCGTGAGCCAGCAATTTCCGGCTCATAATAACCCGTGACGAAAGCAGTCCCGTCGCCGACCTGCACGGCTTCGAAATAGCGGACGAAAAATTCGCTGGCGCTGGCATCGGGCCAGCTGGACGCTGCCGCGCAGGCACTGTTCCAGTCCGAACCGCGCGTGAGCCCGCTCTGGTCGGCGCGCGCCATCAGCCCGGGGCAGGATGTCCGGAAAGCCTGCAGCGCCTTGCGAGACCGTTCCCCATCGGGAATGAGAGCGGCGATGTCCGGGCCGCGCGCAATGCCAACGCTGACAGCCGTGCCCAGGTCGCCGGGCTTGGCGGCCGGCGTGACCGGCAGGGTAGGGCGCGGGGTGGAGGGGATCGGCCGGGCGGCGGCCTCGGCCGGCCTCGTCGGTCGGGCAGGCGCGGGTCCGCTCGCCCCCGGCGGAATGACACCACCGGCGCAAGCGGACAGCAGCAGCGCTGCCAGCAGCGCGCCCGACTGGCGACGGATCATGCCGCCTCGTCGGTTTCGCTGAGCTTCCAGTTGGGATCGGTGCTGCGCAAGTCGCGCGTAAAGGTCCAGATGTCGTTGGTGCTGACGGCGTCGGTCAACGAACCGGCAACCACATTGCCATCCTTGTCGCGGGTCACGGCCGCGATGTCGGCTTCGAAGCGCAACGACACTTCGGCGATGCGGCCATTGACACTGGCGTCGACGATCTGCGCCCTTTCGATGCGGACCAGCCGGTTGTCGAGCACATGGCCCGCCGCTTCGCGCGCCGCGATGGCCTCCTCGAAGGAGGACAGCACGTCCGCGTCGCACAGCCATTCCAGTTCATGCCGATCGCCGCGCCAGAAGGCTTCGAGCACCATCTTGTAGGCCGTCTTCGCGCCTTCCACAAACTGAGGCACGTCGAAACTGCGGTCTGCCGCGATCAAGGCCCGCACGCCAACTTCGCCGCCGGAAGCGATCAGACCGTCCGACAGCCGGACCGAATCGCCGGCCATGTCCGTCATCGGGCGCGGCTGCAGCACGGTCACCTTTGCGCGCTCCTCCGCCGGGCGCAGCGCCGGTTCCTGCTCATGCCCCGTCCGCTTGCCGAGCACGGAATAGAGACGCAGCGCCAGAAATCCGGCGATCAGCGCGAGGATCACGATAACATACACGGGGCCAAGCACCCTTTGGTCTAGATCTGCAAACAGTAACGCAACCAACATAGGCATGATTCCCCGCATATTCAAATGGCCGCTTTCGCCCGCTGCCATTGCCCTGCCCTGCCGCCCCTGCTAAGCGCACGGGCCATCGCAGGGGGCACGCCGCCGTCCGCGAGCAGGGACAATCAGGAAGAGAAGATGGCCGACGAAGCCGATATCATCCACACCGCCAGCACGGGCAACGGCGCCGACACCGCCCCGCAGATCGCGCTCATCAGCCAATATGTGAAGGACCTCTCCTTCGAGAACCCGAACGCGCCGACGGTTTATCAGTGGCAGGACCAGCCGCAGATCGACGTCCAGTTCAACATCGGCGCCGACAAGGTGGGCGAAGAAGTCGTCGAAGTCTCGCTGAAGATCGAGGTGAAGGCAACCGCGCCCCAGGGCACGGCCTTTGCCGCCGAACTGGTCTATGCGGCCATCTTCGGCATGCGCAACGTGCCCGAAGACCAGATGCAGCCCTTCATGCTGGCCGAAGCGCCGCGTCTCCTCTTCCCCTTCGCCCGCCGCGTCCTGGCGGATGCGATCCGCGATGGCGGCTTCCCGCCGCTGCTGCTCGACCCGATCGACTTCGGCGGCCTCTACATGCAGCAGGCCGAGGCGCTGGCGCAGACCGCGGGCGAACCGGCGGGCACGGCCTGAAATCCGCGCGACCGTTCGTGCTGAGTAGGAATTGAGCGTGTCGAAGGGCCGTAACGAAGCGTCTGTCCGACAATCCTTCGATACGCCAATTCGACTTTGCTCAATGCCCCCTCAGGACGGACGGGGCCTCACATCATGAAGCTCGTCAAAGCCCTTGGCTCGGTCGGCGGGCTGACTCTCGCCAGCCGTGTGCTGGCGCTGGTGCGCGATTCCCTGGCGGCGCGCTATGTCGGCGCGGGCTTCGCGTCCGACGCCTTCAACGGCGTGGCCTTTCGCCTGCCCAACATGTTCCGCGCCCTCTTTGCCGAGGGGGCCTTTTCCGCCGCCTTCATCCCGATGTTCAATCGCAAGGCGGCGGGCCCCGGCGGGATCACGGAAGGCTATCAATTCGCCGAACGCGCTCTTGCCGTTCTGCTCCCCGTGCTCATCTTCTTCACGATCGCGCTGATCGCCGCCGCCTGGCCGATCACCTGGCTGCTCTCGGGCGGCTTTTCCCGCCAGCACCCCACGCCCGAACAATTCGCCTTCGCCGTGATGCTCTCGCGCATCACGCTCCCCTATCTGGCGCTGATCAGCCTTGCCTCGCTGCTGGGCGGCATCCTCAACTCGCTCGACAAATTCTGGGTCAATGCGGCCGCACCCATCCTGCTCAACATTGCGATGATCGCCGGCCTCTGGCTGTTCCATGGCGTCGACGAATATGAAACCGCGCGCGTGCAGGCGATCTCCGTCACGGTCGGCGGCGCGCTCCAGCTACTCTGGCTCATCTGGGCCTGCCGGCGCGCCGGCGTTTCGATGGCGCTCAAGCGGCCGCGTTTCGATGCCGACGTGCGCGAACTGCTGCGGCTGATCATTCCGGCGGCGGCGGGGGCCGGCGCTTCGCAGATCAACCTGCTGATCTCGACCGCGCTGTCGGGCTGGCTGCTCGCTTCTGGATCGATCACCTATATCTATTATGCCGACCGGCTGAACCAGCTGCCGCTCGGCCTGATCGGCATCGGGCTCGGCACCATCCTGCTCCCCACCATCTCGCGCCTGCTGTCGACCGGCCAGGACAGCCAGGCCATGGACACGCAGAACCGGGGCATCGAGCTGGCGCTGTTCCTGACCCTGCCGGCCACCGTCGCCTTCATCACCGTGGCCGAACCGATCGTGCGGGGCCTCTTCCAATATGGCCGCTT
>DATEJA010000136.1:0-12038 GCA_035278405.1 Sphingobium sp. | reverse complement strand
GGTGGTGAGCGATGACGGGCCGGGCATCGCGCAGGACCGGATGGCCGAGATGATGGAGCCATTCACCCGGCTGGAAGGATCGCGCAATCGCGAGACGGGCGGGGCGGGGCTGGGGCTGGCGCTGGTCCGCGCGATCATGGCCGAGCATGGCGGGGCGCTGCGCCTTGCGAACCGTCCCGGCGGGGGGTTGGAAGCGAGCCTGGTGCTGCCCGTTTGACACGGGTGGTCGCGAACTGACGAACCAGGAATGGCGGAAAACCGCCATTTTTCGCCGAAGTTCACACCATATGCGCGCGCGTGCGCAGGCGCGCGTAGGCATTGTGGGAAGCGGGTTGACGTTTCAAAGACCGGGCCGGGATAGGCAGGTCGGGGGGATGTAGGACAGAGGCGAATGGCGACCGGGTCGGGAAATAGGATGTTTTTCGGGCGTGGCCGTGGCTTGGAGGTCACAGGGTTAATGTGGTGGGGTTGCGAAGTGGAGGGCGTGCCCAACCGCAGAGGCCGGGTTTAACGGAGGCCCCCCCACCCCAACCCCTCCCCTGAAGGGGAGGGGCTTGATGAGGACGCGGTCAGTTGTGGAGCTTGTTCCCCCCTCGCAGGCGTCGAAGAGAGGCATGTGACTCTCTTCGAGGGTTGGGGGGCTGGCGCAACGTTGCACTACTAGCCCACCCCCGCTGCGACTAACTCGCTGCGCTCGTCAAGTCTCGCTGCCCCTCCCGGCAGCGGGAGGGGAATGGATAACCCGATCCACCCACCGCGACTTGCCTGGATCAGTGCTTGCCCGGCTTGCTCGACGTGCCCGGCGCGGTCGGATTGAGCAGTTGCACGCCGGCGGGGAGGCCGGTGCCGCCCATGTCGATGCGGGTGACTTCTTCCCGCGCGACCCGCGCCGGATTGTCGCGCTCGCGGATCGCGGCCTTGGTCGCTTCGTCGGGTGCTTCCTCCTCGCTGCCGCCGCCGCCGCGCGTCCAGCCGAGCACGATCGACATGCGCCGGTTGCGTGGGTCGTAGGCATTGCCCTTGGCGAAGGGTTCCCGGTCGGCGACGCCTTCGATGCGGGCGAAGCGGTCATTGCCGATGCCGCTTTCGGCGAGCGCCTTGCGCGTGGCTTCGGCGCGCGCGGAGGAGAGCATCCAGTTGTTCATCGTCTGCCCCGCGCTGTAGGGCAGGCCATCGGTATGACCGCGCACGATCAGCGGGTTGGGCATGGTGCGCACGACACCGGCCACTTCGGTTACGAGCGCGCGCGCCTGCGGCAGCAGCCGGTCGGTGCCCATGGCGAACATCGCGAAGTCGGCTTCGTCGATCAGGTCGATGCGCAGCCCTTCGCGCGTTTCGGTGAAGCGGATATTCTTGCGCAACTTGTCCATGCCCTTCTTGCGGGCCATGCGCGCTTCGAGTTCCTTCTTCACCGCCTCGAACTTGGCGCGGTCGGCGGCGCGGGTGGCCTTGCCGCCCTGATCCTTCGTGCCGGACGCGTCGCGCGGTATGGTGATCGCAAGATTGCCCTGACCGCCGGTGGTCGGGTAATTTTCCTTGGAGATCATCGAATCGCCGCCGAACAGGCCGTTGGAGCCTGCGGAGGCCATCTTCAGTTCGACCAGCGTCGGCGTGAAATAATCCGCGAGGCCCTTGCGCTGCTTTTCGGTGGTCGCGCCCAGCAGCCACATCAGCAGGAAGAAGGCCATCATCGCCGTCACGAAGTCGGCATAGGCGACCTTCCACGCACCGCCATGATGACCGCCATGGCCATCGACGATGATCTTCTTGACGATGATCGGCCGGGGTTCGGGCTCGTTCGCGCCGCGCTTCTTGTCCGCCATGGCTTATTTGCCCCGCATGCCGTCGAACACTTCGGCGAAGGCCGGCTGGTTCGCATGGGTCAGGCTGGAGCGCGCGGCTTCGATGACCAGCGGCTGCGGATGGCCATGCAGCGAGGCGACGATGATCTGCTTGACGACATGATACATGGAGCCGTCCGCCTCGATCACCGCGCGGCAGCGATTGGCGAAGGGGTTGACCATGCCATAGGCGAGCAACACGCCGAGGAAGGTGCCGACCAGCGCCGAGCCGATCATGCCGCCGAGAATGGCCGGAGGCTGGTCGATCGCGCCCATGGTCTTCACCACGCCCAGAACCGCCGCGACGATGCCGAGCGCGGGCAGGGCGTCGGCCAGGCCCTGGAGATTGTCGGCGGGTTTCAGTGCTTCATGATGGTGGGTCTTGAGCGCGTTATCCATCACCTCCTCGACCGCGTGCGGGTCGAGCGTGCCGGACGACACGACCACCAGGCGCAGCGTGTCGCTGATGAGGTGAATGAGCGTCTTGTCGCCCATCAGGCGCGGATATTCGGAAAAGATCGTCGAACTGCTGGGGTCCTCGATATGCGGTTCGAGCGCCACCGGGCCTTCGACGCGCAGCGTCTTCATGAGGCGCGAGACGAGGAAGATGCAGTCGAGAAAATCCTGCTTCTTATATTTGGGGCCCTTGAACACCTTGCCCAGGCCCCCGCCCAGCGCCTTGAGGTCGGCGCCCGAATTGCCGATGATGAGCGCACCGACGGCCGCGCCGCCGATGATGATCATTTCATGCGGCAGGGCGTGGAGAACGGGACCGATATCGCCGCCCGTGAAGATGAAGCCGCCGAACACCATGGCGAGCAGCACGACCAGGCCGATAATTGCGAACATTTCTATCCCCGAAAATTCTGCCCTGGGGGCCCCTGTGGTGGCGCCGACATGGCGCCTCGTCCCATGGTTAATACGGATTGGTTAGCGCGAGGTTTAGGACGCGGGATTTTTCGCCTTCATCGTCATGCCAGCGAAGGCTGGCATCTGAGGCCACTCGCCGTGCCCTCTCGCCTGACATCCCAGCCTGCGCTGGGATGACGAGCACTCTTACTTGATCAAATCGAACAGGGTCTGCTGGTTGATGCGGGCAAAGGCCGACTGGGCGGCGTCCAGCTGCAGCAGCTTGCTCTTCACCGAGGAGATGACCTGCGACAGGTCGGTCGATTCCAGCCCCTGACGCCGTTCGGACAGGTCAAGGTCGACGCTGGTCAGGCGGGTGCCGATCGTGTCGAGCCGATCGCCGCGCACGCCCTGCTTCGCCTGTTCGATGACGATATGCGACTGGCCGGCCCTGATCCCGCCGAGCGCGGCGACGAGGTCGGCATCCGCCCCGGTCTGCAGCGCGGTGAGGCTCTGGCCCAATATGTCGTCGAGCGACATCGGCGTGCCGCCGACATCGATCCCTTGCGACACGTCCTGGCGGGTGCCCACCACGGCGAGGTTGAGGCCCCGGCTGACCGGCACCAGCACGCTTTGCGTGTCGTCGAAGACGGGCACGCCCTGATAATCGGTCTGGGTCAGCAGCGATCCGACGGTGGTGCGGATCGTCTTCATTTCCTCGACGATGGCGGTGCGGTTCGAATCGTTGAGCGACCCATTGCGGGCCGAGGTCACCAGTTCCTGCGCGCGCACCAGCAGCGTGTTGATCTGGTCCAGATTGGCTTCGGCATTGGCGGCGCGGCTCGACCCATAGGTGACGTTGGCCTGCCAGGCGGTCTGCTGCGCCTGCGCCTTGCCGACTTCGGACACCTGCACCCAGGCGAGCGCGTTGTCCGAGGGCTTGGTCAAGGTGATGCCGGTCGAAATGGCGGTCTGCCCTTCGACGATGCCCTGGGAGAGCTGCTGCTGCCGACGGATTTCGGCGATCAGCGTCTTGTTGGTGATGCCTACCATGGGTCAGCCTTTCAGATGATCTGCAGGATCGCGTCGACGGTTTCCTTGGCGACCTGCAGGATCTTCGCCGAGCCGGAATAGGCCTGTTGCAGCCGCATGAGGTCGGCCGCTTCCATGTCGAGGTCGACGCCGCTCACCGCCTCGCGCGCGGCCACGGCCTGGTCGCTGCGGCTCTGGGCGGTGGTCTGTTCGGCCTTCACGGAGGAAAGCAGGTTTGCCTGGGTCGCGATCAGCGAGGTCCAGCCCTGCTCGACGCTGCCATTGCCGCGCAAGGTCGTCGCGACGTTCAGCAGATTGCCGTTGAGCGTGCCATCCGAGGATTTGGTCGCGAAAGCGGCGGGATCGGTGATAAGCGCGGTCACGCTGGCCGCCGTGGTGCCGGACAGGAGCGGCGCGCCGGCGCCGCCAGCGTCGGTCACGCCCTGCGCGTGCCAGGCGTTCATGTCGGTCACGAACTGCTGCGCCAGCGTGTCGAGGCTGGTGCGGCGCTGCGCGGCCGTGGCGGCGGCGGAAAAGAGCCCGCCGAGCGTGCCGTTGGACGGCGCGGTCAGCGCCGTGCCGCCGCTGGTCGCGAGCGCCAGCGTGCCGTCGGCATTGGCGCTCACCGCCAGCGTCGTGGCGCTGGCGCCCTGCACCAGCGTCTGGCCGTTGAGGCTGATCTGCGCCTGGTCATGCGCGCCGAAGCTGATGTCGACATTGAGGTTGGAGGATAGGGCACCGAGCGCGGCGTCGCGGCTGTCGAGCAGCTGGGCATAGGCGGAGGTGCCCGGCTGCGAGCGCAGCAGGCTGTTGTTGATGTTCGCCAGTTGCGACAGCGATCGGTTGATCGAGGCCATCGACGCCTGTGCTTCGGTGCCGATGCCGCTGGAAATCTGCGCAAGGTCAGCCGAGGTGCGCTGAAAGGATTCGGCGACGCGGCTGATGCTGTCGAGCGTGGTGACGCGCAGCGATCGGTCGGTCGGGCTGGCGGCGAGCTTGTCGATATTCTGGAACATGCTCGTCATCAGCTTGCCGACGCCGGTGTCCGTGTCGTTGAGCGCGCCTTCGATGTCGCTCATCCAGCGCAGCCGCGCGGTCGAGTTGCTGAGCGCCATGCCGGTATAGCGGACCGCCGCGTCCAGATAGGGATCGGCCGCGCGGGAAACGCCCGATACTTCCGTGCCGCCGAAATTGGCGCGCGCGATATAGGTTGCCATCGTCGCGCTGGAAGAGCCGGATTCGACCGTCGTCAACGACCGGCGCGAATAGCCGTCGGTGCTGGCATTGGCGATATTTTCCGAGACCGCCGCCATCGCCTGGCGATAGGCTTTCGTGCCCGAGGCGCCGATGATGAAGAGGTCGCTCATGCGCCCTTGTCCTGCGCCGGGGCGGGAGCGGCCGAAGCGGCGGGCGTGCGGCTTTCATATTGCCGCAGCAGCATCTCGGCGATGCCGAGCGCCCCCTTTTCAGCCATGCTGTCGGCCGTGCGCGCGTCGGACATGTCGCGAAACTGTTCGGTCGCGCTCGAATCGAAAATGCCTTCGCCGCCGCCGGACTGGCGCATGGTGCCGATCATCTGACGCAGGAAGATCGCCTCGAACTGCCTGGCGACCTTTTCCAGCTGCGCCTTCTGCGGCGAGGCGGGCCCTTGCGCGCCCGTGGAAATCCCGTTGATCTGCATCACAACACCACCAGTTCAGCCTTCATCGCGCCTGCCTGCTTCAAGGCTTCGAGGATCGCGACCATGTCGGCGGGAGAGGCCCCGATGGCGTTCACCGCTTTGACTATATCGGCCAAAGAGGCTCCACCTTTAAAATTGATCATCGGTTTCTTTTCCTGGTCGATCGAAATCGAGCTGGAAGGTTCGACCGCGGTCTGCCCCTGGGAGAAGGGCGCGGGCTGCACCACGCGGGGCGATTCATTGACGCTGACGGTGATCTTGCCGTGCGCGATCGCGGCGGGATGGATCTTTACCGCGCCGTTGATGACGACGGTGCCGGTGCGCGCGTTGACGATGACCTTGGCCGGCGCGTCGGCGGGCTTGACTTCGATATTCTCGATCATGCCCATCATCATGATGCGGCTCTGCGCGCCGGGCGCGGCGTCGATCGTCACCGAAACGGCGTCGACGGCATGGGCCCGCTGGTCGCCGAAGGTGCGGTTGATGCCGTCCGCGACCCGCAGCGCGGTGGTGAGGTCCGCTTCGGCCAGGTTGAAGGTGAGGGTAGGGGCGGTTTCGAAGCCGGTCGCGACCGCGCGCTCGACCGTCGCGCCGCCCGGGATGCGGCCGGCCGAGGGGATGTTGACCGACACCTGGCTGCCGTCCGCGCCCGAGACGCCGAGGCCGCCGACGGCGAGATTGCCCTGCGCCATGGCGTAGATCTCGTTATCCGCGCCGCGCAGCGGGGTCATGATGAGCGTGCCACCGCGCAGCGACTTGGCCTTGCCGAGCGCCGAGACGGTGACGTCCAGCATCTGGCCCGGCTTGGCGAAGGCGGGGAGGTCGGCGGTGACCAGCACGGCGGCGGCGTTCTTGAGCGCGGGGTTGATGCCCTGCGGCAGCGTCAGGCCGAAGCGCGAGACGACGCCCTTCACGCCCTGCGTCGCATAATCGAGGCTGTCGTCGCCCGTGCCCGCCAGGCCGACGACGATGCCGTAGCCGGTCAGCTGGTTGGGGCGCACGCCCTGGAAGGTGCCGAGGTCCTTGATGCGCTCGGCATGGGCGGCGGGTGCCGCGACCAGCGCGAGGATCGAGAGCAGCAGGGAAGCCAGGCGGGTCATGAAGGCGCGCTCCATCAGAAGGGGCTGATCATCGAGAAGAAGCGCTGCAGCCAGCCCTGACGGCTGGCGCGGGCGATCTCGCCCTTGCCGGTGTAGATGATCTTGGCGTCGGCCACGCGGGTCGACGCGATGCGGTTGTCGGGCGTGATGTCCGCCTGGCGGACGAGGCCGCTGATCTGGATGAATTCGTCGCCGCGATTGAGGGTCAGCGCCTTTTCGCCGCGCACCAGCATCGTGCCGTTGGGATAGACCGCCGCGACCGTCACGGTGATCTCGCCGTTCAGCGCATTGGACTGGGTCGCATTGCCCTTGCCGGTGAAGCCCTGATCGCCGCTCGCCGCGATGTCGGTCGCGGAGAAGAGTTTGGAGAGCGGGCCGGTGCTTGGCGGCGTCAGGCCGATATTGCCGCTGCGGCTGGTATCGGCGGTGTTGCTCTTGGTCGCCTGAGTCTTTTCGACGAGGACGATGGTGATGATGTCGCCGACGCTTTGCGCCCGCGCGCCGCTGGTGAGCGGGGTGTAGCCCATCGACGCCTGGAAGATGGAGCCGTTCGCCGGCGGGGCGGCAGGGGCGGCAACGACCGTGGGGGCATAAAATTGCCGCTCTTCGTCGCGCTTTTTGCCGGCCATTGCCGGGGTGGCGGCAAACGCCATCAGGGCCAAGCCAAAAGCCACCGTTCGCCCTGAGCGAAGTCGAAGGGCACGGCCGACCGGAAGGGAGGCCACTTCGCTGTGCTCAGTGAAGGGCTTCGACAGGCTCAGCCCGAACGGATTTCTAATGATTTCCATTATTCGGCTCACAGCTGCTGGTTGACGTACTGCAGCATTTCGTCGGTCGCCTTGATCATCTTGCTGTTGACCTCATAGGCGCGCTGGGTCTCGATCATGTCGACCAGTTCCTCGACGACGTTGACGTTCGAGGTTTCCAGGCTGCCCGAGCGGATGACGCCGCGCCCGTCGAGGCCGGCGACGCCCACCTGGGGCGTGCCGCTGGCCGCGCTTTCGGCGAGCAGGTTGCCGCCGATCGGCTGCAGGCCGGCGGGGTTCATGAAGCTGGCCAGTTCGACCTGGCCGAGCTGGGTCGGCTCGCTCTGGCCCTGCAGCGTGGCGGTGACGGTGCCGTCATTGCCGATGGTGATGCCGGTCGCGCCCTGCGGCACGGTGATCTGCGGGATCAGCGGCATGCCGTCGCTGGTGACGAGGGTGCCTTCGGCGGTGGTGCTGAAATTGCCGGCGCGGGTATAGGCGATGCTGCCGTCGGGGCGCTGCACCTGGAAGAAGCCGGAGCCTTCGATCGCCATGTCGAGCGCGTTGCCGGTTTCCTGCAGCGTGCCCTGCGTGTTGATCTTGCTGGTGCCCTGCATCGCGACGCCCGAGCCCAGGTTGAGGCCGGTGGCGAACTTGTTCTGGCTGTCCGAATTGGCGCCGGCCGCGACCATCTGCTGATAGGCGAGCGTTTCGAAATCGGCGCGGTCGCGCTTGAAGCCGGTCGTGTTGACGTTCGCCAGGTTGTTGGCGATCACCCGCATCTTCGTGTTCTGCGCGTCAAGCCCGGTGCGGGCGACATGAAGGGCTGCGTTGCTCATCGTCTATGATCTCCGTGAGGCATGCTCATGCCCAATCAAAAGCAAGGTTCGTGCCAGATTAACCATCAAGCTTCATCAGCGAGGCGCCGCCATCGTCGAGTTCCTTCGCGGTATTGATGAGCTTGACCTGGGTTTCCCAGGCGCGGCTCGCCTCGATCATGTCGACGAGCGATGAGGTGGCGTTGACGTTGGAGCCTTCGAGCGAGCCGCCGGTCACGGTCGCGAGCGGATCCTGCGGCAGGGCGCCGCCATTCACCTCGCGGAACAGGCCGTCAGTGCCCTTGGACATGCTGGAGCCGACCGAGCTGACGAGCTTCAGCCCGTCGACCCGCTGCGGGTTGGAGGCTTCGCCGCCCGCCGGCACGCCCCAGATGCTGCCGTCCTGCGCAATCGACAGGCTGTCCATCGCGGGCAGAGTGATGGGGCCGCCTTCGCCCAGCACCGGCATGCCATCGCCGGTGGTGAGAAGGCCGCTGTCCGAAACCTTGAGGTCGCCCCGGCGCGTATAGGCTTCCGATCCGTCCGGGGCCTGAACGGCGAGCAACGCATCGCCGTTCATGGCCACGTCCAGCGGATTGCCGGTTTCGGTGACCGCGCCTTGTGCCATGTCGGCGGCGATCACCTGTTCGGACTGCTGCGCCCGCGTATCGAACCCGTCGCCCTTGATCCAGCGCGTTTCGGCATTGGCGATTTCCTGGCGGAAGCCAACCGTGTTGACGTTCGCGAGATTGTTGGAAATCGCCGCCTGCCGCGCCATTGCGCCGCGCATCGCGGTGAGTGCCGTGTTGACGAGCCGGTCCATGGGGGTGTCCTGACGTTGCTGTGTTTTTCCGTTCGCCCTGAGCGAAGTCGAAGGGCTCCGCTGAGGCGATGCCGAAGCACTTCGCTACGCTCAGTAGAAGGCTTCGACTTCGCTCAGCCCGAACGGGGGAGAGGCTGGTTACTTATCAGGTGCGCATGTTGACGATGGTGGTCGAGAGCGTGTTGGCCGCTTCGATCGCCTTCGAGTTCGCCTGGAAGTTGCGCTGGGCCGAAATCAGCTGGACCAGTTCCTCGGTGATGTCGACGTTGGAGCGTTCCAGCGCGCCCGAGCGGACGGCGCCATAAAGGCCGCTATTGCCCATGCCGAACATGGCGCTGCCGCTGGCCGAGGTCGAGGTCCAGTGGGCGTCGCCCTGCTGGCGCAGGCCTTCCTGGCTGTTGAACGCGGCCATGGCGACGGCGCCGAGATAGACGCTGGTGCCATCGGCATAGACGCCGGTGATCTTGCCGTCTTCGCCCACGCCGACGCTGGACAGCTGGTTGCCGGTGCCGTTGGCGGGCCAGTTGGTGGGGATCTGGAGATCGGTCAGCGCGGAGGTTGCCAGCGTGCGGTTGGTGATGGCGGTCTGGTCGGCGGCCGAAGGCTGGCCGGTCACCGGGTCGAGCGCGATCACCTGGACGCGGGCGCCGGTGGTATCGACGGCATAGCGGTTCTCATCGACCGAAAAGGCGCCGTTGCGGGTGTAGCTGATCTGGCTGTCGCCGGTGCGCTTCACGGTGAAGAAGCCTTCGCCGGTGATGGCCATGTCGAGCGTCTTGTCGGTGGTTTCGATGGTGCCCTGCGTGAACTGCTGGCTGATGCCCAGCGTGCGCACGCCCTGGCCCGCGACCTGCGTGGTCGTCTGCATCGGGGCGGCGGCGAAGATGTCGCCGAACACGGCCTTGCTCTTCTTGAAGGCGGTCGAGTTCACGTTCGAGACGTTGTTGGCGATGGTCGAAAGGTCCGACTGGGCGGCCTTGAGACCGGAAAGCGAGATGTAGAAGGACATGGCGTTGCTCCTTGGGTGAAAGGATATTGGGAGTGAAGGTCAGGCGAGAGAAAGGGCGTCCGAAGGATTGTAGGTGCCCAGCGGGGTGATGAGTTTGGAGGCGCTGCCGTCGGCGGGTGACTGGACGGCAGCGATGGTGGCCCAGCTGGCGACGCGGCTCGGGGTGGCGCCGTTGACGCGGATCTTGAGCGCGCCGGTGGCGACGCTGTTTCCGGCCTCGTCCTTGCCGTCCCAATAGAAATTGGTGTCGCCAGCGGGGCGATCGCCCAGATCGATGGTCTTCACGACATTGCCGTTGCCGTCGAGCAGGTCGACGCTCGCGCCGCTGGTGGCGTTCGCGAAGCTGACCTGGCCAGTATATTGGCCGGCGGCGTCGGGCGCGACGATGTTGCTTTGCACCAGCATCGACTTGCCGATCCAGCTGGCCGCGTCGCCAAGGCGCGTGCCGGTGAGCGAGGAGGCGAGCCCCTTCAGCGTCTGGTTCATCTCCGCGATGCCGCTGGAGTTGGTGATGGTCGCCATCTGCGCGACCATCTGGGCGTTGTCCATCGGCTGGAACGGGTCCTGCGTCTGCATCTGCGCGGTGAGGAGGCGAAGGAAATCCGCCTGGCCCATCTCCGACTTGCCGGTGCCGACATTGCCGGTCTTGTTGTAGACCGACAGGCCTGCGCTGTCGGTGACGGTTGAGGTCGTGCTCATTTGCCGATCCTTATGGTTTCGAGCATCAGCGATTTGGCGGTGTTCAGCACCTGCACATTATTCTGGTACATGCGGGCGGTCTCGATCATGTCGACCAGTTCCGCGCTGCTATCGACGGCGGCTTCCCACACGTCGCCATTCTTGTCGGCGAGCGGGTGATTGGGGTCGTGCCGCTTGGTCGGCTGCGCGTTGGTGGTGACGACATTGGCGACCTTGACGGTCGACACGCCCGGGCTGTCGGTGACCGACTGGAAGACGGGCTTGATCGCCCGATAGGCCTGCGCCGCGCTGCCGGTGACATTGCCGGCATTGGCCATGTTGGAGGCGGTGGCGTTGAGGCGCACCAGCTGGGCGCTCATGGCGCGGCCGGCGATGTCGAAGACGTTCATGGGGCCAGAACCGCTCATGCTCATTCTCCCTTCAGCGCGCGAGTGATGGTGTTGATGCGGCCCTCGAGGAAGGAGAGGGTCGTGCGATATTTGACGGCATTTTCAGCGAACAGCGTCTGTTCGGTACTGAGTTCGACGGTGTTGCCGTCCAGGCTCGGCTGCAGCGGGACGCGATAGCCCATGCTGTCGTCGACCGCCTTGGACACGTCGGCGACGGACTTGTCCTGCTGGCTCGTGGCTTCCTTGAGCGCGGACTCGAAATCGATGTCGCGCGCCTTGTAGCCCGGCGTCGAGGCGTTCGCGATGTTGGACGCGAGCAGGGATAGGCGCTGCGAGCGAAGCGCCAGCGCCTTTCCATGTATCCCGAACAGTCCGTCTTCCAGCGACATTTCCGTCTTTCCGTCTTTTTGCCCCGAGGGGCCTAAAAGGTGGCGATCATCTGCCGTTCTGATGCCTGAAGGCGTGAACCGCGGGTGATCCGAACGGGTATTCGCAAGAGCCGTGCCAATTTGCGTGGGTGACGCACTTGCACGGATGGAAAATAGCGGAAGCCCTGGGATTGAAGGGGTGGAACGGCAAGGGCGGCAAATATTTGCCGGCCGGCGGCAGGGCTCTGCCGCTGGGGTGCGAATGAGTGGGGGCTTATCGGATGATCGGAATATTGGCGCATCTGTTCGACCCCCTGACCATGGCGGCGATGCTGGCGGGCCTTGCGATCGTCGCGCTGTTCCAGAATGGCGTCGGCGCGCTCGGGCGGGCTGGCGCGGCGCTGGTGCCGTTGCTGACGGCCGATCCCGACAAGGATCGCGATGCCGCCCGCGCCGCCATGCTGAAGATCGATCAGGTGGCGCAGCTGCGTGGCCTGGCCTGCACCGATCGGGTGAAGACCGCCGATCCCTTCCTGGCGCAGGCGGCGCGCAAGCTGGCGAACAGCGATCGCCCCGAACAATTCGAAATCTGGGCCGCGCAGACGCTGGCCGACCGGGCGAGGCGCCATGCTAGCGCGCGCAACGTGTGGCTGTCGGTGGCCGATACGGCGCCGGCGCTGGGC
>DATEJA010000135.1:0-3410 GCA_035278405.1 Sphingobium sp. | reverse complement strand
CGATTGAAGCGCGCGGCGGAGGCGGGAGAGACAAGGCCGCGCCGTTAACCCCGATCTTAACGGATTGATTGCTGTTTCATTGCTATGGCGTGCCGGTGAGTGGACCGCCGCCTCGTGGCCGATTGACGGAGCTGGACGCCTTGCGCGGCGTCGGCGCGCTGTGCGTGCTCATCTTTCATTATTCGACCCGCTTCCATGAGCTGTTTCCCCAGGCGGCGCATGTGCCCTTCAGCTTTCCCGGCGGTAATTATCGGGTGCTGCTGTTCTTCGCCATTTCGGGTTTCGCGATCTTCTTCACGTTGGACCGCATCGGCAGCGTCGCCGATTTCGTGGTCAACCGCTTCGCCCGGCTCTATCCCGCCTATCTGACCGCCATGCTGCTGACGCTGGCGATCGAATATCTCGGCAAGGCGTCGCAGCTGCTGATCGGGCCCGGCGCGATCCTGGCCAATGTCACCATGTTGCAGGGCTTTGCCTTCCTGCCCGAGGTGGACGGCGCCTATTGGACGCTGACCGTCGAAATCGCCTTTTATTTCTGCATGATCGCCTTGTGGAAATGGATCGGCCTCCGCCGGCTGGAGCCTTTCCTGCTGGGCTGGCTGGCGCTGCGGGCGCTCTATGGGCTCTGGCCCGACATGCCCGAACGGATCGTGATGCTGTTCGTGCTGCGCTATGTGCCCTTCTTCGTCATCGGCATGCTGGCCTATCGCATCTGGTCGGGGCAGCGCCGCTGGGCGCAACAGGCGCCCTATGCGGCGCTGGCGCTGCTGTCGGTCGGCGTGGCAGAAAGCTGGGACGTGACGCTGGTCGCCTGCGTGCTGATCGCCACCTTCGCCGCGCTGATCGTGGGCCGGCTGCGCTTCATCGCGCTGCGGCCGCTCACCTGGATGGGCGGGATCAGCTATTCCTTCTACCTCATCCACCAGCATGTCGGCTTCGTCGTGATGCTGAAGATGGCGCAGGCGGGCTATAGCCCCTGGATCGGCTTTGCTGCCGCCTTCCTGGTGGCGCTGGCACTGGGGACGGCGATCAACCGGCTGGTCGAATGTCCTGCGGGCGAGGCGATATTGGTGTGGTGGCGCAGGCGGCGCGAACGAGCGATGGTGAGTGAGGTGGCCGCCGGGCGGATTTGAAGGCGGAGGGAGGCGCTTCCAAGAAAAAAGCGCCGCCGGGTGGTCCCGACCGCGCCTTTCCCTGATCCTTCCGCTTATTGCGCGCGAGGTGCGGCCGCAGCAGCGTTGGCGGGCAGGCCGCCCAGCTGCGTCACCAGCTTGGTATAGGCGTCGAGATAGGCAAGCACGATGACCTGTCCGATCTCGGTATTCTGGTAGCCGCCGCCACCGGCCGCGGCGAAACCGCCCCACCAGCCGGCGCCGCCGCCACCGCCGAAGCTCAGGTCCGACTTGCGCGCATAGCCTTCGGTCAGCGCCTCTTCCTCGGTGGTGCGGGCGTTGACGATCGACAGCGTCACATTGGCTTCGCTCTTCTTGATCGAGATGCCGCCAGCCAGCGCGCCCAGCGTGCGTCCGCCCAGGAAGCCGCCGAGCATTCCGCCCAGCGCGTTGCCGCCCGAATTCTTGTTCGACGAGACGATGTCGGGCTGCAGATAATAATCGGCCGCCTTCACCTGGCCCTTGCCCAGGTTGGAGCCCGCCTGCAATTCGCCGGAGTCCGCCATAGCGCGCTCCATGTTGCGGCTGGCCATGGCGCGGCCGCGATTGACGATGCCGAAACAGCCGGACTGCTGGATGAAGACCTTGAGGATCGCTTCCGGGCTGCCCAGGTTCAGCTCGCGCCACCACTGATTGTCCGGCTCGACGATCGCGACCGTGCCCAGGCGACGGGTGCAATGCGGGATTTCCGCGGTTTTCTTGGCCTGCTGCTGCCGGGCCGACGAACCCTTGTCGGCGGCCATGGCGGGAGAAACCGCGACAGCCAGGCCGGCTGCGGCAGCGAAGAATTTCGTGAACACACCCATGGTCTTGCACCCCTGAAAGTTGCTGATGTCGTTGTCGATCTTTTGGCAACCCGTTCTTTGCCGCAAAGCTCTAGCACAACAGTGTGACGGTTCAAGCAAGCGAAGGAAGGGACGCGGGATTGCCCATGCGCGGGACTGCTGACAGGCCGGCAAATGGCTGCTAGGGCGCGCAGCCATGACCGACCTTTCGCATATCCGCAATTTTTCGATCATCGCCCATATCGACCATGGCAAGTCGACGCTGGCCGACCGGCTGATCCAGCGCACCGGGGGCCTTTCCGACCGCGAGATGAGCGCGCAGGTGCTCGACAATATGGATATCGAGAAAGAGCGCGGCATCACCATCAAGGCGCAGACCGTGCGCCTCGACTATGTCGCCCGCAATGGCGAGACCTATGAGCTGAACCTCATGGACACGCCGGGCCATGTCGACTTCGCCTATGAGGTGAGCCGCAGCCTTGCCGCTTGCGAAGGCGCGCTGCTGGTCGTCGACGCGGCGCAGGGGGTCGAGGCGCAGACGCTCGCCAATGTCTACCAGTCGATCGAGCATGACCATGAGATCGTGCCGGTCATCAACAAGATCGACTTGCCCGCCGCCGAACCCGAAAAGGTGAAGGCGGAGATCGAGGAGGTGATCGGCCTCGATGCGTCCGAGGCGGTGCTGGCGAGCGCCAAGGCGGGGATCGGCATCGACGACATATTGGAAGCCGTGGTCGCCAAGATCCCGGCGCCCCAGGGCGACCGCGACGCATCGCTGGAAGCCATGCTGGTCGACAGCTGGTACGACCCCTATCTCGGCGTCGTCATCCTCGTGCGGGTGATGAACGGCGTCATCCGGAAGGGCCAGCAGATCAAGTTCATGATCGGCGGGACCGAGCATCTCATCGACCGCGTCGGCTGTTTCCGGCCGAAGATCGAGCAGTTGGCCGAACTGGGCCCGGGCGAGATCGGCTTCATCACCGCGCAGATCAAGGACATCAGCCAGACCCGTGTCGGCGACACGATCACCACGGTCAAGAACCCGGCCAAGGCGCCGCTGCCCGGCTTCAAGGAAGTGCAGCCGGTGGTGTTCTGCGGTCTCTTCCCGGTCGACGCCAATGATTTCGAGAAGCTGCGCGACAGCATTTCCAAGCTGCGGCTCAATGACGCCAGCTTCTCCTTCGAGATGGAGACCTCGGCGGCGCTGGGCTTCGGCTTCCGCTGCGGCTTCCTGGGGCTGCTCCATCTGGAGATCATCCAGGAGCGGCTGACGCGCGAATATGATCTGGACCTCATCACCACCGCGCCGTCGGTGGTCTATGAGATGCATATGAAGGACGGGACGGTGCGCCATCTGCACAACCCCGCCGACATGCCCGATCCCAACCATATCGAGATGATCGAGGAACCGTGGATCGAGGCGGTGATCTATTGTCCCGACGAATATCTGGGG
>DATEJA010000134.1:0-8458 GCA_035278405.1 Sphingobium sp. | reverse complement strand
GCTCATCAAGCTGAGCGGCGCGACCGACAGCGAGGCGGTGCCCAACGGCATCGCCTATGATGCCAAGGGCGACCGCCTGTTCGTCACCGGCAAGAATTGGGCGAAGCTGTTCGAGATCCGCCTGAAGCGACCGCGCTGAGAAGGCCGTCTTAGCCGGCCTTCTTCCGCCGCGTCTCCCACCCCTTCTTCGCGGCTGCGGACCGATCCGCCGCCGAGCGCCGTGACGAGGCGGCGCCGCCCTTCCTGCCGCCCTTGCGCGAGGACATATGGGTGTCGGGCTTGCCGCGACCCGAGCCGGACTTGTTGCCGCCGCCCGATTCCTTGTTCACCGTCGCCCAAGCCCGGCGTTCGGCCTCCTTGGTGGAAACGCCGCGCTTCTCATAGCCTTCCTCGATATGTTCGGCCTTGCGCTTCTGCTTGTCGGTATAGCTGCTCTTGTCGCCCTGGGGCATCGTCCATCTCCTGTCGCCCCCCTGCCAGTGGGATCAACGAGCACGGGACGGTCCCGTTCACAATGCTTCGCTTGCGTCACGATCTTCGCGGAACGGAAGCGCGGGAGCAGGCGTTCCCCGGCCATGGAAGAGCGAACCCTGATCGAACGGCTGGCGCGCCATCTCGCTACCGACGATCCCGCGCAATGGCAGGCGCGGGTCGAGGACGCGGCCAGCATCCTTGCCATGCTGAAGGAGCCCGACGCCGCCATGCGCGAGGCGGGCGCCGAAAGCGCCTGGCGCGCGATGATCAACGCCGCGCTGCGCCAGCGCTGGTCGGTGGCGCCGGGCAGCGGCGGCGACGAACCGCGCCCCGGCACGGACGAGGAAGGGGAAGTCTCCCTCCCCCCGCACGGCGTTACCGGCAATCATGCAGAATGGGTCCACATCCATGAGTCGCAGGAGAAATCGCCATGAAGGGCTTGATGAAAATGGCATTGCTGGGGGGCGTGGGCACGATGCTGTGGCGAGCCCTGCAAAGGCACCCGGCGGAACAGGCGATCGACGATCGCGCGCCGGTCGGATCGTCGGGCATCGTGCGGGACGCTGGCCCGGAAGAACAGCATGTCGATGCGGCCGATTGGGATCTTGTCGACGAGCAGATGGACGAATCCTTCCCCGCCAGTGACCCGCCGGGCAATTATCGCGGCATTGCCTGACCGATCCTTCGCGCGCGAGAGTTGCCCCTGCCCCGCCCCATCCTTATGAGGCGGGATCGTGAAGGGCTCTGTCCGGGTTCTGCAACAGGGGAAGAATATCAATGCCTTCGGGTCTGATTGCGCTGCTCGACGATGTCGCGGGCATCGTGAAAATCACCGCGACCTCGCTCGACGATGTCGCCGCCGCCGCCGGCAAGGCCGGATCGAAGGCGGCCGGCGTGGTGATCGACGACACGGCGGTGACGCCGCGCTACGTCATGGGCCTGACGCCCGACCGCGAACTGCCGATCATCTGGAAGATCGCGCGCGGATCGCTGCGCAACAAGCTGCTCTTCCTCCTGCCTGCCGCCCTGGTCCTCAGCGCCTTCGCGCCGTGGCTGCTGCCGCCCCTGTTGATGGCGGGCGGCGCGTTCCTCTGCTTTGAAGCGGTCGAAAAGCTGCTCGAAGCCTTCGAAAAGGGCCATGACGTCGCCGAAGAGGCCCTGGTCACGCACAGTTCGAAGGAGTTGGAAGATCAGAAGGTGTCCGGCGCCATTCGCACCGACTTCATCCTGTCGGGGGAAATCATGGCGATCGCGCTCGGCACCGTCGCGACCGAGCCTTTGTGGGAGCAGGCGCTGATCCTGGTCCTGGTCGCCATCGTTATCACGGCGGGCGTCTATGGCGTGGTCGGCTTCATCGTGAAGATGGACGATATCGGCCTTCATCTCGCCAAGCGCTCCTCGGCGGCAGTTCGGGGGTTCGGGCGTGGCCTGGTTCACGCCATGCCGGCGGTGATGGCGATCCTCTCCGTGGTGGGCACCGCCGCCATGCTCTGGGTCGGCGGCGGGCTGATCGTCCATGGGCTACACGAATTTCACTGGGACCTCATTCCCGGCACCATCCATCGGCTGGCAGAGGGCGCGGCCCATGCCGTTCCCGCCCTGGCGTCGGTGGTCGACTGGCTGATCAACGCCCTGGGCGCCGCCCTGGTGGGGCTGGTGATCGGCGGCATCATCGTCGGGATTTTCCACCTTTTCCCGAAACGTCACTCGTCCTGAAAATGCCCCGGATGCACCATGGGCCGATGCCGCGACGCACAAAGCAATTGAACCGGCGCGGCGAATCAGTAATGACGGGGGCATCATGACACCCCCGACCATCATTTTCGAAGCGATCGCGCTTCAGAAATGCCTGATGGCGACCTACAACAAGATGGTCGTCAAGCTGGCGCCCCACATCCTCTACACGCGCCATGACGAGATGTTCATCGACGCCGTGACCATCGAGCGCGAGGGGCGCCCGCCGCGCGAACTGAAGCTGGGCACCTTCAAGCTGGCCGGCCTGAACGAGGTGAGCGTCATCGACGAAGGGTTCGACGCGATGCACGGCCTTTATGACGAGAGCGACTCGAAATATAAGGGCGTCACCCTCTTCGCGATCGCGCCGGAGAGCGCGGCGGCCTGAAGCCGCGTCCCTTGCGCCGAGCCGAAGGGCGACCTCTTGCCGAGGCCGCCCTTTTTCATTTCTTCAGCCGGTAGCCGGTCCTGAACATCCAGCCGATCACCGCGAGACAAAGGACCAGCATCGCCGCGACGAACAACAGGCTGTAGCCGATCGCCACGTCGCCGCGACCGAAGAAGGTCCAGCGAAAGCCCGAGATGAGATAGACGATCGGGTTGAACAGCGTGATCGTCCGCCACGGCTCGCCCAGCATGTGGATCGAATAAAAGGCGCCGCCGAGGAATGTCATGGGCATGATCAGCAGAAGCGGGATGATCTGCAACTGCTCGAAACTCTGCGCCCAGATGCCCAGGATGAAGCCGAACAGACAGAAGCTGACCGCGATCAGCAGCATGAAGGCCGCCATCGCCAGCGGATGAGCCACCTGCACGTCGACGAACAGATGCGCAGTCGCGAAGATGATGATGCCCACGATCATCGATTTGGTCGCCGCGGCCCCGACATAGGCGATCACCGTCTCTCCCGCAGACACGGGCGCCGAGAGCAGTTCATAGATGGTGCCGGTGAATTTGGGCATGTAGATGCCGAAGCTGGCGTTGAAGATGCTTTCGGTGAACATCGACATCATGATGAGCCCCGGCACGATGAAGGCGCCATAGGGGATGCCGTCAATCTGTGTCATCCGCGACCCGATCGCCCCGCCGAACACCACGAAATAGAGGGAGGTGGTGATGACCGGCACGAGCAGGCCGGTCAGCAGCGTGCGGCTGAAACGGTGCAGTTCGAACTTGTAGATCGCCCATATCGCGCGATGATTGAACCCGCTCATGCGCTTGCCTCCTGGTGGACCAGGCTGACGAAAATATCTTCCAGGCTGCTCTGTTCGGTATTGAGGTCCTTGTAGCCGATGCCAAGATCGCCCAGCCGGCGCAGCAGCGACGACACGCCGGTCCGCTCCGCCTTGGTGTCGAACACATATTCGATCTCGCACCCGTCGGCGTTCAGCGCCAGGTCCCATTCACCAAGGTCGGATGGCAGGCTGTCCAGCCGATCATTGAGCGCAATGGTCAGGGTCTTGCGCCCCAGCTTCTTCATGAGCGCGGTCTTTTCCTCGACCAGGATCAACTCGCCATGGTTGATGACGCCGACACGGTCGGCCATTTCCTCAGCTTCCTCGATATAATGGGTGGTGAGGATGATGGTGACGCCGGTCTGCCGCAATTCGCCGATCAGCTTCCACATGTCGCGCCGCAGTTCGACATCGACGCCGGCGGTCGGCTCGTCGAGGAACAGCACGCGCGGCTCGTGGCTCAGCGCCTTGGCGATCATGACCCGTCGCTTCATGCCGCCCGACAGTTCCAGCATCTTGTTGTGCCGCTTGTCCCAGAGCGACAGGTCGCGCAGGATCTTCTCGATATAGGCGTCGTTGCGCGGCTTGCCGAACAGGCCGCGCGAAAAGCGCACCGTGTCGATCACCCGTTCGAAGGCGTCGGTATGCAGTTCCTGCGGCACCAGGCCGATCGCTGATCGCGATCCGCGATAGCCGCTGACGATGTCATGGCCAGCGACCGTCACCGTGCCGCCGCTAGGCCGCACATTGCCGCAGATGATGGAGATCATCGTCGTCTTGCCGGCGCCGTTGGGCCCCAGCAGCGCGAAGATTTCCCCTTCCCTGATCGTCAGGTCGACGCCCTTGAGCGCCTGGAAGCCGGACGCATAGCTTTTGGTCAGGCCTGAAATGGTGATGATAGGCGCCATGCGCGGAGATGCCCCCTTGTGCTGGCGACAAAGATAGGTCGCCGCCCGCCGGGCGCAACCAGGGCGCTATTCGCCGCGACGGAAAAAGCGGAAGACGGTTGCCGGCGGGAAGTTGCGGACCGTCTGTCCCACCCGCGCGACATCCAGGTCGAGCGCGTGCAGCACGTCGCGGCTGACCGGCGGGCGGGTCGAATAGGTGAACTGGATGAAGCCGCCGCCCGGGCGCAGCATGCGGAAGGCTTCGGACAGGATGTCGGCATGCATGTGCCGGTCCATCGCCAGCAGCGGCAGGCCGCTCACCACCGTCTGATAGTCGCCCGGCTCGCCGGCCGCCATGGTCGATACGATCTGCGCGGGGGTTTCCAGTACCGACACGGCCGGAAAATGCCGCCGCAGGCCTCGCGCGAAGGCCGGGTTGATCTCCACCACCTCCAGCTTTTCCGCTGGCAGGCCGGTCTGCAGGATCGCGCGGGTGAACACGCCGGTGCCCCCGCCCAGTTCCAGCACCCGGCCGTCCTGCGGATTGATATGCGCGACCATCAGCCGCGCCAGGAAACGGCTGCTCGGCACGACCGACGCGGTCTGCCGGGGCTTCTTCACCCAGGCTGCGAGGAAATCCAGATATTCGGTGGCGCGCGCGCGAAATTCGCCGTTGGGCAAGGCGATTGCCCGGCTGCGCTTGGGCTTAGGCTGCATGAGCGAAGGGCGACCATCCACTTGTCATCGCGACTCCCCTTAGCGACACGAACAGGCGCCGTCGATTGACTTTAACATGGGCAAGGGCAGCATTTTTTTCGCCGCGCCGGCTCGCGCCGCGCGTGGCTTATACGGGCGGCGACCAGCCGTCGGGCGCCAGGGTGAAGCCGGCAAATTCGAAACCGGGGATGACGGTGCAACTCACCAGCGTCCAGCCGCCCAACGGCTCGGCCGCCTGCCACCAGCCGGCCGGCACCCGTCCCTGCGGCCGCTCGCCGGCGGAGATGTCTGCTCCCAGCAACAGGTTTTCGGCAGGGCCCTGCTCCGGCGCGATCGCAAGGCGCAGCGGCGCTCCGGCATGCCAGAACCAATGTTCGTCCGCATCTACCCGATGCCAATGGGATCGTTGATGCGCCTCCAGCAGGAAATAGATGGCCGTCCCTGCGGCGCGCGCGCCCTCCGCCGCCGCCGCGCGCCAGGTTTCCCGATACCAGCCGCCCTCGGGATGGGGCGCCAGGCCAAGCGTGTCGATCAGCCGTTTCGCATCCTGGCCATCGCTGAAAACCATCGCCAACTCCAAAATTTAGATATTTGTTATCAATGCGTTGTGTCGTTGCCGCAGGTTCATGCAACCTCCTCCACTATCGGTGGTTCAAGCAGCAAATCATTGTTTCGGAGGAGATTTTCATGCGTAAAACCATTCTTGCCCTGGCCGCGGCTTCGATGGCCATTCCCCTTTCCATGGCGCTGCCGACCGACGGCGCCAATGCCCGCCACCATTATCGCTACAAGGAATGGCGCGGTCGTGACGGGCGGACCTATTGCCGCCGGTCGGACGGCACCACGGGCCTGATCGTCGGCGGCGTCGGCGGCGCCCTGGTGGGCCGCGCCATCGACACGCGTGGCGACCGCGCGACCGGCACCATCCTGGGCGCCGCCGGCGGCGCGCTGCTGGGCCGTGAAATCGACCGCAAGCGTCGCTGCCGCTAAGGCATGAAAAAAGGGCGGCTTCCCCAGGGAAGCCGCCCCGATATTCTGGCTGGCGGAAGAATTATTCCCCAGCGGCGCCGCGCGCTTCTTCAACCTTGAAGGCGACCGACTGGCCACCCGACACGCCCGAAACCTTGCCATTCTTGACAGCCAGGTTGAACGCCACCGCGTCGGGATAGCGACGGCCCGAAATCACCTGGCCGGTCTTGGTATCCTTGACTTCGTAGACGTAGGTAAAGCCTTCGTGGGTGAAACGCTGCTTGGCTTCTTCCGCATGGGCGGGTGCGGCGGCGGCGATGATGGCGCTCAGGGCGCCGGCGATAACAACTTGGGACAGCATTCGCATGGGTTTACTCCTTGTGAATGCCGATCAAACACCTCTGATATTCTTGTTCTGTTGCAGCAAGGTCTAGATTTTCCGCCGGCCGAAGGACAATCGCAAATCAAGCTGGTCCAATTGCATTTCCCGCAATCGCTGCGCAGCTACGCAACTAAGCCTTTGACTTCGCGAGGATATGGCGGAACTCCGCCTCGCTAAGGGGAGACACCGAAAGCCGCGATTGGCGCAGCATGACCATGCCCGACAGAGCCGGATCGGCCTTCATCGCCTTCAGCGTCACCGGCTGGTCCAGCTTTTCCTTCGGCGCGACATGGACGGCGATCCACTTGCCCGTGTCGTCGGTGCTGTCGGGCGCGGCTTCCTCGACAATCTCCATGATGCCGACCGCTTCGACGCCGATATTGCTGTGGTAGAAGAGCGCCAGATCGCCCTTCCTCATCGCCTTCATGTGGAGCTGGGCGGCGTGATTGCGCACCCCATCCCATTCCGCTTTCCCTTTTTCGACCAGGTCGTCGTAGGAAAAGACGTCGGGTTCCGATTTCATCAGCCAGTGGTTCATGACGCCTCCTTGCATCAGCGCGCCGGGGCGATCAAGGATGCCGATGATCCGGCGCGCCCGCCCCTCTGATCGGAGACGAACGAAGTGCCCGAAACGGCTGTAGAACAGGTGCCCATCTTGTCGATGGACATGGACCGCGCGGATTTCGCCGCCGCGCTGGGCGCCTCCTTCCAGCGTTTCGGCTTCGCCATGGTAAAGGATCATGGCATGGACCGGGACCTGATCGACCAGGGCTGGGCCCTCGCCCGCCGCTTCTTCGCCCTGCCTGTGGAGGCGAAGCGCCGCCACGACGCAAAGGCCAATGGCGGCCAGCGCGGCTACACGGCGTTCGGCACCGAAATCGCCAAGGGCGCGAGCGAGAACGACCTCAAGGAATTCTGGCATGTCGGCCGCGACCTGCCCGCCGGCCATCCGCTCGCCGGCACCATGCCGCCCAATGTCTGGCCGGAGGAAATTCCGGAATTCCGCCCGGTCCTCTCGCGCCTTTATGCCGATTTCGACCGCGTCGGCGCCGACCTGCTCGGCGCGATCGCCCTTTATCTGGGGCTGGAGGAGCATTGGTTCGACGACGCCATCCGCAACGGCAATTCGATCCTGCGCCTGCTCCATTATCCGCCCGTGTCGCCGCAGGCGCCCGGCATCCGCGCCGGGGCGCATGAGGACATCAACCTCATCACGCTTCTGCTGGGAGCCGAGGAAGGCGGGCTGGAACTTCAGGATCGCGACGGCAACTGGCTGGCCGTGGTGCCGCCGCCGGGCGCGCTGGTGATCAATGTCGGCGACATGCTCCAGCGCCTGACCAACCATCGCCTGCCATCGACCAGCCACCGCGTCGTCAACCCACCGAGCGAGAGGCGCGGCATTGCGCGTTATTCGATGCCTTTCTTCCTCCACCTGCGGCCCGACTTCCTGATCGAACCGCTACCGCAATGTGTGGATGAGGCGCATCCGGCGATGGACCCGCCGATCAGCGCGCATGATTATCTGACCGAGCGGCTGCGCGAAATCGGCCTGATCAAGGGATAGAAGGCACGCTGCCGCTTACTTCCGCCAGCGGCCGAGGGTAATGCCGATTTCCTCGCCCTTCTCGCTCAATGCCAGCTTGATAATCTTCACCTCGACATGCAGCACCTTGTCGTCCTGCAGGAAGATGGTGTCGATGATATGGTCGGCCACCGCTTCGATCAGGGTGAAATGCTGCCCCTCCGGCAGCGCCGTGGTCGCCGCATGTTTGAGGTCCATATAATTTTTGGACCGCGACAGCGGCGTCTCCGGCTCATAATGATCGGCCATCTTCAACCGCGCCCGGATGGAGATGCGCAGCGGCTGCGGCAGGTGCGTTTCTTCCGAATAGATGCCGGTCAGGACGTCCACGTCCAGATGATTGACCTCCAGCGTCAGAAAATCGTCAAATCCGCTGTTCATGGCTTTCCTGCTGCTGGCGATGGCCAGAATAGACTTTAATTTTGCGAGGCAGGCGCTAAGGCCGCCGCTCCCGGCGCGGTCCATGCGCCATTGACGG
>DATEJA010000133.1:0-21730 GCA_035278405.1 Sphingobium sp. | reverse complement strand
TTGGCGCGGTGGATTTCCACCGTGCGCGGGCTGATCCCCAGATCATAGGCGATGGTCTTGTTGGGCAGCCCCTCGACCAGCCCGTCCAGCACGTCGCGTTCCCGCTCGGTCAGCGCGTTCAGCCGGGCGCGGGCCTCCTGCGCGCGGGCGCTGGCGCCGCGCTCCGCCACGGTCAGCTTGCGGGCGGACTCGATGCAGGCCAGCAGCGCCGCCTTGTCGAACGGCTTTTCGACGAAGTCGCTCGCCCCCGCCTTCATCGCGCCGACCGCCATGTCGATGTCGCCATGGCCGGTCATGATCACCACCGGCAGCATGATGCCGCGCGCGCGCAGGTCGCGATGGACCTCCAGCCCGTCGATATCGGGCATCCGCACGTCCAGCAGCACGCAGCCCGGCGCCAGGTCGGCGGCGGCCTTCAGGAACGGCGCGCCGCCCTCGAAACAGTGCACCGCATAGCCGCTGGTCTTGAGCAGGAAGGACAGCGACCGCCGGATCGCGGCGTCGTCGTCCACGACATAGATGGGATAGGGCTCGCTCATAGTCTCAATCCGCCGCCTCCAGGGTGAAGTGAAAGGCCGTGCCGCCCCAGGGCGATGGCCGCGCCCAGATGCGCCCGCCATGGCCTTCGACGATGGTCTGGCTGATCGACAGGCCCACGCCCATGCCCGCCGCCTTGCTGGTGGTGAAGGGGGTGAAGAGCGTGCGCGACATGGCGGGGTCCAGCCCCGGGCCGCTGTCCGCGACGATGATCTCCACCTTGCCCTCGCCCGCCGGCGCGGCCGACAGGCGCAGGATGCGCGCCGGACTGTTCGCCATCGCCTCCACCGCGTTGCGGATGAGGTTGATCAGCACCTGCTGCATCTGCACGCGATGGGCCAGCACCTTGTCGACGCGGGCATCGACGCTGATGTCCATGTCGATCCCCCGGCTGTCCACCCCGATGAAGGCGAGCGCGGCGCCTTCGGCCAGCAGCGCGCGCAGCGGTTCGGGCTGGCGCAGGGTTTCGCCGCGCTTGATGAATTCGCGCAGCGACCGGATGATCTCCCCCGCGCGCAGCGCCTGGGCGGCGCTTTCCTCCATCGCCTCGCGCAGCAGGTGGCGGTCGACCGGGCCCTGCGCATCCAGCAGGTCGCGCCCCGCCTCCAGATAATTGGCGATCGCGGTCAGCGGCTGATTGAGTTCGTGCGCCAGCGCCGATGCCAGCGTGCCCATGGCGGTGACGCGGCTGGCATGGGCGAGTTCGGCCTGAAGGTCCGCGACGCGCCGCTCGGCCTGCTGCCGTTCGGTAAGGTCGCGGATGAAGCCGGTGAACAGGCGCCGTCCCCCATCCTGCACCTCGCCCACCGACAATTCGATGGGAAAGACCGACCCGTCGCGCCGCCGCGCGCTGGTCAGGCGGCCGATGCCGATGATCCGCCTTTCGCCGGTCTTCACATAATGGTCGATATAGCCGTCGTGCCGCTCCCGGTCGGGGGAGGGCATCAGCATCGAGATATTCTCGCCCAGCACGTCGCTCTCGGCATATTGGAACATGCGCTGCGCCGCCGTGCTGAAGGACACGATATGGCCGGCCATGTCGATGACGATCAGCGCATCGGGCACCGTCGCCAGGATCGATCCCAGCAGCGCCTGTTCCAGGCTGTGCGCCCGTTCGGCCAGGCCTTCGCTCTCGTCGTCCGCCACCCCCATGCGCCTGTCATGCTCCTCCTTCTTACCCTGGGCAAGATGGCCCGCCGGCCCGGACGCGGGCCATCCGGTATAGTCCTTATAGCATCGCGCGCCCGACAGGCGGATCAAGGGGGCATGACATGGACGACGATACGCCTCGAACTCGCCCGCACCCCCGGCTTCCCCAACGGGTCGGCCGCGCGCAGCTATGTGATGCGCCTGCCGCTCGGCGGCGACGGGCTGATCGACGAGCAGGAATATCGCCGCCATCCCGAACTGGCGACGGTGCGGCGCTTCTGGCCCAACGAGCCCGACCGGCGCGGCAGCCTGCTGCGCACCCCGCGCGGCTGGGCGCTTTCCTACGAAGTGGGGGAGGAGGATGATGAAAGCATCTTCCGCCTCGACGCTCACGGAATCGCGCAGGGCAGCTACATCACCCTGACCGAACCCGACGGCGAACGCTTGCCCTTCGTCGTAAAGGGCCTGGCAACGGCCTGACCGGGCCACCCTTTCCGTGCTCCTGCGAAAGCAGCAGCCCAGGGCGCAAGGTCACGCCCGCAACCCCGCACGCCTGCCTCCGCAGAAGCACGGAACGCTCAAGACCGGGGGATAAGCGGCGCCACCGCCTTGCCAAGATGATCCGCCAGCACCGCGACCTTGGCCGCCAGATCGCCACGCAGCGCCTCGAAGGCGCCCGCATCAATCTCCCCCCGCAACCGATAGCCCGCCGCCCGCAGCCTGCGGCACAGCGCGTCATGCGCGATCGGCTCGGGCGCCGCATCTCCCGGCCGCAGGTCGAGCAACGCCGCCAGTTCCCCCGCCATCCGCGCGCCATCCTCGCGCAGCAGCACCGCGCGGCCGCGCAAGGCGGGCAGGTCGCAATAATGTTCGACCAGCAGCGCCAGGTCGAGCAGCGCGCCCAGCGAAGCGGGCCAGCCCGCCCCCGTCCTCACCGTGCGGAAATAGATGAGCGAAGGGTGCGCCGCGTGGCTCTGCAGCACTTTGGCGCACCAGTCGCGCCCGTCCTTCAGCACGTCGACCAGCCCGTCCAGATTGTCGATCGCCGCATATTTCTCCAGCATCGCCAGCCCCGAAGGCGGATCGCCGGCCGAGGTGCGCAGCTTCAACAGGCCGCTGTCCCGCGCGGCAAGGCTGGATTGCACTTCCAGCAAATAGGTGACCGCCATGGTCATGACGCCCAGCCCGCAAAAGCCCGACGCCAGCACCACCCAGCGCGCCGCACCCAGCGCGTCGGTTTCGCTAAGGCCAATCGTCACCAGCCCGCTGCCCGCCAGGAAGATCGCCTGGGCAAAATCCGGCAGCGGCGGCGCAAAGGAATAGCGCAGCGCATGCGCCATCAGCGCGAAGGCGATCGTCAGCAGCAGCATCCACAGGAAGAAGGAGGTGACCAGCACGAGCGGCGCGAAGGTCGAAGAGATCCCCTGCCGCCCGCGCATCAGCTTCCACAGCGGCAGCAGCAGCACGATCGACCGCCGCGCGACCCGCAACGACGCCCGGCTTTCCCCCGGCACCACCACGGTCTCGAACACGTCGCGCAGGGTCAGGATCGCCAAGAACAGGCCCCCACCCAGTTCGATCCACGCGATGGTCATGCAACCCAGAACGCACGCGGCGCATAAGGGTTCGCAAGGGGAGGGGGCGGGCGCGGGCTTCCGCTACGGCAAGGCAGCGATGTCGCGGACAACTATTGATGCAGATCAATGGACAAGGACTAGACCTCGCGTAGTAAAACTTGTTGCAATTCAGCAACGGTTGAGAAAAATTGTTATACGTTCGTCCGATTGGAGGACCAGCTTCGCCTTTTTCGCGTTCCGGGCTTGTTGGCGCAGGGACGCCAACTGGGCGGCAAGGGGTCCAGACATATGACGAAGCATCTTTTTCTTTCGACCGCGGCTTGCTTTGTGCTGGCGGCGGCCCATCACTCTGCCTGCGCGCAATCTTCGACACCGCCATCCAGTGCGGAGCCGGCGGGCAGCGCCACGATCATCGTCACCGGGTCGCGCATCGCGCGGCCGATCGTCGACAATCCGCAGCCCACCGCGACCGTGGCCGCGCGGACGATCGAAAATCGCAGCTATACCAGCGTCGGCGAGGCGTTGCAGGATCTGCCCGGCTTCGGCCTGCCCGACAGTTCGCAATTCGGCCAGCAGGCGAACGGCTTCAATGTCGGGCAGCAGTTCGTCAACCTCTACAGCCTGGGTTCGCAGCGCACGCTGACGCTGGTCAACGGCCGCCGCTTCGTCGGGGCCAACCCGCCGTCGATCTTCTCGGCGGCCGAAGCCGGGTCGCAGGTCGACCTCAACACCATTCCGACGAAGCTCATCGACCGGATCGAGACCGTCTCGATCGGCGGCGCGCCCATCTACGGGTCGGACGCGATCGCCGGCACCGTCAACATCATCCTCAAGAAAAATTATCAGGGCGTCAGCCTCGACGGCCAGTCGGGCATCAGCCAGCGCGGCGACATGTTCAACTGGCGCGTGCGCGGCCTTGTCGGGCAGAATTTCGCCGACGGGCGCGGCAACATCACGGTCAACGCCGAATATTCGCAGGACAAGGGCCTGCTCGGCACCCAGCGCGCGTCGGTGGCGCGGCAGCGGCAGTTCGTGCAACCGTCCGATCCCAACTCGCCCTTCTCGCTGGTGCTCGCCGACAATGTGCGCACCTATCTGGGCTCCGAAGGCGGCGTCCCCTATTTCATCGATCGCGGCACGCTCGATCCCAACATTCCCGGGTCGCCGCGCAACATCCGCAACGCGGCTGGCCAGCTGGTGCAGTTCGGACCCGGCGGCACGCTCATCCCCTATGATCCGGGACAGACCACGCCCGATCCCACGACCTTCATCGGCGGCGACGGCCTCAACTTCGCGACGATCGACAATCTGCGCGTCAATTCCAACCGCTTCAACGCGGCGGCGCAGCTCAATTTCGAGTTGAACGACAATCTGCGGCTGTTCGGCGAGGCTTGGTATTCGCGCACCCGCGCCACCAATTTGCGCGACCAGCCGGTCTACAACACCGCCTTCTTCCGATCGGCGCCGGCGGGCACCTTCGACGTCAACGGCAATTATATCGTCCGCCTCAACAACCCGTTCCTGAGCGCCGCCGACCGCGAGACGATCCGCGCCAATCTCATCGCCGCCGGTCGTCCTTCGACCGACGACACCGGCGTCTTCTATCTCGGCCGCGCCAATACCGACCTGGTCTCGGGCCAGTCGAAGCTCAAGCAGGACCTCTATCGCTTCGTCGCCGGGGTAGAGGGCAATTTCGACGCGATCGGCCATCAATGGACCTGGAACGTGTCGGCCAATTACGGCCGCACGAAGAGCATTTCGCTGATCCCCTCGCTGGTCGAGCCCAATTTGCGCCGCGCGCTCAATGTCACGCGCGACGCGGCCGGCAATATCGTCTGCGCGCCCTTCAACCCCGATCCCAATGATCCGACGCAGCCGCCCATCCCGCGCACCGACCCCAATTCGCCGCCGTTCGAAACAGCCTATGCGGGGACGATCTCGCAGACCTGCGCGCCGCTCAACATCTTCGGCGCGGGCACGCCCAGCCAGGCCGCGCGCGATTATGTGACGACGATCGCGCGCACCCGCGCGGTGACGACGCAGCGCGACTTCCTGGCGACGCTGACCGGCGCCGTCGCGACCCTGCCGGGCGGCGACCTCGGCGTCGTCATCGGCTATGAGAACCGGCGCGAAGGCTCCAGCTTCGATCCCGACGCCTATTATACGACGCCGCTCGGCCGATCGATCCCGATCCTGGGGCTGAAGGGCCATTACACCACCAGCGAGCTGTTCGGCGAAATCCGCGCGCCGATCATCGGCGAGGACCAGAATATTCCCTTCATCCACGAGCTGGAGGTCAATGCCGCCGCGCGCTACGTCCATAACAGCGTCACCGGCAACGCCTTCACCTGGACGGCGGGGGGACGCTGGGCGCCGATCCCTGACCTTGCCATTCGCGGCAATTTCACCCGCGCCATCCGCGCGCCGGCGGTGGGCGAGCTGTTCGTGCCCAACCAGCCGGCCTTCGACGGCGGCTATGATCCGTGCGACGTGTCCAACCTGGAAAGCGGACCCAACCCGTCCGTGCGTCAGGCCAATTGCGCGGCGGCAGGGCTGCCGGCCGATTTCGTGTCCAACATCAATTCGATCACGGTGCCGATCACGGTCGTGGGCAACCCCAACCTCAAGGAAGAATATTCCAACAGCTGGACCGTGGGCGCGGTGCTGACGCCGCGCTTCCTGCCCGGCTTCACGCTCGGCGTCGATTATATCAGCATCGACATCCGCGATGCCATCACCTCATCCAGCGCGGAAGACGTGCTGACCACCTGCTATGATTCGTCGGATTATCCCAACAATCCCTTCTGCGCGCTCATCACCCGCAGCACCGATCCGGACCCCGAATTTTTCGGCCAGGTCGAAACCCTGTCGGAACCCTATATCAACCAGGGCCGGGTGGTGTTCCGCGCGATCGAGGTGGCGGGCAATTATACGCTGCCGATCGGCGATGATGGCCGGCTGACCTTGGGCGTCAATTATCAGCACACGCTCAAGGAGTTCAACCAGATCCGCGATGGCGGGCCGATCACCAACACGCGCGGCGAAATCGGCAACAGCAAGGATACCGCCACGTTCGAACTGACCTGGGAAAAGGGCCCGCTCACCTGGTTCAACCAGGTTCGCTACATCGGCCCCGCCCGCTTCGACGCGACCGAACCGCTCGGCACGCGCGAGGTCGACAAGGTCGATGCCTGGACGGTCTGGAACACGTCGGTCAGCGTCGCGGTCAACAAGCAGTTCCGCCTCCGCCTCAATGTCGACAATGTGCTGGACGTGGGCGTGCCCGATCCCGGGACGACCGGCAATGCCACGCGCAACACCTATTATCAGGGCATTTTCGGCCGCAGCTTCCTGGTCGGCGCGGAAGTCAATTTCTAGACACGGTTCCCCGGCGAAGGCCGGGGCCCGTTCCATCCTCAAACCTGGACCCCGGCTCCGCCGGGGAACAGACAGGGCCATTTGCAAGCGCGCCCCAACGTCATCCTGACGACCCAGAACAAAGTGCTCCCGCCCCATGAATTCACGCGCAGCCGCAGAGACTGACATTCCAGCCCCTCCGCGCGAAATTCTCAGGACGAAGCCTGCCCCGAAAGCTGCAACAGCAACCTGTTGATCTGCCCCCGCCGCTCCGGGTCGCGGGTGATTTCCAGCATCGCGCTCAGGCTCCCGCGCGCTTCGTCGATCTCGCCCAGCGCCAGTTGCAGCCGCGCCAGTTCCCACCAGCCCGCGCCATGTTCGGGCGCGATCACGGTCATGCGGCCGTAGATGGTGCAGGCGCGCCACTTGTCCCCCGCCTGCTCGGCGCGGGTCGCCTGGTTCAGCAGCAGCCGCACCAGCGTCATCCGGTTGGACAGGGGTTCGACATGCGCCTTGGCGGGCGGGACGCCGGGGCCCAGCGCCCGCTCGATCACCGCCTGCAGCTGTTCGCCCCGCACCGGCGCGCCCCGGTGGAACGGGTCGATCAGCGCGCGGCGCTCGCCCTCGCCAAGGCTGACCAGCACATGGCCCGGCGTGTTGAGCGCATGCGCGGTCCAGCCCAGCCGGCGCGCGGCGGCGACATAGAGGATCGACAGGCTGACCGGCAGGCCGCTCCTGCGGTCCAGCACGCGGATCATGTCGGCGTTGAGCGGCGCGTCATAGGTGGCGCTGTCCCCGGCAAAGCCGAACTGCTCGCCCAGCACCTGCGCCAGCAGCGCGCCCTGCGCCTCGCCGCCTTGCAGCCGCGTCTCGCCCGAGCCCGCGCGCGCCTTCTCCAGCGTCGCGCTGATCGTGCGCAGCAGGTCGAGATAGGGATCCACGTCGGTCCCCTCATGGTCCAGCGCGCTCAGCATCAGCGCCGCGCTGTCCAGCTCGATCTCCTCGTCGGCCAGCAGGCCGATATAGGCGATGCTCTCATTCATCGATCGTCAGCCATGGGTGCTCCGCTCCGTTCTCCCCCAAGATGGTGACGCCGGGCGCCGCTTTCCACCTGGATGATCCACGCGCCCCCCGTTCCCCGGTCTCCGCCGGGGAACAGCGCGCCAACTGCCTCTTGATCCGTCCGCTTCGAGCGAAGTCGAGAAGCCCGCAGCGCTGCGGTCCCGTTTCTCGACTTCGCTCGAAACGAACGGGTAGGTAGAGGGAACGCAGCCTGATCAATCCCCCGCGAGGCTGACAGGCTGGAGAGGAAACCCAGCCGGATACCACCCACGCACCGCCCCACTCCGTTCCCCGGCGAAGGCCGGGGCCCAGTCCCACCCTGGCCGCTGGGCCCCCGCCTCGGCCGGGGAACAGCCTCTACCCCGTCATTCCCGCGCAGGCGGGAATCCATCTCCCGCCCTCTCCACAAGCGCGATCGCCGGAGCTGCCTCGCCACCCCTCGCGCGCCCGTCACCGCTGCAACGGCGCCGTCCCCTTGGGCGGCATCGCCTCGCGGTCGGGCGCGTTCAGGCTGGTATAGGCGATGAACGCCGCCAGCAGGAGCGCGCCCAGCAACACGACCCAGAGCAGTCGTTTGGCATTGCGGGCGCGGCGGCTTTCTTCATCGCGGGGCATGGTCGTCGCAAGCAGGATCGGTCAGGAGGACAGGGCATCAAGGGCGGCCCGGCTCATGGCCAGTCGTTGCGCGGCGGTCCCGCATCGGACCGCACCGCCCCCGCCGCGCCCTGCGAATGGAAGCTTTCGGGCGTCGGGCTGCTCGCGGGCGAAGGCGAGGACCCGGGCGAGGACGAGGAGGAGGACGACGGCGAGGAGAAGGAAGACCCCGCCTGCTGCCCCTGCTGCCCCGCCTGCCCCTGCTGCTGCGCGGAGGGCGCGGAGGACGGGGCCGCCTGGCTGTCCTGCAACCTGTCCTGCGCCTGGCCGACCAGCTCATCCTTCTTCTCGCGCAGCGTGTCGGTCAGGCTGTCCTTCTGCTCGCTGGCGAAGGAGCGGGCCTGTTCGCCCAGCTCGCCCAGCGCGTCCTGCTCGGCGCGGCTGACCGGCAGCGCGGCGCCGACCGCCGCGCCGATCGCGGCGGCGACCAGCCCGCCGACCAGCGGGTTGCCGGCATAAAGACCCTGCGCCTTGTCCCAGCCTTGCGCCGCCTGCCGGCCGGTGGCCTGCGCCGCGCGGGCGGAACTGTCGGCCCAGGCCTGCCGCTTTTCGCGGAAGCGGTCGGCGAAATCGTCGAGCCGCTGGCGGAAGCCCTGCTCATCCTCGTCATGCCGGCGCTCCAGCATGAAATAATTGGCGCGCGCCTGGTCGCGGCGGCGCTGATAGGCGGCGTCATCCTCGCCGTCGCGCAGCTCGACCGCCGACATATGGGTGACATAGTCGCGATGATGGATGTCGGGCCCGTCCTGCGGCTCGCGCGCCCTGTGCGGCAGCGAGGGGAATTTGCTGTCCTTGTCGCTGATCAGCCAGATCGCGCCCGCCGCGATCAGGCCGAGCGCGATCGGGTTGCGCCGCGCGCCGTCCAGCAGCGTGCGCGCGTCGATGTCATTCTCGTCCGCCTTGTCGAGCAGGGCGTTGAAGATGTTCCGGGGCGTCAGCTGGTCGCCGATCCGGTCGATCGTGCGGCTCATATCGTCCTGGGTGCGGCGGATGTCCCGCTCGATGGCGGCCGGGTCCTGTTCCAGCGTGTCGGTCATGCTCTATGCTCCGGTCTTGAGGTCGCCGCGCAGGGCGGCGGGCGTGCGTTCCAGGGTGTGCTGGCTGCGGTCGGGGACTAGTTCGGCGGCGTTCAGCTTGGCTGCCGCGCCGCGATACAGGAGATAGGCGACGATCAGCGTCACCACCCCGACGATCAGCGTGGCCAGGCCCAGATGATGGATCGCCCCCGCCAGCAGATAGGCCAGGCCCATCAGCAGCACGCCAAGGCCGGCGATGCCGACCACCGCCGCGCCCGCGATCGCGCCGACCGCGCGCTTCACATTCTGGCCGGACTCGCGCACCTCCGCCTTGATGAGCGCGAGCTGCTGCTCCGCCAGATGCGTCCCCTGGTTGGTGAGTTCGCGCAGCAGCGACACGATATTGTCGTCTTGGCTCGGCGCCACCCCGGTGCCGTTGCGCGTTCGCGTCGCGACGCGCTCGGTCTCGCTGTCGATCATGCCAGGTCTCCCAGGTGGCCATGGTCCCCGGCGCTCCCCGTCGGGCGGGTGGTCGCCGGCGCCGTCATCGCCGTCGGCGCGCGGCGCGGCGGCTCGGCCTTGAAGATGCGGCTCGCGGCAAAGCCGGCCGCGGCGCAGGCGGTCAGGAATGTCGCGGGATTGTCGCGGGCGATGGCGCGGACATCGTCCAGCAGCTGGCGCGAATCCTTCTGCTCCAGCACATCGGCCAGGCGGCGGACCTGCTGCGCGCCCTGGGCGAAGGCCGAACGCAGCCAGTCGGGCGTCTGGCCGTCCGCCAGCTCGTCAGCCGCCTTGTCGAGCGCGGACGACACCGACTTGGCCTGGTCGACGACCGGGCTCTTGGCGCGATCGGCCTCCTGCTGAAGGCGGTCGGCCGCCGCGCCCGCCAAATTCTGGGCATCGTCGCGAAGTTCATGGGTAAGATCGGCGGTTGGGTCCGATGACGACGGCATGGAGGCGTCCTTCCTGTTCGTTGACATGCTTGTGAACAGAAAAGGACCGCTCCTGTTCCCGACCTCCTCGGGATTTGCGACGGGTTGTTCGTTGCGTCTTCGATTGCCGAAATGATTTAACGAAGCAGTCGCAAATATTTGGACTTCATCCACGACAATTCGATAACTTAGGATAGATTGTCAGAATCCCGTTTTTCTCGCCACTTCCTTCATGCAATTGATCAAAGCGGCCAGAACCACAGGATCAGCGGCGTCGCGACCACGACCACCAACAGCGACAAGGGCGCGCCCAACCGCGCATAATCGCCGAATCTGTAGCCGCCCGGTCCCAATACCAGCGTGTTGCACTGATGCCCGATCGGCGTCAGGAAATCGCATCCCGCCCCCACCGCCGTCGCGATCAGAAAGGCTTCGGGGCGATGGCCCAGGTCATGGGCAAAGACCGCCGCGATCGGCGCCATCACCAGCACCGTGGCGGCATTGTTCAGGAAAGGCGTCACCGCCATCGCCACCACCAGGATCATCGCCACCGCGCCCCAGGCCGGCAGGACGGCGGCGGCATGGGCAAGCTGGACCGCGATGATGTCGGACGCGCCGCTGCTCTGCAGCGTGCCGCTGACCGGGATCAGCGCGCCCAGCATGATCAGGATCGGCCATTCCACCGCCTCATAGGCTTCGCGCGCCGGCAGCGCCCCGGTGATGACGACCATGCCGGCCGCCGCGAAGAAGGCGACCGCGACGGGCACCAGCCCCGCCGCCGTCGCCGCCATGGCAAAGCCCAGGATGATGACCGGCAGCCATCCCCGCGTCGACAGCCCCAGGCGCAGCGAGCGTTGCGCGAGCGGCAACGCGCCGAACTGGCCGAGCCGGTCGGGCATGCGGCTCAGCGACCCTTGCAGCACCAGCACGTCGCCCGCCTGCAGCACGATCTGCCCCAGCTTGCGGGTCAGATGCTCGCCCGCCCGCGACACCGCGATCAGGTTGATGCCGAAGCGGTCGCGCAGCTGCAGCCGCCCCGCCGTCCGCCCGATCAGGATGGAATCGGTGGTCACCACCGCTTCGATGACGCCCAGATCGTCCTCTTCCGCGCCGGGCTGGCCATCCCCGCCGATCAGCGCCAGCCGGTCGCGCGCGATCGCCCGCTCCAGTGCGTCGGGATCGCCGGCCAGGATCAATATGTCGCCTTCCATCAGATGCACTTCGGGCGCGACCGCCCCGCGCATGTCGCCGCGCAGCAGGCTAGTCACCGCGACCTGCTGTTCGTGCCGGTCCTGGAATTCGGCGATGGTCCGGCCGATCGCGGCGGAGCCTTCGGCCACCTGCGCCTCGGTCACATAGTTGGAGATGTTGAGCGCTTCGCCGAGCGTCGGCGTGCCCCGCCGGTCGGCGGGCAGCAGCCGATAGCCAAAGCGCAGGAACAGCAGGCCCACGACCAGCAGGCCAAAGCCGGTCGGGAAATAGTCGAACATGCCAAAGGGCTGGCCGGTCATGTCCTGCCGCACGCGGCTGACGATGATGTTGGGCGAGGTCCCGACCAGCGTCATCAGCCCGCCCAGCAGCGAGGCGAAGGACATCGGCATCAGGAAGACCGACGCGCTCGTCTCGTTCTTCTTCGCCATCTGCAGCGCGGCGGGCATCAGCATGGCGAGCGCGCCGACATTCTTGACCAGCGCGGATGTGACGCCGACCGTGGCGGTCAGCACCAGCAACTGCGACCGCACCCGTCGGACATGGCGGGAAATCCGGTCGAGCGCGGCCTCGATCACGCCCGATCGCTGCACCGCCGCCGACAGCACCAGCGCGGACCCGACGATGATGACGATGTCGTCGGAAAAGCCGGTGAAGGCGTCCTTGGGCTTGACGATGCCCAGCGCCAGCGCGGCGAGCAGCGCGATGATCGCGGTCACGTCATAGCGAAAGCGGCCCCAGATGAAGAGCGCCATCATGCCGACCAGGGTGGCGACCGACAGCCATTGGTCGAGGGTCATGACGCGGGCCGCCGCCGCGCGCGCGTCATTGCACCCATAGCCCGACCAGCGCCGACAGGCTGACCAGCAGCAGGAAGCCGTTGACGCCGATCAGCAGCCAGGACGGCAGGCGCGGCGTGTCGGGGCGCGGCGGCGAGATGCGGATCATCTGGCGCCACACCGCCGCGACGAAGCAGAAGGCGCTGAAGAGGACCAGCACGCTGCCGGTCGCCATCGCAAGACCCTGGTGCACGATGCCGTCGAGCAGCGCCCGCGCGCCGATGCCCGACGCCAGCGCGGCGAGGCCCGTGCGCACCCAGGCGGCATAGGTGCGCTCGGCCGCCAGCACGGTGCGGTCGGCGGCGAGTTCGGTGCGTCGGTCGGCGCTGTCGACCTGCTGCTCGGCGCTGTGCTCCAACCGCACCGCGCTCTTGCGCAGGCTGGTCTTGGCCTCGCTGCTCTCTTGGTCGAGTGGCATGGGGTGGCAAACGCATGAAAGGGCGGGGAGTTCTATCCAGGAGTAGGGCGCGCCAAGGTCAAGCTCCCACCCCACTCTCCGCCCGCACCACCAGCCCCGCCGCGCATTGCAGCAGCAGCTTGCGGTCGAACGGCTTGCCGATCAGCGGCCGATCCTGGAAATCCTGCGGCAGGCTTTCCCGCCCATAGCCGGTGACGAAGGCGAAGGGCAGGTTTCGCCGGGCAAGCGCGGCGGCGACATCGTCGACCGGCCGGCCCTGAAGATTGCCGTCGAGCAGCGCGGCGGCGAAGCGGCCGGTGCGGATCAGCTTCAGCGCCTCGTCGGCGCTGGCGGCGATGGTGACGATCGCATCGGCGTCATCCTCCAGGATGCTGGCAATCTCCATCGCGACCAGCGGCTCATCCTCGATGACCAGGAAGGGCTGGCCCGGGATCAGGCCGTCGCCGGCGAAATCCACCCCCTCACCGCTGCTGGTCAGGGGCGCGCCGGCACCGACGCGGCTGATGCGCGGGCCGCAGGGCAGGGTCAGCGTCCAGCGCACGCCCCGCGGGTCATAGGCGACGCTCGCCTGGCCGCCTTCCGCCTTCAGGCTGCGTTCGATGAGCGCGGTGCCGAAGCCCTTGCGCGTCGGGATGGCGACCGCCGGTCCCCCGCTTTCCGCCCAGAGGATCCGCAGCCGGTCGCCCTCGATCTTCCAGGACAGGCAGACCTCGCCCGCCGGGGTGCAGAGCGCGCCATATTTATGCGCGTTGGTCACCAGTTCATGCAGGATCAGCGCGACGTGCAGCGCCAGTTCGGGCGCCAGTTCCAGGTCCGGCCCCTCGATCTTCAGCTGGGCAAGGTCGATGGCGCCAATGTCGAGCTGGCCGCTGATCAGGTCGCGCAGCGCCGCGCCCTGCCAGGTGGAGCTGCTCAGCAGCGAATGGGCGCGGGCGAGCGCGTGGATGCGCCCGGTGAAGGTCGGCGCGAAGTCGGAAGGTCCCGACGAATGGCGCAGCGTCTGCACCGCGATCGCCTGCACCGATGCGAGCGTGTTCTTCACACGATGGTTGAGTTCGCCGATCAGCAGCTTCTGCGTGTCCTCCGCCCGCTTGCGTTCGGTCACGTCCAATATCTGGACATTGACCGACACGAGCCGGCCCAGGCCGTTGAGCAGCGCCGAGCAATAACATTCGCACTCCAGCGTCAGCCCTTCGGCGGTGCGCATGCGCAGCTGTTCGACCGCGCGCAGCCGCCGCCCGGCGATAAGGTCGCCCATCAGCTCTTCGAAGGCGGCTTCGTCGTCGGGGTCGACCCAGTCCAGCTCCCCGGCGCGGAAGCCCGCCACTTCGGGCGCGCGCCAGCCGAACAGCCGCTGCGCGCCCATCGACCAGGAAATGATGTGGCGGCCGGCGTCGAATTCGATAATGGCAAGCGGGCTATTGTCGCTATGCGCATGCAGCCGCCCGAGCGCGCCGGCCAGCTCGTCGCGCTGGCGGGCGAGTTCTTGGCGCTGGCGGAACAGCTCGACGAAGACGGCGGTCTTGTTGCGCAATATGTGCGTGTCGACGGGCTTCAGCAGATAATCGACCGCGCCCGCCTCATAGCCGCGAAAACGGCGCCGCTCGTCGGTGGCGACGGCGGTTAGGAAGATGATCGGCACGCGCCGCGTCCGTTCCGTGCCGCGCATCAGTTCGGCGAGTTCAAAGCCGTCCATGCCCGGCATCTGCACGTCGAGCAGCGCCAGCGCGACATCATGGACCAGCAGCAGCTCCAGCGCCTGGACCCCCGACCGGGCCTTCAGCAGCTCGATGCCCTCGTCGGCCAGCAGCGCTTCCAGCGCGGTGAGGTTCTCCTCGACATCGTCGACCGCCAGGATGCGCGCGGGTTCAGGCTGCACGGCCGACCTCCTTGAGCGTGACAAGATTGCGGCGGTAGATTTTCTCCGCCTCGTTAAAATCCGCAAAGCCATCGGAATAGCGGGAGAAGCGCAGCGATTCCTTGGCGCCCAGGCCCAGGAAGCCGCCGCGCACCAGCGACTCACCGAACAGGCCCAGCGCGCGGTCCTGCAGGTCGCGGTCGAAATAGATGAGCACATTGCGGCTGGAGACCAGCTGCACTTCGGCGAAGACCTGGTCGCTCGCCAGATTATGTTCGGCAAAGACGGCTCGGCGGCGCAGCGACTTGTCGAACATGGCCGCGCCATAGGCGGCGGTATAATAGTCGGACAGCGATCGCTTGCCGCCGGACAGGCGATGATTTTCGGTGAACTGCGCGATGCGGTCGAGATCGTAGATGCCCGCCTCCGCTTTCTCCAGCGCCGCCGGGCTGATGTCGGTGCAATAGAAGATCGTCCGATCCTCCAGCCCTTCCTCGCGGAACAGGATGGCGAGCGAATAGAATTCCTCGCCATTGGCGCAGCCGGCGATCCAGATCTTGAGCGAGGGATAGGTTTTGAGGTGCGGCACCACCAGTTCGCGCAGCGCCCGGAAATAAGCGGGGTCGCGGAACATCTCGCTGACCTGGATGGTGAGGAAGCCCATCAGGTCCGCGAAGACCGCCGGGTCGCGCAGCAGATGGTGCTGGAGCTGCGACAGGCTCTCGCAGCCATGGCGCTGCTGCGCCCGGGCGAGGCGGCGGTGGAGCGAGCCGCGCGAATAGCCGCGAAAATCATAATGATAATGGCGCCAGATCGCCTCCAGCAGCAGGTCCAGTTCGACCTCTTCATGGGGCGCGAAGACCTCCTCGCTCATCGCGGCATCCAGACGCGGGTGAGGCTGAGCAGCTTGTCGACGTCCAGCGGCTTGGCGAGATAGTCGTTGGCGCCCGCGTCGAGGCAATCCTGCTGGTCGCGCGCCATCGCCTTGGCGGTAAGCGCGATGATCGGCAGCTGCTTGCCCCAGGGCTTGAGGCGGATCTCGCGCGTGGCGGTGAGGCCGTCCATCTCCGGCATCATCACGTCCATCAGGACCAGGTCGACCGGATCGGACAGGCCGCGCGCGGCTTCGTCCAGCGTCGTCAGCGCCTCCCGCCCGTTGCGCGCGATCCGCACCTTCGCGCCATGCGGTTCGAATATGGAGGTGAGCGCATAGACGTTGCGGATGTCATCCTCGACGATGAGGATGTCGCGCCCGTCGAGCGCGGCGTCGCGGTTCAGGGACTTGGCGATCAGCGCCTGCTGAGGCTCGGGCAGGTCGGACACGACCTGGTGCAGGAACAGGGTGACCTCGTCGAGCAGCCGTTCGGGCGACTTGGCGCCCTTGACGATGATCGACTTGGAGTAGCGGCGCAGGCGCATCTCCTCCTCCTGGCTCAAGTCCCGGCCGGTATAGACGATGACCGGCGGGAAGCCGACCGCCTCGTCCGCGCTCAGCCGTTCGAGCAGGTCGAGGCCCGACGCGTCGGGCAGGTTCAGGTCCAGCACCATGCAGTCGAACGTCTCGCGGCCCAGCAATTTGAAACATTGGGCGGCACTGTGAACCTCCACCGTCTCGACCTCGCGCGACGCGAGCAGCAGTTTCACGCTTTCCGCCTGCTGGGCGTCATCCTCCACCACCAGGACGCGGCGCATGCGCTGGGCCATGCGCGCCTCCAGCCCTTCCAGCATGTCGACCAGCGCGTCGCGCTTCACCGGCTTGAAGAGATAGCCGATCGCCCCGCTCGACAGCGCGGCCTGGCTGTCGTCGTCGACCGACACGACATGAACCGGAATGTGCCGCGTGCGCACGTCGCGCTTGATCCGGTCGAGCACGGAGAGGCCCGTATGGTCGGGCAGGTTCATGTCCAGGATGACGGCATGGGGCACATATTGCCGTGCCATCAGCGCGCCTTCGTCGGCGGTGCTGGCGATCAGGCACTGGAATTTCAGCTCATGCGCGACGTCGCACAGGATGCGGGCGAAGACGGGGTCGTCCTCCACGATCAGGATGACGCGGGAATCCCCGGACAGCCTTTCCCGATCATCCTCGGCAGCGGGCGTGTTGCGGGGGCGGACCGGCCGCGCCGACATCGGCTGGGGCATCGCTTCGGCGCGCGGCGCCACGACCGGCACGGCAGCGGCGCCCTGATAGCGTTCGGGCAGCAGCAGGGTGAAGGCGCTGCCTTCCCCGGCGGCGCTTTCCACCTGCACCTCGCCGCCGAGCAGACGGGCGAGTTCGCGCGAGATGGAGAGGCCAAGGCCGGTGCCGCCATATTTGCGGCTGACCGTCCCGTCGGCCTGGCGGAAGGCTTCGAAGATCACCTGCTGCTGTTCGGGCGGGATGCCCACGCCCGTGTCGCGCACGGTGAAGCCGATGCGGCCGTCGGCGCGCCGCTCCACCTCCAGCGCGACCGATCCCCGGTCGGTGAATTTGATCGCGTTGGACAGGAAGTTCTTGAGCACCTGTTCGATCCGTTGCGGATCGCTTTCCATCTCGGCGGGCGCGTCGGGTTGCCGGGCGGCGGCAAAGGCGAGGCCCTTCGATTGAGCGGAGGGGGCGAAGATCGCCTCCATCTTTTCCAGCAGCGCCTTGATGCTCATGCGGCGCGGCTGGAGTTCGAGCTTGCCCGCCTCGATCTTCGAAATGTCGAGAATGTCGTTGATGAGGGTGAGGAGGTCATTGCCCGAAGTCTCGATCGTTTCGGCATGGCGGACCTGTTCGGCGCTCAGATTGCCGGCGCGGTTTTCCGCCAGCAGCCGCGCCATGATGAGCAGCGAATTAAGTGGGGTGCGCAGCTCATGGCTCATATTGGCGAGGAATTCGGACTTGTAGCGGCTCGCCTGCTCCAGTTCGCTCGCCTGGTTCTTGAGCGAATGTTGCGCGCGGGTCAGATCGTCGCGCTGCACCTCCAGCTGGCGGGTCTGTTCCTCCAGCTGGACGTTGGTCTGTTCCAGCTCGGCCTGCTGCGCCTCCAGGCGGGCGGCGGTTTCCTGCAGCTGGCGGCTCTGCTGTTCCAGCTCCTCATTATTGGCGCGCAGTTCCTCGCTCTGCGCCTGCAGTTCCTCTGCCTGCTGCTGCGTTTCCTCCAGTAGCTCGCGTAGGCGGGCGCGATATTTGCCCGACCGGATGGCGACGCCGAGCTGGCCGGAGATCCGCTCCAGCAGCGCCATCGCGTCATGCGGCATGTCCGCCCGCAGCCCCAGTTCGATGACGGCGTTGACCGTCCCGTCCGCTTGCGTCGTGCCGATCAGCAGCCGGTCCGGCTTGGCGCGCCCGAGCGCGGAGCCGTAGCAGAGATAGCCGTCGGGCACATCGTCGATCAGGAAGCTGCGCCGATCCGCGACCGCTTGTCCCAGCAGGCCGTCGCCCACGGCGAAACGCTCCGGCAAGGGCGCGTCGGCCGGCACGGCATAGCTTGCATAGCGGCGAAAGCCCTCGCCATTGGCGATGTAGATCGCGCCCGCCTGCGCCTGCAGATAATCGGCGAGGAAGGTGAGTGCGCTGGTGCCGAGCGTGTCGAGCGCCTGTTCGCCGCCGACCGCTTTGGCGAGGCCCACCTGGCCGCCCTGCAACCATTCCTCGCGCGCGATGGCCAGCCGGTTGCGGATGAACAGCAGGCCGATGATCGCGAGGATCCAGCAGATGAGGCTGCCGAGCAGGCGGTTGACGATCGCGACCTGCGGGTCGACCCCCGGCGGGGCGAGCGTGAAGCCCATGATGGTAAGCAGCGTCGCCAGCGCCGCCACGATCAGCGGAACGCGAGGGCTCCGCCCGACATAGGATAGCACCACAGGCAGCAGGTAGACGACCCAGACGGCCGTCCCCAGGGGGAAGATGAGATCGGCGGTGAAAGGAAGCGCAAGGAGAAGGGCCAGGGCTCCGTACAGCCAGCCCTGCGCGATCGGCATCTTGTGTTGCTGCATCTTTTCGAAAAGCCAGACCCTTGCGCCCACGGCGCGAAGGCAGCTTGCACCCCCCTGCAAATAGACCATCCCTGGCGCGTCCAAACACGTTGATCTGCATTTGGTTCCCGCGCCTGTCGGTGATTGCCGCGCTCTGCCGGCGGGCTTATGGAATCGCACCATGCCGACAAATGCCTTCCCGCCCCTGCACGGATCGAACCTCCGCATCGCCCTGATCGATGGCGACGCGCATGTCAGCTATGACGCGCTGAACGCGCTGGCGAACCGCTGCGCCACCGGATTGCTGGATGGCCGGCCGGATCTGGAGGAGGAACGCATAGCCTTCTTCCTGCCGGCCGGCACGGACTATGTCGCGGTGATGCACGGCGTCTGGCGCGCGGGCGGGATCGCGGTGCCGCTCAATACCGGCGCGACGATCGACGAACTCGACCATGTTCTGCGCTGTGCCCGGGTGACGCGGCTGGTCGCGGGCGCTGTCCATCATGCGATGCTGGCGCCGCTGTGCGCGGAACTGGACATCCGCCTGCTGGAGCCCGGCGCGGTCACGGCCGGCGAGGCCGGCGCGCTGCCGGCGATCGGCGATGATCGGCGGGCGATGATGGTCTTCACCAGCGGTACCACCAGCAAGCCCAAGGGCGTGGTGACGACCCACGGCAATATCCGCGCCCAGGTGACCGTGCTGCTGGAGGCCTGGCAATGGTCGCAGGACGACCGCATCCCGCTCTTCCTGCCGCTCCATCATGTGCACGGCATCGTCAATGTGCTGAGTTGCGCGCTATGGGCGGGCGCGAGCGTGCAGCTGTTTCCGCGCTTCGACGCGGCGGCGGTCGCGGCCCATGTCGCGGCGGGCGACTATACGGTCTTCATGGCGGTGCCGACCATCTATGTGAAGCTGCTCGACCATCTGGATGGGCTGGACCCGGCGGCGGCGCAGGCGGTGTGCGACGGCTTTGCCGCGATGCGGCTCAACGTCTCGGGATCGGCGGCCTGCCCGGTGCCGCTGTTCGACCAGTGGCGCGCGCGCACCGGCCAGGCGCTGCTGGAACGCTATGGCATGACCGAGATCGGCATGGCGCTGTCCAACCCCTATCATGGCGAGCGCCGCGCGGGGCATGTCGGCCAGCCGCTGCCGGGGGTGGAGGTGCGGCTGCATGGCGAGGATGGGGAGCCGATCGGCGAGGAAGGGGTGCCCGGCGAAATCCGGGTGAAGGGCGCGACCGTGTTCCTGGAATATTGGGACAATGAAAAGGCGACGCGGGACAGCTTTATCGACGGCTGGTTCCGCACCGGCGACATGGCCGTGGTCGACCAGGGCTATTATCGCATCATGGGGCGCACATCGATCGATATCATCAAGTCGGGCGGCTATAAATTGTCGGCGCTGGAGATAGAGGCGGTGCTGCTGGCCCACCCCGCCGTGGCCGAGGCGGCCGTGATCGGGGTCGAGGATGCGACCTGGGGCGAGATGGTCGCTGCCTTCATCGTGCCGCGCGTGGGACAGGCGGCGGATGCCGAGGCGATCAAGGCCTGGGCGGTCGAGCGCATGTCCGCCTACAAGATCCCCCGCCTCATCCGCTTCGTCGACAGCCTGCCGCGCAACGCCATGGGCAAGGTGACGAAGCCGGACCTCAAGCGGCTGGCGGCGGCGGGTTAGGGGCGCCGATCGTCAGGCGGCGGGGCGCATCGGCTCGTCGGCCGCTGGCGAAGGATCGGGCGGGTCGTCGGTCATGCAGGCGATCGCCGCCCACCATGTCTCCGCTGGCCGGGACAGCGCGGTCACGACCAATGCGCGCCGCGTCGCGACCCAGCGGTCGGCCACCCGCTCATAGCGCCAGAGCGGATCGCATGCGAGCGGCACCTGCTGGAAGGTGGCGGGCGCCCGGTCTTGCGAGGGGGACAGTCGCCGCAAATGTCCGGGAACCTGTCTTATCGTGCCATCGGGGAAATGGACCGGGACTGTCATGGAAATATTGTCGCCTTGTTGGACGTGCCGTCGGGCAATCAACGCATGACAGGCGTTTGAGTTCGAACGCGTCATGGAGCCCGCGCTTTCCGCGTCCCCTTGCGGGCAAAAGCGCTTGTGCTGGGCCGCCGGCCCGTGCGAGGGCCGTTCCATGCCCCGGCGCAAGGACATATGGCAAAGCGGCCTCGTGGCGCAGCCCATCGCGGACATCGTCGCCGGCGGCGGCATCGACGAGCCGGTGCGCTGGATCGCACAGGAGCCCGAATTCCAGTTCCTGGCCGACCCCTTCGGCTGGCGCGACGAGCAGGGGCGGCTGCACGTCTTTGCCGAACAGTATGACTATCGCACCCGGCACGGCACGATCGAACGGCTGCTGTTCGACGGGGCGATGCGCCTGATCGATCGCCGTCCGTGCCTGGTCGAGCCCTGGCATCTGTCCTACCCGCAGGTCTTTGCCGGCGAAGGCGCGACCTGGATGTTGCCGGAGGCGCATCGGTCGGGCGGGCTGACGCTCTATCGCGATCATGGCGGACTGCTCGACTGGCGGGCGGAGTGCCAGATCATGCTGGACTGCGTGCCGGTCGACGCCAGCATCCTGTGGCATGAGGGGCGCTGGTGGCTGTTCTATTCGCCCGCGACGAGCAAGCTGACCAAGATCGCGCATCTCCATGTCGCCTGGGCGGAGCGGCTGTGCGGGCCCTGGGTCCCGCATCCCGCCAATCCGGTGCGGATCGACCGGCGGTCGGCGCGGCCGGGGGGAACGCCGACGGTCATCGACGGCCGCATCATGCTGCCGGTGCAGGATTGCGCGGTGACCTATGGCGGGGCGATCCGGCCGCTGTGGATCGAGCGGCTGGACGAGGCGGGGTTCGAGGCGGAGGCCGGCGACGCGCTGGCGCTGCCCGCGTCGGCGGGCGCCTTTGCCGAGGGCATGCACACGCTGACCGCCTGCGGCGATGTTACCCTGTTCGACGTCAAGCGGATCGACCGTTCGCTGCGCGGGCTGGCACTGGATCTCAGGCGCGGGCTTGGCGGATTTCGGTGAGGATTGCCGCGCCGGTCGCGGCGAAGCGCGCCTGCGAAAAACGGTCGAGCATGTCGCGCCGCGCCGCTTCGCCCATCGAGGCGAGGCGAGCGGGGTCGGCCAGCAACTTGGCCAGCGCCTGCGCCAGCGCGTCCGGGTCGCCCGGCGGCAC
>DATEJA010000132.1:0-13695 GCA_035278405.1 Sphingobium sp. | reverse complement strand
GATGCTCAAATAAGGCACCGTCCCGCGCTTGCCCCAGATGCGATAGTCGCGATCGCCGCGCACCACGACCTGCTGGTAAAGATTGTCCGGATTGTCCGCCCCGATCTTGATCGCATCGTCGCACAGCAGGAACAGCCGCGGAAAGTCCGGATCGCTCGAATCCACCAGCATGTTGAGCGCCGTCCGCGTCAGCCGGCTCAGATAACGCAGCCCCTCCGCCTGATCCAGCGCCGTCCCCGGCGCCGCCGGCCGGTCGAGTATCTCCCCCGCCTCCGCCAGCCGCTCGCAAAAAGCCCGCCACTGGCCCGAAAGCCGCACCTCGTCCGCCATATCCCGCCTTTCCTCACCTATGCCAAATTTTCCCCACGCCCGTTCGCCCCGCGCCTGTCGAAGGGCGCGTCCCGAACGCAGGTCAGCCAATCCCGATCGCCCTACCGCTCATGATCCAGCACCGCGCGCGTCACCTTGCCCGCCTTCAGCGCGGCGATCGCTTCCTCGACCTCTGCCAGCGGCCAGACCCCGCTGATCTGGTCGCGCAGATTGAGCTTGCCCTCGCGCGCCTCCGCGATCAGCGCCGGATAATCCCGCTCTGGGACCGCCCCGCCATTCATGGTGGAGATGATCTCCCGCCCGCCCAGCACCGCATCGAGCGACAGCCGCGCCTGCGTGCCCGGCGCCGACAGGCCGATCAGCACCGTCCGCCCGCCCCGCTTGGGGCAATGCAGCGCCGCCTCGACCGCGCCCAGCGCCCCGCTGCACTCGATCGCGACGTCGATCGGCCCGTGCCGCGCCGCCAGCTCCCGCGCCAGTTCCATCCCGTCCTGCCCGGGCTCGGCGCGGTGAAACAGCGAAGCGCCGAACTGCCGCGCCACCGCCTCCTTGTCCGGATTGCGGTCGATCGCCAGCACCTCCGCGCCAGCCAGCCGCGCGCCCTGCACCGCATTGACGCCGATCCCGCCGATCCCGAACACCGCGACCCGATCGCCCGCGCGCACCTTGCCCAGCACCCGCGCCGCGCAGGCGCCGGTCGACACCGCGCAGCCGATCAGCGCGCCTTCCTCCATCGGCAGGCCGTCGAGCGAGAACAACTGCCCCGCCTTCACCAAAATCTCCCCGGCAAAGGAGGACACATTGGCAAAGCTCGCCACCGCCTGCCCCTGCCAGACAAAGGGCCGGTCGGGCACATAGCCCCAGGTCGCATCGCAGGCATGCGGCTCGGCCCGCTCGCACTCGCGGCAATGGCCGCACGGCGTCTGCGTCCCCACCGCGACCCGATCACCGACCGACCAGCCAGCGACGCCGGGGCCCACTTCCACTATCTCGCCTGCAGCCTCATGGCCCAGCACCATCGGCACCGGCGCATAGGGCAGCGCCATCATTCCGATATCGCTGTGGCAGATGCCCGACCGCAGCACCCGCACCCGCACCTCGCCCGGCCGGATCGGCCGCAGTTCCAGCGCGTCGCTGACATGCAGCCGCGCGCCGTCCCATATGACGCCCCTCATCGCCCCGCCTCCGCCAGCAATTCATAGCTCCAGGAAGGATCGCCTTGGTCAGCCCGGCCGTTCGGCGCCTGCCCGCCCATCTCCGCCAGCGCCGCTTCGTCGACCGGCCGCACCGCGCCATGGTCGAACACCAGGCTGCGATGCAGGAATTTCCACACCCCCTCGCGCCGCGCATAGCGGTCGAGATAACGGCCATGGATCACATAGTCCCGCGCTTCTGGCGGCGGCGCCCGATGCCAGGCCTCGGCATAATGTTCGCCCTCGGCGCGGTCGCCGTCGATCACGAACAGGCTGTTGGAAATGCTGTGCCGCGTCGCCTCCCACGGCGCCAGCGCCTGGGGCAGCCAGGCGACGAAATCATCCGGCCCGCCCCGGAACATCCTGCCATGGTCGTCCACCGCATCGTCATGATAAAGGGATCGCACCAGGGCGAAGTCGCGTCGGTCAACGCCCCGGCAATAGCGCATCACCAGATCGCGCAGCGCCAGCTGGTCGAGCAGGGCTTGAGACATGATCACTCTCCTTCGACCGCGAAATATATACGCGATCCGTCATTATTATCGCATGACCAATATGTATAAGCGTGATATCAGATCGTCAATCATACGCATATAGCGATTGAAGGAGAGCGCCCGAAATGCCCGCAGCCCCCGCCCTTTCCACCCGCCCGGCCACGCTGCTGACCCCCGGCCGGATCGGCTCGCTCGCCCTTGCCAACCGCATCATCGTCACCGCCATGGGCGTCAGCCTGGCCGAACCGGACGGCAGCGTCGGCCAGCGGCTGATCGACTATCATCTCGCCCAGGCCAAGGGCGGTGCGGGCCTCATCATCACCGGGGTCGCCGGGGTCGCCTGGCCGGTCGGCGCGGTGCAGCCGAAACAGACCGCCATTTCCGACGATCGCTTCCTCCCCGGCCTCACCCGCCTTGTCGACGCCGTCCACGCCGCAGGCGCCAAGATCGCGACCCAGCTTCACCATGGCGGCCTCGTCGCGACGCACAGCGCGGGCGAAGGCCATCCGCTCTGGGCGCCCGCTTATCCGCCGCCTTTCAAGGGCGACTTTCCCGACTATTTCCTGCCCGAGGAACTGGCCGCGTTCGGCGGCGGCGCCGTGCCGCAGATCAAGATTTTGACGCAGGACGATATCGCCCTCGTCATCCGCCAGTTCGTCGAAGGCGCCGCCCGCGCGAAAAAGGCCGGTTTCGACGGCGTGGAGATCCATGGCGCCCATGGCTATCTCCTCTCCTCCTTCGTCTCGCCCGCGACCAACAGCCGCGACGATGGCTATGGCGGCGACCTCGCCGGCCGCGCCCGGCTGCTGCTCGACGTCGTCCGCGCCGTCCGCGCCGAAGTTGGCCCCGATTTCCCCATGTGGGTCAAGATCGACTCGCGCGAACTCGGCAAGCCGAGCGGCATCACCCTCGACCTCGCCACCGCGCTCGCGCCGATGGTGGAGGCGGCGGGCGCCGACGCCATCACCGTCTCGACCTATCATGATGTCGGCCAGGGCAAGCTCCATTCCGCCTCCAACATCCCGCATGAACCCGCCGCCCATCTCGCCGCCACCGCCGCGATCCGCGCCGTCGTCACGATTCCGGTCATCGCCTCGGGCCGGGTGGAGATCGACCGGGGCAACAAGGGGCTGGCGCAGGGCGAATTCGACTTCCTCGCCATGGGCCGCAAGCTGCTCGCCGACCCGGACTTGCCCAACAAGCTCGCCGCCGGCCGCATCGCCGACATCCGCCCCTGCATCTATTGCTACACCTGCGTCAGCACCGCCTATCTGCGCGAGCAGGTGCGCTGCGCCGTGCGCTCGGAAACCGGCTATGAGGATCTCGACTGGACCCCGGCCAGCGTGCCCGGCCATGTCGTCATCATCGGCGGCGGCCCCGCCGGCATGGAGGCCGCCCGCCGGCTCGGCCTCGCCGGCGCGCGCGTGACGCTGATCGAGAAATCCGACCGCCTCGGCGGCACGCTCCGCTTCGCCGCGCTCGCCTATGAACCCAATGAGCGGCTGCTCGACTGGCTGCGACATCAGCTGACGCAAACGAAGGTCGATATCCGCCTCAAGACGGAAGCGACCGCCGACCTCATCGCCGCGCTCAAGCCCGACAGGATCATCGTCGCGACCGGCGCGGTGCGCGACATGCCGCCCATCCCCGGCAATGACCAGGACTTCGTCCTTTCGGGCGACGATCTGCGCGGCCTGATGCTCGGCGAGGACAGCGCCGCCATCCGCCGCAAGACCAGCTGGTCGACCCGCCTCGCCACCAAGCTTGGCGCGGCGACCGGCGCCACCGCCAATCTCGACCTCGTCCGCAAGGCGACCCGCGCCTGGATGCCGCTCGGCAAGCGGATCGTCATCATCGGCGGCGAACTGGTCGGCGTCGAACTCGCCGAATTCCTGATGGAGCGCGGCCGCGAGGTGACGATCGTGGGCGAAGCGCCCAAATTCGGCGCCGGCCTGCTGCTCGTCCGCCGCATGCGCCTGCTCGCCGAACTGCGCGAACATGGCGTCGCGATGTTCCCCGGCGCCAGCGCCATCCGCATCGACGACCATGCCGTCGCCTTCACCGCCTCGGACGGTTCGACTCAGCACGTCCCCGCCGACCATGTCGTCGTCGCCATGGGCGCCCACGGCGACTCCAGCCTCGCCGACGCCCTGCGCGCGCAAGGCCATGACGTGGTCGAAATCGGCGACGGCACCGGCGTCACCTACATAGAAGGCGCCATGCGCGGCGCCGCCGAAGCCGTCGCCGCGATGCACGGATGATATATCATCTCCTGACATTTTTCCAAAACGCGTTTTTCTCGCCACTTCATTCATGAAAAAGGAAAAGGGAATGTCTCCTTTCCCCCCAGGCGCCGCCCTGATCTTCGGCGGCAGCGGCGGCATCGGCCAGGGCGTCGCCACTGAATTCGCCAAGGCCGGCACCCCCGTCGCCCTCTGCTACCGCTCCCGCCCCGAAGCCGCCGAAACCACCGCCCAAAGCCTCCGCGCCCTCGGCGTCCAGGCCAGCATCCACCAGACCGACGTCCGCGATCCCGCCGCCGTCGACGCCACCGCCTCCGCCGCCATCGCCCAGTACGGCCGCATCCACAGCGTCGTCTGGGCCGCCGGCCCCCTCGTCCCGCAAGTGGCGATCGCCGACTGGTCCCCCGACCAGTTCCGCCAGGCGATGGAGGTCGAAGTCTTCGGCTTCTACCACGCCGCCCGCGCCCTCATCCCCCATATGCGCCAGCAGGGCGGCGGCGCCTTCGTCCATCTGGGCTCCGCCGGCCACGACTGGTGGCCCAAGCTCGACGGCCTCTCCGTCGCGCCCAAGGCCGCCAACGAAGCCCTCATCAAGGGCATCGCCAAGGAAGAGGGCAAATATGAGATCCGCGCCAACTCCGTCCTCGTCGGCGTGATCGACGCGGGCATGTTCCACGACCTCACCGCCCAGGGCGTGTTCGACGACGCCTGGGTCGCAGAGACGCAAAAGCTCCTCTGCCTCAAACGCTGGGGCCAGGCGGAAGATATCGGCCAGGCCGCCCTCTTCCTCGCCTCCAACCGCGCCCGCTATGTGACGGGACAGGTGATTTCGGTCTCCGGGGGCTTTGGGGTGTAGTCACCCTTCCGTTCGCTTCGAGCGAAGTCGAGAAGCGCCTTGCGCGCCCCGTATCTCGACTTCGCTCGATACGAACGGAGGTGGTTTCATTCAGCTCGCCATCTCCAAAGGCGCACCCATCACATAATCCCCCAACACCGGCGCCGTCATCGCCTCGGCGAAAGCCTCATAGCTCCACGGCCAGCTGGACGGCACGCCGGTCTTGTCGAGATACCAGCTCTTGCAACCCGACCCGAAGATGGTCGTCTTCGCCGCCGCGACCCGTCGCTCCTCATAATCCGCATGCGCCTGCGCGCTCGGCTCGATCGTCCGCGCCTCGCCCCGACGCAGCAGATCAAGCAGCTGGTCGATATAGGCCCATTGCCGCTCGGCGATGTCGATCAGGGAGAAGTTGCCCACCGGCCCGGTCGGCCCGTTCAGCATGAAGAAATTGGGAAAGCCCGGGATCGCCACCGCATAATAGGCGGTCGGCCGCTCGCCCCACACATCGTCCAGCGACAGTCCGTCGCGCCCCAGCACCGTGGTCGGCCGGATGAAGCGATCGGCGTGGAAGCCGGTCGCGAGGATCAGCGTATCCAGTTCCTGCAACCGCCCGTCGGCCAGCCGCACGCCTTGCGGCTCGACCCGCACGATCCGCTCGCGCTCCACCGCCACATTGGGGTTCTGGACCGCATCATAATAGCACCAGCTGTAGATCAGCCGCTTGCACGCGGCGCGATAGTCGGGACGCAGCTTCTCGCGCAGCTCCGGGTCGCGCACGCCATTTTCCAGATTGTCGAGGCAGATCTGCTCGATCGCCGCGATCTCCGGCCCATGCGTGTCCGTGATCGCGTGGGTGAAGCGGAAGATCGAGTCCCAATAGTCCTTGTTGTTGCGGATCTCGTCGATCAACGCCGGGTCGCGGCGGAAGGCGTCGCGCTGCTCCTCGCTATATTCGAAATAAGGGACCGGCATGATCCATTGCGGCGATCGCTGGAAATGCACCAGCTGCGCCGAACGCGGCTGAAGCGCGGTGATGATCTGCACGCCCGTCGATCCATTGCCGACCACGCCGACGCGGGTGCCGTCGACCGGCGCATCCTCCTGCCAGCGGGCGCTGTGCAGCGCGGTGCCGGCGAAGCTCTCCAGCCCCTCGATATCGGGCATCTTGGGATGGTGCAGCACGCCCGACGCGGCGATCACCACATCGGCCTCCGCCGTCTCCCCGGTGGAAAGGCCAAGCCGCCAGCAGCTTTCACCCTCCTGCCAGACGCAGGAAATCACCTCCGCGCCGAAGCGGACATGCGGCATGATCCCATATTTCTCGGCGGTGCGCTCGAAATAGGTCTGGATCTCCGCGCCCTTGGCATAATAGGCGCGCCATTCGGCATAGGGTTCGAAACTGTAGGTATAGGCGTGCGCCGGCACGTCGCAGGTCAGGCCGGGATAGCGGTTTTCCCGCCAGGTGCCGCCCAGCCGGTCGGCCTTTTCGTAAACGGTATAGATCTCGCCCGCCTGGGCCAGGCGGACGGCGGCCAGGATGCCGGCCATGCCGGCGCCGATCACGGCAAAGCGAAGACCCTTGCGGTCCCGTTCGATGGACAAGTCACTCTCCTGTCGATTTGATGCTGACAGGATAATGGCGGCGACAGACTCGCCCCGCATCGTTCAAACGGACTAGGGACGTTCCAATGAGAAAATGTGCTCCTGCCGAAGCAGGAGCACGACAATTCAAGAGCAGGCCTTCCGCCCCGCCTGCCGCCCGAAAAAGGTGCAATCCGCCAGGCTCAGCCCCGAACTATAGCCATGCCCCCATGCCGGCAGCCCCGACGTGCAGCGCCCCGCCGCGAACAGGCCGGGGATGGGCCGCCCCGCCCGATCCAGCACTTCGCCGTCGGTGGATGTTCTCAATCCCCCCAGCGTGAAAAAGCTGAAATAGCTCTGCTGGAAATGCAGCTCCAGCGCGATGAACGGCCCCTGGTCGAGCGGTGTCAGGATCGGCTCGCGCTTGTGGAACAGCGGATCGCGTCCCTGCCGCGCCTGCGCATTGTAGAAGGCCATGGTCGCGCTCAACGTGCCCGGCGCCATCTCCAGTTCCGCCTCGACCTCTTCCCAGCTGTCGCCCGTGCCGGCGATGCCGATGCCCGCCATCTCCAGCGGCTGCGAGAAATGGGCGTTGTCGAGCAGCAGATAGACGCGATCGCCCAGCTGATCGACCGCATGGCGGCTGACCCGGCCGTGATAGCAATCCTCGTTGATGAAGCGCTGCCCCGCCTGGTTCACGAACACGCCATGGGCATGGGGCTCCGGCATGGTCCAGGGGCAGGTGGTGAAATATTGCTCCATATGGATCGCGTCGCCGCCCACGCCCACGCCCAGCTCGATGCCCGATCCATCGTCCTGATCGCCGATCGGGCTGCTGATGCGGAAGGTGTCGGGGCAATAGCGCCGCCGCATCTCCTCGTTCATGACGAAGCCGCCGGTGCAAAGGATGACGCCCCTCGCCGCCTTCACGAAGCGAAGGACATTGTCGATCCGTAGCACCGCGCCGACGATCCGCTCGCCCTCGCGCACCAGCGCGACGGCGCGGGCGTCAGTCACCACCTCCACGCCCAGCGCCCGTGCGCGCGCCTCCAGCCGATCGACCAGCGGCCGCCCGCCACCCCAGCCTTCATGCTGGATCACATGGCCGCGCGGCGCGGGCGGGGCGATCTCGCAAAAGGGCCAGGCGGCCTCGCTGCCCGACCAGATCAGCGTCGAATCATCGGTCGGCTCGATATGCTTGCCGGGCAGATAATTGCCGCGATAGGGGATGCCCTGCGCCTTCAGCCAGTCATAATGGCGCAGCGACTCCCGCGCATAAAGATCGCATTTCGCCTCGTCGGCGCAAGGACCGCCAGCGGCCTTCAGATAGGCGGCCATGGCCTCGGTCGTATCCGCGAACCCCGCCGCGCGCTGCGCATCCGTGCCGCCGCTCCCGCCGATATAGATTTCCCCGCCCGAAAGCGCCGATGCGCCGCCGCCGCCCGATCCGCGTTCGAACAGCATGACGCGCGCACCATGTTCCGCAGCCTCGATCGCCGCGCAGGCGCCTGCCGCGCCAAAGCCGATCACGGCCACGTCCGTCTCGAAATCCCAGCGCGCGACCTGCCCGGCGGGATAGGGTGTGTGAAGCGAAATCTCCGTCATCTGGACGTCCCTTCAGGAAAAATAGGCGCCGCCATTCACCGTGACGATGCTGCCGGTGGCAAAGCTGCCGTCGTCGCCCGCCAGGAAGGCCACGGCGCCCGCAATCTCGTCCGGATGGGCCAGCCGCTTCATCAGGCTGTCGGCGGCAATGCTCTGTTTGAGGTCGGCGGGCAGATTAGCGTAGATCGGCGTTTCGGTCGCACCGGGATTGACCGCGTTGACGCGGATCCCTCGATCCGCCAACTCGCGGGCCATCGCCCGCGTCATGCCCAGCAGCGCCGCCTTGGCCGCGCAATAGGGGATGGGGCCGTCGCCCTTCACCGCCGCCGTCGACCCGATATTGACGATCGCGCCGCCCTGTCCCTGCTCCGCCATCAGCCGCACGGCGGCGCGGCTGCATTTGAACGCGCCGTCCAGCGTCACGCCGAGCACGCCGGCCCAGCCTTCATCCGTGCAGTGGATGGTCTGGTCGACGAAGATGCCGGGGTCTGCTTCCCGTTGCGCCTGCGCGGCATAATAGCGGTCCATCCCGTCCCCCGCCGCGCTGCCGCGCCCGGCATTGTTGACCAGCACGTCGACGCCGCCCAATGCCGCCTTCACCTCCGCAAAGGCGCGATCGACCGAGGCCGTGTCGGCGACATTGCAGCCGATCCCGACATGCGGCGGAGGCAGGACGGATGCCGCCGCCGCTTCATCAAGGTCCAGCACGGCGACCCGCGCGCCCTCTGCCGCCAGCCGCCGCGCGATGGCCGCGCCGATCCCCTGCGCCCCGCCGGTCACGACCGCGCGCCTGCCCTTCAGCCTCTGCACCATGGTTCAATCCTCGACTTCGGGGCGCCAGGCGACGCCGTTGATATGGCCACCGCCATCGACGAAAAAGCTGTTGCCGGTGGTATAGCCGCCGCCCTCGCTCGCCAGGAACAGAGCGACCGGGCCGACATCCTCCGCCGCGTCACCAAAGCGTCCGACCGGCACCTGGGCGAGGATCGCCTTGGCCATGTCGGGATTGGCGGCGAAATACTCCTGCGCCTGCGGACTGCTTGCTGACGGGCAGATGATGTTGCAGGTGATGCCATGCGGCCCCCATTCGACCGCCGCCGTCCGGGTGAGCGCGCGCACCGCCTCCTTGCTCGCATTATAGGCGGCGGTGAACATGTGCGCGTTGACGCCGTTCAGCGACCCCAGATTGATGACGCGGCCATAGCCCTGCGCCTTCATGATCGGGAAAGCCGCCCGCATCGCCCGGAAGGTCGACCAGTAATTGAGGTCGAAGGCGGCCGCCATCTCCTCGTCGCTATGCTGCTCCAGCCGCTTGGGGAAGCTGCCGCCGGCATTGTTGACCAGGATGTCGAGGCGGCCGAGCCGATCGGCGGCGCTTTCCACCATGCGGTTGACCTCGTCGGCCTTGGTCACGTCGACCGCCATCGCCAGCGCCCGCACCCCATGATGGTCGCGCAGCCACGCCGCCTCGCGCTCGGCTTCCTCGGCCCGGCGCTGTGCGATCACGATCGCGGCGCCTGCCTGTGCCAGGGTGCGGGCGATGCCTTGCCCGACGCCTTGTCCACCGCCCGTCACCAACGCGGTGCGCCCTTCGAGCAATTTGGCCATCTCAGCCTCCCAGTGCCGGATAATCGGTATAGCCGCGGCGATCGTCGCCCTGGCCGGTGTAGAAGCTGGCGCGGTCCGCCTTCGCCAGCGGCGCGCCGGCGCGGAAGCGCGCCACCAGATCGGGATTGGCGATGAAGGCATAGCCGAACGACACGGCGTCCGCCTGCCCCTGCGCGACCAGCGCCCGCGCCTTGTCGAGCGTCAGCGCGCCATTTTCGATGATCGCGCCGCTCCAATTGGCCCGCACCAGTTCCAGCGCATCCTGTCCTTCCAACGGAATATGGATGAGATGAACATAAGCGAGGCCGATCCCGTTCACGGCTTTGAGCAGCGCGGCATGGGTTTCGTGCGGGTCGGCGTCCGCCATCCCGTTGAAGGTCACGCCCGGACAGATGCGAAAGCCGACCCGACCCGGGCCGATCGCGGCCGCGAGCGCCACCAGCGTCTCCACCACGAAGCGGATGCGGTTCTCCACCGATCCGCCATAGCGGTCGTCCCGCTGATTGCTGTTGGAGGAGAGGAACTGCATCGGCAGATAGCCGCTCGCGCAATGCAGTTCGACCCCATCCATCCCCGCGCGGATCGCGTTGCGGGCGGCCTTCACATAGTCCGCGATCACATCAGGGATCTCGCCTGTTTCAAGCGCGCGCGGCATGTCCGTTTCCTGCGGCACGCCGTCCGGGCCCGGAATCCTGTCCGGGCAGGGAATGGCGGAAGGCGCCACCGTTTCGGCTTCCGGATGCTTGTTCGCCCGCACGCTCGCCCGGCCGCAATGCATCAGCTGCATGACGATCCGCCCGCCTTCGTCATGGACCGCATCGGCCACCGCGCGCCAGCCTTCGACCTGGGCCTCGCTATGGATGCCGGGCGTGCGCCAATAGCCCTTGCCGGCCAGCGAGGGCTGCGTCCCCTCGGTCACGATCAGCCCGGCCCCCGCGCGCTGGCGATAATAGTCGACCATGACCGGGGTCGGCTCGTCCTGCGGCCCCGCCCTGTCGCGCGTCATCGGCGCCATGACGATGCGGTTCGCCAGCTGCAGATCACCCAGCCGGACAGGCGCAAAAATGTCTGCCATGGCCCTCAACTCCGCACGCGCGGGCGCGGCAGGGGGGCGTCGCGGCGCATCGTCTCGATGAATTTCTCCAGCGGCGCGGGCGGGTCGACCGGACCGTCATGCGGTCTGCCCTCGCGCGCCCAATAGCTTTTCCAGCTCGGGAACAGGTCGTGAAAGCTGCCATGATAGGGCGCGACACCCGGCCAGCGCATCTTGCGTTCGCCGACCGGCGGCTTGTTGAGGTCGCTCGCATACCAATAGAGCGGCAGGCGACGGCGGAAATACCAGCGTCCGTCGATCCGCTCATATCTGTCGAAATACATCATCTGCATGATCACCCATTCAGGCCCGCACTCATGCTCATTCTTCGAATAGACGACGCCTTGCGCATGGTCGGGATCGTCGAAATCGATGATATGCCCACCGATATGATGCGACGTGCCGTCGAACTGCATCGAATGAGTCTCGTCGAACCAGTCGCGCAGCGCCTTGCGCCCGGTCTGCCCGCCGCCGACCTTCACATCCTCCGGGAACAGGTTCACCCAGGCGTCGGAATCGCGCATGTCGAGCGCCAGCGCATATTTGGCCGGCAGCTGGCGGATCGCGTCGAGCGACTCCAGCCGGTCGATCCGCGCCATCAGGCTTTCTGTCTCGCTCATCCGCTCCCGATCCCGTCCGATTTTGACGGGCTGATCTTTCCCTATTGGCAGCCGCCTTGGAATGTCGGATTAGCTCAAAGGTCATGACGAAAGGGCTCAACAAGCATCTCTCGCGCCCCGTGCCCGGCAGCGTTTCGGCCGCCATTGCCCGCGACCTGCTGCGGCTAGTCCAGCTGTTCGGGCATGATCCGGCCGAGCAGCTGCATCAGGCCGGCCTGTCGCATCTCAGCCGCAGACTGACGGCCAGCGACCAGGATGAACGTCCCCTCTCCCATGGTGATTTCGCCCGGCTCTACGCCCATTGCACCCTGCTGCTGGATGAGCATGCCGCCCATCAGGAGGGCCGCGATCCGCTGACCAAGGGCGGGTTCGACCTGATGTGCCATTGCCTCATCACCTGTCGCACGCTGCGCGATGTGATCGACCGGATGGATCGCTTTTCCGGTCTGCTGGGCGCCAGGCTGGGCCGGCTGATCCTGACCGTCGACGAAGGCGTCGCCCGGCTAGAAATGCCGACCGTGCGCAAGATCCGCAACGCCTGCGCCTATCTGTCGGACCTCACCGGCCTTTCCACCTATGCCCGGCTTTACGGTTGGCTGATCGGGGAGGATCTGCCGCTGCTCGGCGCAGCGATGCGCTATCCGCCGCTGCTCGACGAACGGACCGTCGCCTATCTCATGCCTTGCCCCGTTCGGCACGGCGCGCCCGAAAATGCGTTCCGCTTCCCCGCGACCTATCTCGACCGGCCGGTGATCCGCAGCCATCATGAGCTGGAGAGCCTGCTCGAACATTTCCCCTTCGACGTCGAGGAACCGCAGTCGAAGGACACACCCCTGTCCGAGCGCATTTCCCACCTCTTCGCGGCCATGCTGGCGAGCGGCGAGACACCCTCCACCGCCGCCGACCTGGCGCGGCAGTTCAGCATCAGCGTCGCGACGCTCAAGCGCCGGCTCGCCGCGGAAGGCACATCGGTCGCGCAGTTGAAGGCGAAGGCCCGGCAAACGCTCGCCACCCGCCTGCTCGCCGACCCCCGCCTCAGCATCAGCGAGATCGGACGCCGCGCCCAGTTCAGCGACACAGGCGCCTTCCGCCGCGCTTTCCTGCAATGGACCGGCCAATCCCCCACGCGCTGGCGGGAGGATCATAGGGCCTGACCGCTCAGCCGGGGCTGACCGCCGCCTTGGCCAGCCTGTGCATCATCGCGCGATATTCGGCCAACTGGCTGGGATCCGCCGGGTCGTAGGAGCGGTTGGGCCCCAGTTGATGGGCGTTGCAGACATAGTGCAGCGATCCGGCGGCGACCGTGTTCAGCAGGATCATCCCCGAAACGGGCTGGAACTGGCCGCTGGCGACGCCGGCCGCCACCACATCTTCCATGTCCTCCAGCGCGGTTTCGGAAAAGCGCACCGGATTGTCGCCCACCGCCGCCGAGTCGGCGATCAGTCGCTGGATGATCCGCGCGGCCGTGGGGCGGCTCACCAGGAAATCGAGCCAGGCGTCGAGCAGCGCCAGCAGCCGCTCCATCGGATCAGTCAGACCATCCGTCCGGTCCAGCACGAAGCGATGCATGGATGCGAAGATATCCGCCTCCACCTCGTCATAAAGCTGCTGCTTGCCGGGAAAATGATAGATGATCGAGGGGCGGCGGATGCCGACCAGCTCGGCCACATGGTCGAGCCGCGCCGCCGCATAGCCGATGTCGGCGAAGACCCGTTCGGCGGCGTCCAATATCTGGCGCCGGGTCGCGTCGCCGCGCGCCTGCCGGATCGGCGGTTCGGTTGCACTCATGCTGCGGTGCTTATGCGCTGTCGGGCTGCTCTGGCAATGCGCTTGGCGGCGGGGAGATGGGCGGACTTGAAATTCTACTGACTAGTCGGTAGTTTTGCTTCTTCCCCAACGGAAAGGAACCTGTCGCATGTCGCTGTCTCCCGCTTTGGCTTCGCCCGCCACTCCCGTCATCGTCACGGGCGGCGCATCCGGCATCGGCCTTGCTTGCGCTCAGGCGCTGGCGGCGGTCGGACGGCCGGTCGCGCTGTGGGATATCGATGGAAAGAGGGCGGCGGATGCGGCTCAGGCTGTCGCGGATAGCT
>DATEJA010000131.1:0-4828 GCA_035278405.1 Sphingobium sp. | reverse complement strand
ATCCGCCTATGACAATATCGCCTTGCCCCTGCGCGTCGCCGGCATGGTGGAAAGCGAAATCGACGCATCCGTAAGCGAGATGCTGACCTGGGTAGGGCTGGGCGACCGGGCGCAGGCGCGTCCCGCCACGCTGTCGGGCGGGGAGCAGCAGCGCGTGGCCATCGCCCGCGCCGTGATCGGCCGGCCGGAGATATTGGTGGCGGACGAACCCACCGGCAACGTCGACGCCGACATGGCCCGCCGTCTTCTGACCCTGTTCGATGCGCTCAACAAATTGGGCACGACGATCGTGGTCGCGACCCACGACCTGCCGCTGATCGGCCAGGTGGACGGGGCGCAGATGATGCGGCTGGACAAGGGGCGGTTGTCCGATCCGACCGGATCGCTGCGCTATCCGCCCCGCCCCCAGGGGCTCGCCGCGTCATGAGCCGGGCCGACCGCCGCGCCGCCGCCGCCGCGCGCCACCGGCTGCTGCCGGAAGGGCGTGTCGCGGGGCCGATGCCCTGGGTGATCGCGATCATGATGTTCCTGACCGTGCTCTCGGCCGCCGCTGGCCTGGGCCTGGGCGCGGCGGTGCGGGCGGTCGGCGCCGACCTTGCCGGCCGCGCCACCGTCCAGATTGTCGAGGCCAATGCCGATCTGCGCGAGGCGCTGAGCGGCCGCGCCGCCCGCCTGCTGCGCGCCTCGCCCGACGTGCGCGCCATCCATCCGGTCGATCCCGCGACCCTGGCCGACCAGATCCGCCCCTGGCTGGGCGAGGATGCGGCGAGCGGCGACCTGCCCATCCCCGCGCTCATCGATGTCGACCTGGCGCCGGGCGCCGCCGACGCGCGGATCGCGCGGCTGCGCGGCCAGCTTGCCGCCCTCTCGCCCCGCATCCGGCTCGAACCCCATGCCGCCTTTCTCCAGCCGCTCGGCGCCCTGCTCGCCGCGCTCGGGGGCCTCGCGGCCGGCATCGTCCTGCTGATGGGGCTGGCCACCGCCGCCATCGTCGTGCTGGCCGCCCGCGCCGCGCATGACAGCCATCGCGGCACCATCGACGTGTTGCACCTGATGGGCGCGACCGACGTGCAGATCGCCCGGCTGTTCCAGCGCCGCATCGGCCTTGACGCGCTGTTCGGCGGCGCGCTCGGCTTCGCCTTTGCGCTGCTGGTCATCATCCTGCTCGGAACGCGCCTTGCCGCCACCGGATCGGACCTGCTCGCGGCGATCCGACTGCCCTGGACCAGCTGGATCATCCTGGCCACGCTGCCCGTCGCCGGCGTGCTGCTGGCCACGCTCGCCGCGCGCTGGACCGTGCTGCGCTCGCTGGGGCGCCTCCTATGATCGTCCGCCTCGCCGCCGTCACCCTGCTGGCCTGGATGCTGGGCTTCGCCTGGTTCGCCATCTTCCTGCCGCAGCCGCAGGATGGCCGCCCGACCGACGCTATCGTCGTGCTGACCGGCGGGGCGGGCCGGATCGATCGGGGCCTGACCCTGCTGCAGGAAGGCGCGGCGAAGCGCATGCTGATCTCCGGCGTCGACCGATCGGTCCGCCCCGCCGAACTCGCCGCGCAATATCATGCGCCGGAACGGCTCTTCGCCTGCTGCATCACGCTCGGCCGCGAAGCCATCGATACCCGGTCCAACGCCATCGAAACCGCGCGCTGGCTGGAACGGCGCCATTTCACCAGCGTGCGGCTCATCACCACCGACTGGCACATGCGCCGGGCGGGGCTGGAACTGCGCCAGGCCTTGCCCGGCCGCCCGACCATCGTCTACGACGCGGTTCCCAGCCGGCCCAGCCTCGCCATGCTGCTGCGCGAATATAATAAATATCTGCTGCGCCGGGCCTCGGCGCTGATCGGGATCTGACAGCCTTTCCATGATCACGACCCTGCGTTCGCTGGCCTATATGCTGCTCTTCTACGGCGGCTCGGTGCCCATGGTGCTGGCGGCGATGCTGGTCGCCTGGGTCCATCCCGGCGCGGTTGCCAGCGTCGCGACGGCCTGGGGCCGCTTCCATCGCCTCTGCGCCCGCGTCCTGCTGGGGCAGCGGGTGCGGATCGACGGCGAATTGCCCCAGGGCCGCTATCTCTACATATTGAAGCATGAATCGATGTTCGAAACGATCGACCTGCTATGCCTGTTCGACCGGCCGGCGATCGTTGCCAAGCGCGAACTGCTCGACATTCCGCTCTGGGGCACCATCGCCCGCCGCTACGGCCTGATCCCGGTCGAACGCAGCGCCGGGGCCAGCGCGATGCGCGCGCTGCTCGCTGCCGCCCGCGCCACCATCGCGCAAGGCCGCCCGCTCTGCCTATTCCCCGAAGGCACGCGCGTCCCCCATGGCGAAGCGCCGCCGCTACGCGCCGGCTTTGCCGGCCTCTATGCGATGCTCGGCCTGCCGGTGGTGCCGATCGCTGTCGACAGCGGCCGCGTCGCGCCGCGCGGCGGCTTCCGCAAGCACCCCGGCGTCATCACCTACAAGGTGGGGGCCATCGTCCCCCCCGGCCTCGACCGCCGCGACGCCGAAGCGCGGGTCCATGCGGCGATCAATGCTTTGAACGAAGGCGTTCCCCAAGCCACGACACCGTCATCCTGAACTTGTTTCAGGATCCATGGTGCCTCAAAGCTCCGCCGGTGCCGACGGCGAAATGCGCGCGGATTCACCTGCTTCTGCCGCGCTGATCCAAGTTCGGCCTGACAACTGAAGGACAATCCATCCGTTCCCCGGCGAAGGCCGGGGTCCAGCTCCGCCCCCTCAACTGCGCCCCGGCCTTCGCCAGGGAACAGGAACTTGTGCAACCGCCGCTAATGCGACCGCCCGAAATCGGGCTTGGGATCATCCTGACCCTGTTCGATGATCGACCGCCGGATCGCCCGCGTCCGGGTGAACAGGTTGAACAGCGCGTCGCCGTCATTCCAGCGGATCGCCCGCTGCAACGCCGACAGGTCCTCCGAAAAGCGCTGCAGCATCTCCAGCACCGCATCCTTGTTCGCCAGGAACACGTCGCGCCACATGGTCGGGTCGGACGCGGCGATGCGGGTGAAGTCGCGGAAGCCGCCGGCGGAATATTTGATGACCTCCGACTGGGTCACATCCTCCAGGTCGCTCGCCGTGCCGACGATGGTATAGGCGATGAGGTGGGGCAGGTGGCTGGTCACCGCCAGCACCAGGTCGTGATGCTGCGGGTCCATCGTCTCGACCTCCGCCCCGACGCGATGCCACAGTTCGACGACGCGCTCCACCGCCACCGGATCGGCGTCGGCGGGCGGCGTCACGATGCACCAGCGGCCGCGGAACAGCGAGGCGAAGCCGGCCTCGGGCCCGCTATTCTCGGTCCCCGCGACCGGATGCGCCGGGATGATCGTGCGGCCCGGCAGCGCGGCGTTGAGCTGCGCCAGCACATCCGCCTTGCAGGACCCCACATCGCTGACGATCGCCTCGGCCGGCAGTTCGTCGGCAATCTCCGCCGCCGCCGCGCCCATCGCGCGGACGGGCACGCACAGGACCACCAGGTCCGCGTCCGTCACGCTGGCGCCCGCCGTGTCGGTCACATCGTCGCACAGGTCGATGGCGCGCGCGATCTCGCGCACGCGCGGGTCGGCGTCATGGCCGGTGACCCGCACCGTCGGCATATACTCGCGGATCGCCCGCGCCAGTGAGGAGCCGATCAGGCCAAGGCCGATGATGGTGACGCGGGCAAAAGGCAGCATGGCTCAGGCCGCCTCCGCCATCGCGCGCAGCTTCGCCGCGACGGCGCGCACCTGTTCCTCGGTGCCGATCGTGATGCGCAGGCCGTTGGGCAGGCCCTGCCCCGGCAACCAGCGGGTGGCGAAGCCTTCGTCCCACAAGCCCTTCATCGCCGCCTCGGCGGTCAGCGCGCCCTCGAACAGGATCAGGATGAAATTCGCCTTGCTCGGCACCGCGCGCAGGCCATGGTTGGACAGGGAAGCGACTTCGCCCGCCAGCCATTCGCGCCATTTCCGGTTATGCGCCCGGCTCGCCTCGACCCAGCCATGGTCCCTGACCGCCGCGATCGCCGCCGCCTGGCCCGCCGTCGTCACGTTGAACGGGGCGCGGATGCGGTGCAGCACGTCGATGACCTCGGCACTGGCATAGCCCCAGCCGATCCGCTCGGCGGCAAGGCCGTAGATTTTGGAAAAGGTGCGCGTCACCAAGACATTGGCCGCCGACTTCGCCAGTTCGAGGCCCGCATCATCCTCGTCCGCGTCCAGATATTCGGCATAGGCCTGGTCCAGCACGAACAGCATATCCGGGCGCAGCGCCGCATGCAGCCGGGCGATCTCCTCGCGCGGCGTCATGGTGCCGGTGGGGTTGTTGGGGTTTGCCAGAAAGACGACCTTGGTCCTGTCCGTCACGCAGGCGAGCAGCGCGTCGACATCGGTCGCATAATCCTTGTCCGGCGCGATCACCGGCGTCGCGCCCACCCGGCGCGCGGCGATGTCGTAGACCGAAAAACCATATTTCACATACAGCACCTCGTCCCCCGGCCCGGCATAGCCGCTGGCCGCGATATGCAGCAGTTCGTCCGACCCGGTGCCATAGATCACCCGTGCCGGATCCAGCCCATGCGCCGCCGCGATCGCCTCGCGCAGCCTGGCCGCGCCCGGATCGGGATAGGTGGCAAGGTCCGCCGTCGCCGCCACCAGCGCCGCACGCGCGGCCTCGCCGGTGCCGAGCGGATTTTCGTTCGCCGACAGCTTGATCAGCGGCCGCCCGTCATCCGCCGCCGCCTTGCCCGGCACATAGGGCGAAATGCCGAGAATCCATTCTTTGGGTGCAGGTTTGATCATCGCCGCGCTTTAGCGTCATCTGCCGCAAA
>DATEJA010000130.1:0-4713 GCA_035278405.1 Sphingobium sp. | reverse complement strand
GTGCTCGACAAGGCGAGCGCGGCGGCTGCGGCGTCGTTGTTCTGACCGACATCCGGTTCGTCGAGGAGACTGGCTCCACCAACGCCGATATGCTGGCGTTAGCGGGGCAGGGCCTGGCTGAAGGCAGTTGGCTGCGCGCCGGACGCCAGAGCGGCGGCAGGGGCCGGATGGGGCGCTCCTGGGAGAGCCCTGACGGCAATCTCTATTGTTCAACGCTCGTCCGCCTGCGCGCGGGTGATCCTCTGCCCCACACGCTCGCGCTGGTTGCGGCCAATGCCGTGCACGCGCTCGTGGCGCCGCTCTGCGCGGGGCAGGCGCGGATCAAATGGCCCAATGACGTACTGGTCGACGGCGCCAAGATTGCAGGCATCCTGCTCGAACGGTCGGGCGATGCGATCGTCGTGGGAATCGGCATCAATGTCACAGGACATCCGACCGGGCTTGATCGGCCGGTGACGAGCCTCGCCGGGCAAGGCGCGGCCGACGCCGAGGCGGGCGCCCTGCTGCAGAGGCTGGCGGAGTTGTTCGCGCATTGGCTGGGCATCTGGCGCGCCCAAGGGCTGGAGCCGGTCCGCGCTCATTGGCAGCTCAACGCCCATCCCGCCGGCACGCCGATGCGCGTTGTTCAGCCGGACGGCGAGGTGGTGGAGGGCAGTTTCGTTGCGCTCGACCGGCAGGGCATGCTGATCCTGCGCTTGGCGAATGGCGAGACCCGTGCCATTCATGCCGGCGACATCCTTCTCATCTGACATCCGGGGGACCGGCCATGCTTCTCGCGATCGACGCGGGCAATACCAATGTGGTTTTCGCGCTGCTGGACGGGCGGGAGATCCGCACGCGCTGGCGGATCGCGACCGATCCCCGCCGGACGGCCGATGAATATGCGGTGTGGCTGAACCAACTGCTGATGCTGGAGGGCTATGCGATCGGCGACATCGACGCCGTCATCATCGCGACGGTGGTGCCGCGCGCGCTCCACAATCTGCAGGTCCTGGCGGAAAAATATTTCAAGGTGACCGCGCTGGTCGCCGGGCAAGCGCCGGTGGATTGGGGCATCGAACTGGACGTGGCCGAGCCAGGGTCGGTCGGAGCGGATCGGGTTGTCAACGCGATCGCGGCGCACCATCTGTATGAAGGCGACCTGATCGTTATCGATTTCGGGACGGCCACTACCTTTGATGTCGTCGACTATCACGGCACCTACAAGGGCGGCATTATCGCGCCGGGCATCAACCTGTCGCTCGATGCGCTGGTGGCGGCAGCCGCGAAGCTGCCCCGCATCGCCATTTCCCCGCCGGAGAACCGTTCGGTTATCGGTCGGACCACGGAGACGCAGATGCTGATTGGCGTCTTCTGGGGCTATGTGGCGATGATGGAAGGTCTGGTTGCGCGGATGCGGGCGGAGATCGGCCGGCCCGCCAAGGTAATTTCGACGGGCGGCCTGGCCGTCCTGTTCGACGAGAACAGCGATATTTTCGATGCGATCGCACCCGACCTCACCATTTTGGGGTTGGCGCTGTTGCACGAGCGGAGTTTGAAAGACTGATGAAACCTGGAAATGAGTTGATCTTCCTGGCCCTCGGCGGGTCGGGAGAGATCGGCATGAACGTCAATCTCTACGGATGTCAGGGCAAATGGGTGATGGTCGATCTCGGCCTGACCTTTGCCGATCCCGCCTATCCGGGCGTCGAACTGGTGTTGCCGGACCTCGCCTTTATCGAGGAGCGGCGCGAGGACCTGCTCGGCATCGTGCTGACCCATGGGCATGAGGATCATATCGGGGCGATCCCCTATCTGGCGGCGGACCTCGGCGTGCCGCTCTATGCGACGCCCTTCACCGCCGGTCTCATTCGGCTGAAGCTGGAAGAAGAAGGCCTGACCGAGGAAGTCGAACTCAACGTCATCGACAATGAGGGCAGCTTCGCGCTCGGCCCCTTCGGCTTCCGCTATGTGCCGCTCGCCCATTCGATTCCCGAAGGCAATGCGGTACTGATCGACACGCCGTTCGGTCGCATCTTTCATACCGGCGACTGGAAGCTCGACGAGAAGCCGTTGCTGGGCCAGCCGTCCACACCCGAGGAACTGACCGCGATCGGTGACGAGGGCGTGCTGGCGCTGGTGTGCGACAGCACCAATGTCTTCAATCCCGAGGCGAGCGGCTCCGAAGCCGATGTCCGCGAAGGGCTGATGGCGACGATCGCCGGCGCCAAGGGCAGGGTGCTGGTGACCACCTTCGCCTCCAACGCGGCACGCTTGCAGACGCTGGGCGAGGTCGCGACCGCCACCGGCCGGCGGCTCTGCGTGGCGGGGCGGTCGCTCGACCGGATCATCGCGACGGCACGGACGGCGGGCTATCTTCAGGATTTCCCGCCCACCGTCGACTGGGACGACGTCATGGCGCTGCCGCACAATGAGGTGATGATCATCGCCACTGGCGGCCAAGGGGAATCGCGCGCGGCGCTGTCCCGCATCGCGTTCGACAGCCACCCGATCAAACTGAGTGCCGGCGATACCGTCGTTTTCTCGTCCAAGCAGATCCCGGGCAACGAGATCGCCATCGGCCGCATACAAAATGCGCTGGCGACCAAGGGCATATTGATGGTGACGGACCGCCAGGCGGAGGTACATGTGTCCGGCCATCCCGGCCGTCCCGAGCTGGAGGCCATGTATCGCTGGGTGCGGCCGCAGATCCTGCTGCCTGTCCATGGCGAGCGGCGGCACATGGCCGAGCAAGCGCGTCTGGGGCTGGCCAGCGGGATTCCGCGTGCGGTGGTGCAGTCGAATGGCGATCTGCTGCGATTGGCGCCCGATGGTCCGGAAATCATCGGCCATGAAGGGACTGGCCGGCTGGTGCTGGACGGCGACGTGATCCTGCCCGCCGACGGCTCGACTATGAACGAGCGGCGCAAGGTCGCGCTGCACGGCCAGATCAGTGTCGCGGTGGCGCTGGACCGCAAGGGCAAGCTGATCGGTGAGCCCGCGCTGCGGACGCAGGGCGTGCCGGTGGAAGAGGACAAGGCCGCTTTCCTGGCCGAAGCCGCCGACGAAGCGGCTGAGGCGGTGGCCAAGGGATCGCTGGAGGAAGAGGCGCTGCGCGAGCGGGTCAGGCTGGCGGTGCGGCGCACCGCGACCCGCTGGACCGGCAAGAAGCCGGTGGTGGACGTCCTGCTGGTTCGCGCCTAAAGCTGCCAGCCATGAACTGGTATGCGATCTTCGCCATCTATGTGCTGTTCTGGGTGATCAGCGCCTTCATCGTGCTGCCCTTCGGCATCCGCACCCCTGACGAGACCGGGGAAGAGATGCTGCGGGGGCAGGCCGATAGCGCGCCCACCAATTTCCGGCCGGGCGTGGTGGCGATCCGCGCCACCATCCTGTCGGCCGTGCTGTTCGGCCTCTATTATGCCAATTATGTTGAAGGTTGGGTGACGCTGGAACGCTGGACCCACGTGTCCTGAAGCCGGCCTACTGCTTGCGCTTGAGCGCATCGGCGAGCGACACCGTCGCGCTGCCGCGTCGCGCGGGCTCGGCCTGGCTGGAGTCGGGTTTCCATCCGCTCAAATAGAGGATCGCCATCTGCTCCGCCGTGCGTCCATCCGGATCGGCGGCGGCGGCGAAATGCTGGGCGGCTCCCACCAGTGCCTCTCGCCGCAGCGCCGGCGGTTGGGAGGTCAGCACATTGCCCGCCCCCATGCCGCGCAGGTCCTGCATCAGCCGCAGCATGTCGCCATAGCGCACTGTCAGCGTCTCGCTGTCCGCGACCGGCATGGCGAAGCCAGCGCGGCTCAGCAGATCGCCGGCTGATCTCACGTCGATTTGAGGGTGGATATGCTGGCCGGGGCGATCGCCTTCGCCTGCCATCAGCGCGGCGCGCAGTCGGGGCAGGGTGCCGGCGCCGGTGAAGGCGGCAAGCATCAGCCCATCGGGACGCAATATGCGCCGCATCAGGATCAGTGCCCCCGGCAGGTCGTTGACGCTGTCGAGCGTACCGCAGGCGATGATCAGGTCGAAACTGTCGTCGGCGAAGGGCAGGGCGTCCTCGTCCACCTGCACCCCGCCTTGCGCCCGCGCCGCGACGAAGCCGGGGTCCGCGAAGACCACGCGCTTGCCTATCGCTTCCAGCGCGCTGCGGGCGCTATCGTCGGGGCAGCCGATGAGCAGCACTTCGGGGAGGTCCCGCTGCACGTCAGTCAGCCGATCCAGCAACTCGTCCAGCATCACGCGATAGAGAAAGTCGTGATCGGCGAACCGGGCGGCCATCCGGTCACGCCGCTGGGCGCGTCGCGCTCGGTCAAAAATGTCGGGCTGGGTCATGGCGGGCCTTGTGCATCGCGGGCGGAGCGGGAACAAGGGAGATCATGCCGCTGCATCCGCTTCTCAAGGGCGCGCTACGCCCGCTGGTCGATTATGCCTTGCCTCCGCGCTGTCCCGGCTGCGTAATTGCTCACCGGGTTGGCCGGTGGAGAGCTGATCAGGCGACGGCGAATGTTCCGTCGACGAGCTCGCGGATTGCAGCGAGTGCTGATTTCCCGTTGAGGCGAGCGGTGCCGGTGATGGATCGATATCCGGCATGGATCTGAGCGCCCCAGTCTGATCGGAAGCCGTTGGTGACCTTGCGGAACACGACGGAGGAACGGATTTCACGCTCGGATATGTTGTTGGTTGCCGGGACGCTGCGGTTGGTGAGGAAGACGAAGAACTTCGCCCTCCATGCCT
>DATEJA010000129.1:0-3950 GCA_035278405.1 Sphingobium sp. | reverse complement strand
ATGATTTCGTCCACCCGTTCGTGCGTCACCACCGGGCCGCGTGCCCAGGTCGTTCCCGGCGTAATCGTCATCCTTATGCTCGAGGCTCCCTGGATCAGACCCGCGAAGTCCGGCTTCTGATAGGGAGGCGTCTTGCCGATGTCGCCGACGGCGAACCTTGCATCGTCCGCGAAGAACGACATCACCTTCGCGCCATCCTTCGCATTCCATGCGCCAATGAAGGAATCGATCGTTCGGATATTGGCTTTTTCCGTGGCGGCGAGAGGCGACGTCCGCCCGCCTGCCGCTGCGGGCACGGCCAGTAGTGCCGCCGCTCCTATCCCCATCGTGACAACCGCGACGCGGCGGCCGATCCTCTTGCCCATAGCTGAAAGACTCATAGCCCACCTCCTCCAAGAAAATCCTGCCATGGGAAACCGCCCTGCCGGATCGCCAAAGCCTGGCGATCGATCCCGGCGACGCGGTTCACGCCGGCGAGTGCCATGGCGACACGCATTTCGGCTTCCATCAACTTGAGCAGATGCGCCACGCCTCCCTCCCCGGCCGCCGCGAGGGCATAGGCCCAGGCCCGGCCGAGCAGGACACCCTTCGCTCCCAGCGCCAGCATCCGCACCACGTCGAGACCCGACCGGACACCGCCGTCGACGAGCAAGGTCAGGTCCTCTCCCACGGCGTCGGCAATTCGCGGCAGGATTTCGGTGGTCGATGGAGTGCCGTCGAGCTGACGGCCGCCATGATTGGAAACGACGAGGCCGTCGGCACCCAACTTCACCACTTCGCGCGCATCCTCGACATCCAGCACGCCCTTGATGATCAGCGGACCTTTCCACTCGCTGCGAATGATATCGAGATCCCTCCACGAAATGCCCGGTTCGAGATTCGCACCGATCCAGGCAAAGAAGTCGTCGAGCCTGGCCTTCCCATTCAGAACCGGCGTGATGTTGCCCAGGCCGTGCGGCCGCCCCCGAGCGCCGACATCCCAGGCCCAGGCCGGACGCTGCACCGCCTGCCAGAGGCGGCCGGCCGCCGGTCGCAGGCCGGCCGAGCCGATCAAGCCGGCCCGCATGTCGCGGTAGCGCACAGCGCCCACCGGCGCATCCACGGTGAATACGAGCGCGGAGCAGCCCAGCTCGCGCGCCCTGGCCATCAGGTCGCGCAACACCGCCCGGTCGCGGATCATGTAGAGTTGAAGCCAGATGGGCCGCGTCGTCCCCGCCGCCACCTCGTCCAACGAACAGACCGCCATGGCCGACAGGCAAAAGGGTATGCCCGCCACCTCGGCCGCGCGGGCGGCCTGGACTTCGCCGCGGCGCGCGCACATGCCGGCAAAGCCCACCGGTCCCAACGCGACCGGCATGGTGAGCTTCTGGCCAAACAATTCGGTAGCGGTCTCGACGTTGGAGACGTCCCTCAGCACCCTTTGACGGAGCGTGACCTGCTCCAGATCGTGCAGATTTCGCCGCAGCGTCACCTCGGCATAGGAGCCGCCCTCGATATAATCGAACAGAAATCGCGGCAGGCGCCGACGCGCCAGTTCGCGGTAATCCAGCGTTGATGCCGCCTTCAAGCTGCCATTCCGGCGAGGGTACGCCGCTCCCGGTCAAGGCAAAACCAAGACATCAGCTCGCCATTCGCTGACCGCATCGAAATCTCTCCCGGGATTGCCCTTGCGCTTCGAATTTTCGATGCGGCGGGCCTGTGATATAATCGATTATCTTCTTGCTTGAACGGGGGTGCGATGTCAAGAACCCGAGCGAGGGGAAGCGCGCCCCTCCGTTCCCGGACTCAGGACTTTGGCAACGCTTTGAGCGTCTCCGTGCCGGTTCTCTCGATATGCCGCTTGAGCAGCGTGATCGCGTCGCTTTTACGGCGCTCGATTGCCGCCGTGGCCACTTCCACATGTTCGGCCATCGGATCGCGCGGATCATGCGGAGCCGCCAGGAATATGCGCCTGTACCTGTCATACAGGTCATGCAAAGTCTGAACGAATTGAAGCAGCAAGGGCATTTCGCACGCCGACAGCAGCACGACGTGAACATTGCGGTGCGCCAGTTCCCACATCTCGACCGAGTGCGGGTCTTCCGGGTCACAATGGATGGCGCGCAGTTCCGCGAGCCGCTGCACGACCGCTTCTTCCCATCGATGATCACCCAGTTCTATCGCCTCGCGAAGCGCCAGGGTTTCCAGATTGATGCGAAGCTGGATGATCTGGCGCAGGTCTCGCGCCGAAACTGGCGCGACTCGATATCCCCTTTTGTCCTGAAAAGTCAGGAAACCCTCGGAGAAAAGGCGCGAAAGAGCCTCGCGCAGCGGGCTCAGGCTGACGCCCAGCTGGTCGCGTACGCGATCGATGTTGACCTTGCTGCCCGGCGCCATGTCCCCCGCGATGATCGCGGTGCGCAGGCGTCCGGCTACCGAGCTCGCCAGGGTCGGGCCCGTCGGGCTCATCGCCGGATCGCCGCCGTCCATGTTCAGGATGTTGGATTGCTGGATAGACATGCGTCCCACTATCATTGTCGCAGCGTTGCGCCAACCGTGATTCCCATGTGGGGCGGGACGCGGGCAGACTCCCGGCACCAGCCAAGGAGCCCGCCATCATCACACGAATTTAAAAGTGGAAACCCAGGGTCGCACCATATGTACGCGGTGCCGCCGCGTTTCCAACCGGGCCAACCCCTTCAACGAGGACCACGTCATAATTGTACAGGGTGTTCGTCAAATTCTTGGCCCATACCGTAATATCGACATTCTCCCCGGGTGCGGTCCATTTCTCCGACAGATTGAGTACGTAATAGCTCGGCTCTTTGTAGAAATTTCCGGGATCCTGGTAGGCGCCGCTATTATAGAATAGCGCCACATTCGTATTGAAGGTTCCAATCCCGGTCGACAGTTCGTGATTTGCCACGATATTGTACGAAATCTTCGGCGCCTTCGTCAATCGACGTCCCGACGCGGAACCTTCCGTCTGCACCAGGGCTCCGTTCGGAGCGAGGGAATAGATGGTAGCGCTGGGATAGTCTTTATACTTTGCATCCAGATATTCAAAACCCGCCGATAGCGTGAGTTCGCGGATGGGTCGCGCCGTAATATCGACGTCCACGCCCTTGATATCGGCTTTGGCCGCGTTATCGGTTACGACGGCACCACCTTTGTAGAGTTGAAGTTGTAAGTCATTGAAATTGTAATAAAAAGCAGACGCGTTAATCCGCAGCTTCCTGTCCAGCCATTCGGATTTGAAACCAGCCTCGAAGGCGTCGATTATTTCGGGATTAAGTGCTGGATTAGCCGCGGGTGAGAAGCCGAAATTGTTGTTGTTGAACGTCCCTGAGTGAAAACCACGGCGATAGGAGGCATAGGCGAGGAAATCCGGCGAGAAGTTGTGATCGAGAGCTATGTTCCAGGTCGGCCGGTAGTAATTCTTGGTCTGGTTCCCCTGCGTGCCCGGGGCGGGGGTCTGCGCGGGGGTCGTGTCGAACAGCGACTGGCCTCTTATTTTCTTCTGGTCGATCGTGTAGCGCAACCCCAAGGTCAGCCGCGTATCCGAGGCCAATTTTGCCGTAGCCTCGCCATATAGGGCATAGGAACGGGTCTTGTTGAAATCGACAATGCTTATCGGCACCGCGGGACCGCCAAAACCGCCCGAGATGATTTGGCCCAACACGCCACCAAAGCGAAATGGATCGGTTGCACCACGTTCATTGTATAGAAAGGTGCCGATCACCCACTTCAGCTCTGAATCATCCGGCGAGAGAAGCTGGAATTCCTGGCTTTCAGCCTCATCTCTCGATATGAGCAAAAGAGGCGCGAACGGGATGGGCGTGCCGTCATAATCGACATGGAACTCGTTGCGCATCTTGCGCCAGGCGGTGATGCTCACGAACCTGGCCCAGCCGAAATCGGAGTCGAGCTTCATGCTCAGACCACCCTGCTTCCCCTTCCAGCCGGGCTGG
>DATEJA010000128.1:0-3104 GCA_035278405.1 Sphingobium sp. | reverse complement strand
CTATGCCGCTGTCGCCAAGGTGGCGATGAAGCAGGGCATGGTGAGCGCGAGCGAACCCGAACGGCGCCCGCCGCCGCGCAACCTGCGGCCGGTCCCGCAGGACCTCGGCGATTCGCTGCGGGACATCGGCGACCCGGAACTCCGCGCGGTGCTCGAATCGCTGGCGCAGGGGCTTGCCAATTCCAGCGGGTTGCCCAAGATCGGCTGAAGGCGCGGCACGTCCCACCTCCGTGGCCGACAAGGATTATTCAACAGCCGCACAGGGGCGGCGCTTCACTGGACCATCGCATGACGAAACTTCGCCTGCTCATCCTTGCCCTGCTCGCCATCCCCACCGGCCTCCTCGCCGCGCCCCCTGCCAACTGGACGGCCCGCGTCGCGCTGACGCCGATCGGCGGCCATGTCATGGGCAATCCAGCCGCGCCGACCAAGCTGGTCGAATATGTGAGCTACACCTGCAGCCATTGCGCCCATTTCGTCGGTGAGGCGAGCGCGCCGCTCAAGGCCGATTATGTGAAGGGTGGCAAGGTAAGCGTCGAGGTGCGCAACGCCGTGCGCGACAAATATGACCTGACCGCCGCGCTGCTGGCGCGCTGCGGCGGGCCGAAGCGCTTCTTCGGCAATCATGAGGCGCTGTTCGCCAACCAGGACATGTGGATGGACCAGCTGCAGCCCTATGACCGGGGCGCGGCCAAGCCGTCGGACCAAGTCGCCGCGCTGCGCGACATCGGGCGCAACACCGGCCTCTACACGCTGATGGCCAAGCGCGGCTTCACCCCCGCCCAGCTCGACGCCTGCATCGCCAACCCGGCCGCGATGAAGCAGATATTGGCAATGACCGACGAGGCGTGGAACAAGGTGAAGATTTCCGGCACGCCCGGCTTCACCGTCAACGGCGCGCTCGTCGCCGGCGCGAGCTGGGACAGCTTGCGCGATGCATTGCCCGCCGCCGCGCACTGAACTAGATCGCTGATAACAACGCTCGACAATCGGAGCCTACGCCACGTGAAAGCCCTTTCCGGTCTCGCCCTCATCGCCCTGTCCCTGACGCTCGCCGCCTGCGGCAAGAAGGACGAGGCCAGCCCCACCGCAGCCGAGCCTGTCGCCGCCGTCGCGGCGCCGGCCGGCACCGCCTGGTCGACCACCTTCACCCAGACGCCCGAGGGCCAGTTCGTCATGGGCAATCCCCAGGCGAAGGTGAAGCTGGTCGAATATGGATCCTACACCTGCAGCCATTGCCGTGACTTTTCCGCCGAGGCGTCGGAAGGCCTGCGCAAGATCGTCGACACCGGCAAGATGAGCTATGAGCTGCGCAACTATGTGCGTGACCCGATCGACATCGCGACCGCCTTGCTCGCGCGTTGCGGCGGCAAGGATGTCTTCTATCCGCTGTCCGAACAATTCTTCACCAACCAGAATTCCATGTTCGAAAAGGCGCAGAGCCTGGGCGACGCCAAATATCAGCAGTTGATGAGCGCGCCGCCGGCCCAGCGCTTCGGCAATCTGGCGCAGGCCGTCGGCCTCGTCGACTTCGCCAAGCAGCGCGGCATTGCCGAGGACAAGGCGAAACAGTGCCTCGCCGACACCGCCGCCGCCGAAAAGCTGGCCAAGGGCGTCGAGGCCGCCAGCCAGCAGTATAAGATCGAAGGCACGCCGACCTTCATCCTGAACGGCGTGGTGGTGGAAAACACGGCCAATTGGGCGACCTTGCAGCCGAAGCTCAAGCAAGCGGGACTCTGATCGGGAGGCATTTGATTGGGGCGAGGGGGGCTGATTTGTTTGGATGAGGGCCGGGCGGCGCTGCGCCGCCACGGGTGCGCCGCATGCAGATAAAGCGGCTCAAGCTTTCCGGCTTCAAGAGCTTCGTCGATCCGACCGAGCTGCGCATCGAACCCGGCCTCACCGGCATTGTCGGGCCCAATGGCTGCGGCAAGTCGAACCTTCTGGAAGCGATCCGCTGGGTCATGGGCGAATCCAGCGCCAAGTCGATGCGCGGCGGCGGCATGGAGGATGTGATCTTCGCCGGCACCGCCAGCCGGCCGCAGCGCGACTTTGCCGAAGTGTCGCTGCTGACCATCCAGGAACAGGGCGAGCTGTTCAACGCGGTGGAGGTCGGCAGCGACGGCGAGCTGGAAGTCACCCGCCGCATCGAGCGCGGCGCGGGCAGCGCCTATCGCGCCAATGGCCGCGACGTGCGGGCGAAGGATGTCGCCCTCATCTTCGCCGACGCCGCCACCGGCCCGCACAGCCCCGCGCTGGTCAGCCAGGGCCGCATCGCCGCCGTCATCGCCGCCCGGCCGCAGGAACGCCGCGCCATGCTGGAGGAAGCGGCGGGCATTTCCGGCCTTCACGTCCGCCGCAAGGACGCTGAACAGAAATTGCGCGCGGCCGAGGCCAATCTCGTGCGGCTCGATGAAATCCTGTCCGACATGGAAGCGCGCGCGAGCAGCCTGCGCCGCCAGGCCAAGGCGGCCGAACGCTATATCCGCCTGTCGGAGCAGATCAGGATCGCCGAAGGCCGCGTCATCTTTTCCCGCTGGCGCGAGGCAGCGGCGAGCGCGGAGGCGGCGCGGGCCGAAGCGAAACAGGCCGAAGGCGCCGTGATCGCCGCGCAGGAGGCGCAGACGGCGGCGGCGGTCCACGCCAATGCCGCGGTAGAAGCGTTGGCGAGCCGGCGTGCGGCGGCGCAGGCGGCGCGCGATGCCGCCAACGAAGCGGGCCACCGGCTGACCGCGCTCAGGACCGAGCGCGATGGCGTGGTACGGCGCCTCCATGACCTTGCCCAGCAGGCCGACCGGCTCGACGAGGATCGCGCGCGCGAAGGCACGCTCGCCAACGACGCCGCCGAGGCGATCGCCCGGCTGACGGACGAAATGGCGGCGCTCAAGCAGCGGATCGCCGAGACCGAAGCGATGCGCCCCGACTTCGCCGGCCGCATCGCCCGTGCCGAGGATGCCGCCCGCGATGCCGAACTGGACCTTGCCAAGGCGATGGCGCGCCAGGCGGGCGAGCAGGCCGAACTGCGCGTCGCCGAAGCCGCGCTGGTCGCCGCGCGCAGCCGGCTGGAGCGCGCCGAACGCGAGGTCGCGCGGCTGGAGGCGGAA
>DATEJA010000127.1:0-13677 GCA_035278405.1 Sphingobium sp. | reverse complement strand
TCAGACCCAGCCTTCCAGCACCTGGTTGGGCGGCCTATGGCCATCGGCCCAGCTGCGGATGTTGGCGATGACCCGCGCCCCGGTCGCATCGCGTCCCTCGAACGTCGCGGAGCCCATATGCGGAAGCAGCACCACGTTGGACAGCGCCAGCAGTCGGGGATCGATCGCTGGTTCGTGAGTATAGACGTCCAGCCCCGCCCCGGCGATCCGCCCTTCGGCCAGCGCCGCGATCAGCGCCGGCTCGTCGGTAATCTCTGCCCGCGAGGTGTTGATGATATAGGCTTCCGGCCGCATCAGCGCGATCCGCCGCGCGTCGATCATGCCCCGGCTGTCGGCATTGAGCGGGCAGTTGATCGACACGATGTCGCTCTGGGCCAGCAGGGAATCGAGGTCCGCATGCCATGCCGCCTCCAATTCCTGCTCCACTTCGAAGGGCAGCCGATGGCGGTTGTGATAGGCGATAGACAGGCCGAACGCCGCCGCGCGCTTCGCCACCGCACGGCCGATGCGGCCCATGCCGATGATGCCCAGCTTCTTGCCGCCGATCCGGTGACCCAGCATGCCCGACGGGCTCCAGCCGGTCCAGGCGCCCGATCGCACCAGCTTTTCGCCCTCGGCCAGGCGGCGCGGCACCGACAGGACCAGCGCCATGGTCATGTCGGCCGTATCCTCGGTCAGCACGCCGGGCGTATTGGTGACGATGATCCCCTTGCGCCGCGCGGCACCCAGATCGATATGGTCGACCCCGCTGCCGAAGCTGGCGATCAGTTGCAGCCGATCGGGCGCACCCTCGATCAGCGCGGCGTCGATCTGGTCCGACACGGACGGCACCAGCACGTCGCATTGCGCCATGGCGCGCGTCAGGGCCATGCGGTCCATCGGCACGTCGCCCACGTTGAAGGATGCGTCGAACAGTTCGGCCATGCGCGCCTCCACATTGGGGGGCAGGCGACGCGTCACGACGACGCGCGGCTTGGCGGGGCGCGGTTTCTTGGCCATGCCAAGGCCGCTATTCCCCGTGGCGGCGATGGTCAAGCGCTTATGCCCGGCAGGCAAGTCGGCTGTTGTCGGCCAAGGGGCGCAGCGGCTATGGTTGGAAAAGGAAGACGAAGGGACAGTCAGGGCATGAAGGGGTATCTGAAGAGCGCGGGCCTGGTCGCGGCGCTGTGCGTCGCAGCCGGCGCATGGGCGGCGCAGAAGCCGGTGCCCTATTGGGCCTCGCTCAGCCAGGACGAAGCGCGCATGCGCGTCGGCCCCAGCCTGGATTACCCGTCCAACTGGGTCTATCGGCGCCGCGACCTGCCGGTGAAGGTGGTGCAGGTGCTGGGCCTGTGGCGCAAGGTCGAGGATTCGAGCGGCGCCCAGGGATGGATGCATGTGCGCCTGCTCAGTGACGCGCCGACCGCCATCGTCACGGCGTCGATCGCGCCGATGCGACAAGCCGCAAACAGCGACGCCCGTATCCTCTACCGCGCCCAGAAAGGCGTGGTCGGCCGCCTTTCCTCCTGCAGCGATGGCTGGTGCGGCTTCGACGTGAAAGGACAGCGGGGCTTCGTGCGGGCGAGTGACGTGTGGGGCGCCACCTCCTGATCGTCAGGCAGGCTCAGCCTGCGCGCCCGCCGTGTCAGGTACCCTTTGCTGGTGCATCAGCCGCTTGACCAGCGGCGCCAGGGCCATCACCACCAGGCCGACGCCGATCGACCACCATCCGATCGTCTGGTAGACGGCGAGTACCCCGTCACGGGAGGCAGCGCCCGCTTCGCCGCCGGTGGCCGCCGCGATCATCCCGGCCGCATATTCGCCCAGCGCCATGGCCAGGAACCAGATGCCCATCATCAGCCCGATCATGCGCGCCGGCGCCAGTTTCGACATGGCCGACAGCCCGACCGGCGACAGACACAATTCCCCGAGCGTGTGGCAAAGATAGAGAAGGAAGATGAACAGCACCGGCGTCAGCGTGCCCGACGCGCCGGTGCCGGCCACCAGCACCAGAAAACCCGCGCCCACCAGCCCGAGCGCCACGCCGAACTTGGCCGGCGCGGAGGGTTCCCACCCCCGCTTCGCCAGCCAGATCCAGAGCGCCGCCATCACCGGACCGAAGATCAGGATATAGGCCGCGTTCACCGACTGAAACATCGAGGCGGGCACGTTGAAGCCCCATATCTCGCGATTGGTATAGCGATCGGTGAAGAGGCTCAGCGACGATCCGGTCTGTTCATAGAGGCCCCAGAAGAGCGGATTGATCATCAGCAGGAACAGCGCGGCGAGCATGCGGTCGCGGTCGATCCGTTCCATCCGGAAGGCTTCCCACAGAATGTAAAGCAACACGAGCGCGCTGGCCGCCGCCAGCATCCAGCCGACGACCTGGTGCTGCTGGATCAGCAACCAGCACAGCAGGATCGACAGGAGGCTGGAGCCATAGACAAGCCATTCCCGGCTGATGATGCCGCCCACCCGCTCGGCAAGCCGGATGGGGTCCGGCGGTTCGCCGCCGCCCTGCAACAGCGGCTTGCACAGTGCAAAGCCGATCACGCCCGCGATCATCCCCACCGACGCCGCACCGAAACCCCAGTGCCAGCCCCTGCTCTGGCCCAGATAGCCGCAGATTATGGGGCCGATGGTGGCGCCCACATTGATGCCCATGTAGAAGATCGTATAGGCGGGGTCGCGCCGCATGTCGTCGCGGGGGTAGAGTTGACCGACCAGCGCCGACACGCTCGCCTTCAGGAACCCCGTCCCGGTGATCACGGTGGCAAGGCCCAGCCAGAAAAGGCCCAGTCCCATGGCGCCCTTGTCATCGCTTCCCAGCCCCAGAATGATGTGGCCCATGGCGATGACGATGCCGCCGAACAGCACGGCCTTGCGCTGACCCAGATAGCGATCGGCCAGATAACCGCCCATCAACGGCGAAATGTAGATGAGCGACATATAGGCGCCATAGGCATGCGCCGCGTCGCGATCGGAAAAGAGGAAGTGCTGCGTCAGGTAGAAGATGAGCAACGCGCGCATGCCGTAGAAGGAAAAGCGTTCCCACATCTCCACGAAGAACAGCAGGAACAGGCCGCGCGGATGGCCGAGCCAGCTTGGCCCCTGCGGATTGATTGCGGAAGTCGAACGCGCCATCCCATTCCCTGTCGGATCGAAGCTTTCCCCGCCACAGGAGGGCAAGGTCGCCGCACGGTAGAGCGGAAGCCGTGGGACTGTCAAAGAACCGCCCCGCCCTTGCGTCGGACGCCGCACCGCGCCATGTGGACGGCCATGTTCAACGATGTCACCACCCCCCTTTCGCTCCTGCGCACGCGCCGCTCGGGCAAGCCGCGCGACCTGGTCGCCCCTGGCCCCGACGCGGAGCAGTTGCGCCAGATGCTGGAGATCGCGCTGCGCACGCCCGATCATGGCAAGCTCGCGCCCTGGCGCTTCGTGATCGTGCCGCAGGATCGCCGGGATGCGCTCGCCGACCTGCTGGAGGCGGCCTATCGCGCCGAAAAGCCTGAGGCTGGCCGGCTGGAAGTCGAGGCGATGCATCAGTTCGCGCAACAGGCGCCGGTGCTGGTGGTGGCCTTGTCCGCGCCGGCCGTGAGCAGCAAGATCCCTGCCTGGGAACAGGAACTGTCGGCGGGCGCGGCGATCATGAACCTGCTGCACGCGAGCCATGCCATGGGCTTTGCCGCCGGCTGGCTGACGGGATGGCCCGCTTATAATGAGGATGTCCGCGCAGCCTTTGCCAAGGGTGAGGAACGGATCGCCGGCTTCATCTTCATCGGCACGCCGGGCAAGCCGCAGGAAGAACGGCCGCGGCCCAATTATGACGATGTAGTTTCCGTCTGGGACAGATAGTTACACGGAAGGCGGCCTACCCAAGCGCCGAAATCTTGACGTGCATGGCTGTATTATGGCACCAATGCACCATGGCGGACGACACCAGACCTGTATATCTGCGGCTGCGGGAGATCATCGCCGCCTCCATACTGGATGGCGGCTATGGCGATGGGGACCTGCTGCCGTCGGTGCGGGCGCTGGCGGCCCAACAGGGCGCCAATCCGCTGACAGTCGCCAAGGCCTATCAATATTTCCAGGATGAAGGGCTGGTCATCGTCAAGCGCGGCGTCGGCATGTTCGTGGCCGAAGGGGCGACGCGCCGCCTGCGCGAGGCCGAGCGCCGGCGGTTCCTGGATACGGTCTGGCCGCCGGTCGCGGAGCAGATCCGGCGGCTCGGCTTTTCGGCCGAGGATCTCGACCTTCAAAAGGCGTGACAGTCGGCGGCTCCGTCAGGCCTGCAGCTGATATTGTTTGATCAGGTCATAGAGCGTCGGTCGGCTGATCCCTAGCATCTTGGCCGCGCCGGAAATATTGCCATCCGTCCGCGCGATCGCTCGGCGGATCGCGCGCCGGTCCGCCATCTCGCGGGCCGCCTTCAGGTTGACGACGTCGCCGCCTTCCATCCGGTCGCCATCCAGGTCCAGATCGGCGGCGGTGACATGCTTGCCATCGGCCATGATGACGGCCCGCTTCATGCGATTTTCCAGTTCGCGCACATTGCCCGGCCAGCCCCAGGCGTCGAGCGCCGCCAGGGCATCGGGCGCCAGCCCCTTGACCTGCGGGTTCATTTCGGATGCGAAGCGATTGAGGAAGTGCCGGGCCAGTAGCGCCGGGTCGCCGGGCCGGTCCTTGAGCGCGGGGATGCGCACGACGATCTCGGCGAGACGATAGTAAAGATCCTCCCGGAAGGTGCCGGCGGCGATCATCTCATCGAGATTTTGATGGGTCGCGCACACGATGCGCGTGTCCACCACGATCGGCTGTCGCCCACCCACTCGCTCGATCGTCCGATCCTGCAGAAAGCGCAGCAGCTTCACCTGAAGGGCAAGTGGGATGTCGCCGACCTCATCCAGGAACAAGGTACCGCCCTGCGCCATCTCGATCTTGCCGGGCGTGGTCCTGATCGCGCCGGTGAAGGCACCCTTCTCATGGCCGAACAGCTCCGCTTCCAGCAGCGTCTCCGGGATCGCCGCGCAATTGATGGCGATGAAGGGCCCATCCCTGCGCGGGCTGGCGTCATGCAAGCCTTGCGCGAGCAGCTCCTTGCCGGTGCCGCTGGCGCCCAGCAGCAGGACGGACACCTGCGCGGGCGCGACGCGCTCGATGGTGCGGGCGACCTTCATCATCTCGGGAGCGACCGTGATCAGCCGACCCAGCACTCGTCCGCTTTCCGGCGCGACCTCGGCGAGCCGCGCATTTTCCTTTTCCAGCGCGTGGACGTGGAAGGCGCGGCGGACGATCAGGCCAAGTTCGTCGATATCCACCGGCTTCTGGTAGAAATCATAAGCCCCGCCGGAAATGGCATGGAGCGCACTTTCCCGAGCCCCATGGCCTGAGGCCACGATGATCTTCGTGTCGGGCTTGATCCGCAATATCTCGGCCAGCGTGGCAAAGCCTTCGCTCGTGCCGTCCGGATCGGGCGGCAGGCCCAGATCCAGCGTCACCACGTCGGGTGCTTCGGCACGCAACATCTCGATCGCTTCCTCGCGGTCGCCGGCGATGAAAAGCTGATATTCCTCATAGGCCCAACGCAGCTGACGCTGCAGGCCCGGATCATCCTCGACGATCAGCAATTTGGGTCGCGTGTCGCTCATCAGGCAGCCTTTCCTTCTTCCCTTCCCCGGGGCGCGAGCGGCAGGTGCAGCGTGAAGCGGCTGCCCACGTCCGGCTTGCTGTCGACCTCGATCCGTCCGCCCATGCCCTGCGCCAAAGTCCGCGCCTCGAACGCGCCGATGCCGAAACCTCCCGCCTTGCTGGACGAGAAGGGCTTGAACAGGTCGCGGCGGATGAATTCGGCCGTCATGCCCTTGCCGCGATCGATCACCTCCAACGCAGCCCCGGTCCCGTCGCTCCGCAGGCGAAGTTCGACCGGACTGTCGGCGGCGCTGGCGTCGATCGCGTTCTGCAGCAGGTGGAGCAGGATCTGCTCGACCCGCGCCGCATCCGCCATCGCGAGAGGCGTGTCGCCCGTGACGCGCACCTCATGCTGGCGTATCCGGGTGCGCGCGACCTTTTCGGCCAGTTCGCGCAAGTCGGTCGGGCGCGGCTCCTCGGCCCGGCCCTTGTTATGCTGGGACAAGCGGGCGAGCATGTCGTTCATCTTGCCGACCGACTCCTTGAGCGTCAGCACCATGTCGGCGCGAAAATCGGGATTGTCGGCATGGCGCTCGGCATTGCGCGCAAGGAGCGACAGCTGGCTGACCAGATTCTTGACGTCATGGATGATGAAGGCAAAGCGCCGGTTGAATTCGTCGAACCGCTGCGCGTCGTCGAGCGCCTGCTGACCCTGCGCCTCGCTCAGATAGCTTGCCGCTTGCCGACCCGCCGCACGCAGCATGTCGAAATCCTCCCAGTCAAGCCTGCGGTCCACGGGCGGCCGCGCGAGCAGGATGGCGCCGATCAGGCGACCGAAATGGATGAGCGGCACCAGCGCCCACGCCCTGGGATCCTCGCTCATCCAAGGCAGGGTCGTGGCTTCATCGGGGCGCACCGGCGGGCGGTCGATGTCGATGATCCACCCGCTCCGTTCGATCAAAGCGGCCATCGGCGCGGGGACTGTCCCGTCCGGCAGGTTGCCGGCCCAGTTCCAGTGCGTTTCGAACCATAATGCGCCATCCTCCGCGCGCAGCAGCAGAATAGCAGCGGGAGAGTCGGTGATGTCGGCCACCGCCTTGGCAACGCGCTGGCCCAGCGGCAGCGCGTTGTCGCCGGGCCGGCCGATCGTGTCGCCAAAGCGCATCCATTCGGTGCGATAGTCATAGCGATGCTGGAAGAAATGCTTGGCGACCTGCACCTTCCACAAGGCCCGCAATTGGGGCGAAGGCAGCAGCACCAATGCGCTCACCGCCATGAAGAAGACGGCGCCAATCTCGATCAGCCGGGCATGCGGTCCCGCGATCAGCTCGATCGCCAGCGACGCCGCCGCCACCAGAATGACATAGAGAATGATCGCCATCAGCGAGAGCGACCGTAATGCCAGCGCCCGGGACAGCTGCAACTGCCCGGCCGCATCGCGGCGCATGCCCACCGCGATCACGGGGGCGAGCAGCGCCATCAGCGCGCCCCGCAACGCGTAAAGTTCGTTCGCCCGCTCCATGGCGAAGGAGCCGATCACATAGAGGCTGAAATCATAGGTCCACATCGCCGCCAGCGCCCCCAGCAGCAGGGCGACGCGCCCCCGCGCCGCCGCAGGCCAGCTGACATAGAGGTGATGGACGAGCATCAGGCTGCCGATCGCGGTCATCATATGCAGCACCAGCGACACATGGACGAGCGTGCGGTGCAGGTCGCTGGTCGTGGGCAGTTGCCGCCAGATCAGGTCGGTAAAGGTCTGGAGCGCGATGAGGCCGGCGACGGCGGTGTAGACGGCAGCGATCGCCACCATCGCCCCCGAGGAGACCTGCGCCTGCCGCCGCAGCATGACGAACAGCGACAACAGCCAGGCCGCGTTCCGGATATTCTCTCCGATGCCGGTCAGCGGCTTGGCCACGCCGCCGAAGGACACATAGAGCGACCAGCAGGAGGTCAGCAGCAGCGCCGCCGCCAGCAAGCGCGCTTCCGCGTCGTTTTCCCGCTGGCGCAGGACGAAGATGCCGAGCGCCGCGAACAGCACGGCGGCCAACGCATGCCCCCAATCGCCGACAAATTGCAGCAGCGCCCCCATCGCCCCGCCTCAGCGCGCGCCTTCGGGCCAGAGGATGACCCGCAGCGTCTGGATGAGGATCAACAGATCCAGGAAGGGCGTGTAGTTCTTGGCATAGTAAAGGTCGTATTCCAGCTTGTGGCGGCTGTCCTCGACGGACGCGCCATAGGGATAGTTGATCTGGGCCCAGCCGGTGATGCCGGGCTTTACCATGTGCCGTTCGGCATAATAGCGCAGATGCTGCTCCAGATCGTCGACGAACTGCCGGCGTTCGGGCCGGGGGCCGACGAAGCTCATCTCGCCCTTCAATACCGTCCAGGTCTGCGGCAGTTCATCGATCCGCAGCTTGCGCAGCCAGTAGCCCAGGCGCGTGATGCGCGGGTCGTCCTTTTCCGCCCAGACCGCCTGCCCGCTCGTTTCGGCGTCCTGCCGCATGGTGCGCAGTTTCACGATCCAGAATTCCTCGCCGTAAAGGCCCACGCGCTGCTGCCGGTAGAAGGCGGGGCCCTTGCTGTCGAGCTTCACCAGGATAGCGGCGATCAGGATCACCGGGCCGGTCAGCAGCAGGAGGATCGAACTGGCGAGGATATCGAAAAGCCGCTTGGCGATGCTGGAGATGCGTCGACCGGCGGAAAAGCCGTCGGAAAAGATCAGCCAGCTGGGATTGACGCTGTCGAGGTCGACGCGCCCCGTCTCACGCTCCAGGAAGGTGGAAATCTCGTTCACATGAACGCCGGTCGTCTTGATCCGCAGCAGATCCGACAGCGGTAGCGCGTTGCGTCGCTCCTCCAACGCCAGCACCACCTCGCTCGCGCCCAGGCGGACGACGAAATCGGCGAGATTGTAGATGGCGCTGCGGTTGATCGCTTCGGGGATGATCTGCGCGCCGTCGTTCATCGCGATATAGCCGACCACGAGGAAACCGGCGCCCCTGCGCTGCTCCAGTTCCTTGACGCGGTTCGCGCGATTACCCGCGCCCAGCACGACGAGGCGCCGTTTGAAGGCTTCGCCGCCCAGCATCGATCCCAGCAGCAAGCGCACCGCCAGCAGCAGCAGGATCGCCAGCCACATGGCGTAGAGCGAGTTCGACCGCCATAATGTAAGGTCCGGCAGCGCGAAATGCATGACCGACAGGAAGATGACGCCCAGCGACGTCGCGACCAGCAGGCGCGCGAAGGCAAAGCGGATCGACTGCAGCGCCTCCGTGCCGTAGACGCCGACGGCTATCATGGCGGTCTGGATGGACAGGGCGAAGCTCAGCAGCGGCGCGATGCGGGTCATGATATGGTCGACATCCATGCCGATCTGCCGCGCGCGCAATATCCATCCCGCTTCGGCCGCGCATAGCAGGAGGACCAGATCAAGCAGCCCCAGCAGCAGTACCGCATGCGGCACATAATGTTTGAACAGCCTGATCATCCGTCGCGCGCAATCCTGCGCCTGCCCCAACGGGAGACAGGCCTGTCAGCATCGGATCGCCTTACAACCGCTGTAAGAAAATCCGACACCCGGCGCACCCTGCACCGAATTCGCAAAGATTTTCTGAAGATGTGACCTAGCGCCAGGCCCCTGATGCGCCATGGGGCGGCCTCTGCGGTGCCGTCGGGCCGTCAGTTCCGGTCGAAGCGATCCGCCGCATTATGGGCGGCGTTGCTCACCACCCGCGCCGCGCTGTCGGGCGCTTCGGTCGCCTCTGTCAGGACCCGGCCCTGTTCTGGCTCATGATCCTTCGTCATGTAGAAAAAGCCGATGGCGAGGATGAGCGCCAAGGCGACCAGGACGAATATCAGCCCGGTCCCCCTGGATTGCTCCACCTCGTTCATGTCGTCGGGCGGCTCTCTTTCAGGGAAAGGTTCGCCCCGTCTTCCATCCTCGACCATGCTCCTTCTCCGATGACTGCACCCGCCAGGGGCAGCCGGCAGAAACAGTATAGCTCATTCCGGGTCGGAATCGGAGTCGGCCTTGGCTTCGCGTCCCCGGCTGAGACGATCGACATCGTCCATGATCTCATCCAGCACAGCAGAGTCGGTCGTTTCCTGACTGCGGCGCGAGGGCAGGTCGCCGCTGTCCAATATCTGCTCCAGCGCGGCGCGGCCGCGCGCGACCCGGCTCTTGATCGTGCCGACCGCCACGCCGCAGATTTCGGCCGCTTCCTCATAGGCGAAGCCGCCGGCGCCGACGAGGATCAGCGCCTCGCGCTGCGGCTGCGGGAGTTGCAGCAGGGCGCGCTGCATGTCCGACAGTTCGACATGCTTGTCCTGCCCGGCCGGCGCGGCGAGCAGACGGTCTGCCGTCAGATCGTCCCAGTCACCCCGGAACCGCGATCGGCGCATCTGCGACAAATAATGGTTGCGCAGGATGATGAAGGTCCAGGCCCGCATGTTGGTGCCGGCCTGGAAACGTCCGCGCGCCGCCCACGCCTTCAGCAGGGTTTCCTGCACCAGGTCGTCGGCCACGTCGCGATTGCCCGAAAGCGATCGGCCGAACGCGCGCAGATGAGGGATTACCGCAGCCAGTTCACGCTTGAAATCCGCATCCGACAGGGACTCGCGAGGCGCATCCTGCTGCTCCACTTCCGGGGCAGGCCCTTCGTTCATGGGAACAACCCTCTCACTGGCTGTCGTCCTCGCCGCATGAATCGAAGTCGTCAAAGCCATATATGCATCCGCATCCTATACCCATAGCCCCTGCAAACCAACGCCTACCCGTAATAGCTCCACAGCACGATCAGCATCCCGATGATCACCAGCGGCAGGGATATGCCGAGGATGTAGCGGACGATGTGCGGCGTCGATCCAGAGCGGGCGTCTTCGGTAGCAATATGCTGTTCCTCATCCGCCATGCTGTTGTCTCCCGATCGTTACGCATGAATAACGCGGGTCCATGGTGCAGGTTCCGCCCATTGTTCAGTCTTTTGCGGACCCTGCCGGCGATCAGGCCGGCGCCGTGGCCTCGTCGAAGAAGAGGGCCTGGGAAATGGCCGCCTTCACCGTCGAGCGCTGGAACGGCTTGGTGATGAGGAAGGTCGGCTCGGGTCGCTCGCCAGTCAGCAGGCGTTCGGGGAAGGCGGTGATAAAGATCACCGGCACCGAAAATTCGGCCAATATGTCCTTTACCGCGTCGATGCCGCTGCTGTCGTCGGCGAGCTGGATGTCGGCCAGGACCAGACCGGGCCGCTCCGCCATCGCCTCACGCACCGCATCTTCGCGCGTCACGGCGATAGCGGTCACTTCATGGCCGAGATCGCGGACGATCGTTTCGATGTCCATGGCGATGATTGGCTCATCCTCGATGATCAGAACCTTGGCGCGGGTCTGCGCCTCGATCTCGCTCAGCGCCTCTTCGACCAGCGCCTCCACATCGGCGGGATCGAGCCCAATCAGATAGCCGACATCGTCGACGGTGAAACCTTCGAGCGCGGTCAACAGCAGCGCTTGGCGCGGCAACGGGGTCAGGCGGGCGAGCCGTGCCTGGGCGACCGCTTCCTGCCCATCCGCGCCGGTGAGGACCGGACCGTCCTCCAGATGCGAGGAGGACCAGATCGCGTGGAAGGTCTTGTAAAGGCCGAGCCGCGGGTCGACGTCCGAGGGAAATTCATCGGGCGCGGCCACGATGGCCTCCAGCGTCGCGCGAACATAGGCGTCGCCATGCGCCTGGCTGCCCGTGAGCGCGCGGGCGTAGCGACGGAGGAAAGGAAGATGAGGGTGCAATTGCTGTCCAAGCGACATCTGTAGATCTTCTCCCAGCCCAAGACGGGCGCATTGTTCGAAACATTCGCCGGAGCGGAAGGATGGATCGCCGATGCCGATGTGGCAAGCCCCCGCCCCTTTCTTGTCGCCGATATGCGAGCGACAAAAAATGCTTCGAAGTGCGGAACCAACGAGCAAAAGATTTGTTTCACAGCCGTTCGGTTTTTTCACGAATGGGGGAAATGCGGTCTTCCAATCGTCGGGATCGATTGACCTGATGCGGGAAAGCCGCAAAGGAAATTGACTGGTGACATTATCCTTGCAGAGGGGCATGTTTTGGTTGCTTCAACGACGGAACGGGATGTGAAGGGAGGGGACAGGAAAGATGTCGGCGCCAGCACCCCGGATCCGGGCGTGAAGTCCGGCGCCGGTCGTAAACGACGTTCTCCTGCCTCCAAGGATGAAGGCCATGTCTCCAACGCCCTGCGCTCGGTCTACCAGCGCGCGGTGGATGAGGATATTCCCTCTGAAATGCTCGACCTTCTTCGCAAGCTGGACTAGCAACGGACAAGCCGGCTTCGACCGGGGGGCGATGCGCGAGGAGCGGAAGGCTGAAACAGCGCTTTTCGACGATGGGAAAACGGCGCGCCGACCGGCTTCGGTGGGCGGCGTTGCGCGACGCGCGGGGCAAAGCGCGATCCTGGCATGACATCGCTGATCTTTTGATCGTGGCCGCCCCATCCTGGCGAACCGATTGCTCATGCGCAGCCTGAACAGCATCGTCCAGTCCACCGGGGTCAAGATGTTCCTGATCCTGACGCTCGCGCTGCTGCCGCTGGGCTTGATCGCGCTCGTCGCCTCGCTGCAGGCGATCCGGACGGCTGATCTGGAAAAGGAAGCGCTGCTGCGCGTCTCGGTGACGCAAAGCGCGCGCAAGCTGACCGCCGACCTGGCTTCCGATCGCACGGCGCTGATGCTGACCGCCAACGCCCTTTCCGCCGGCGTGGCCGACGCGGGCATGTGCAGCCGCCTGGCCGTGTTCCTGACCTCGCACGACCGGGAAGGCGGGCGCTTCTACATTTATGACGATAGCGGGCGGCGCTTGTGCGGATCGCCCCAGCCCGAGCCTCAGGGCCTGACGCGCGCCACCCGCTTCGGCCCGCACACCATCGAGCTGCTGCCGCAATCCGGCTATCTGTTGAGCCGCGCGCGCAGCAGCAATGGCAGGATCGCGGCGCTGGCCTATTATTCGCGCGACTATCTGGAAGCCATTACCAATCCCGCCACGGCGCTGCAGAACAGCCAGCTGAGCCTGCGCCAGGGCGATCGCACGCTCGACGTGACCCGCCCGCTCGACCATCTCGATGGGCGTAGCACCAGCCTCTCCGCGCGGCTTGATCCGCCTGACATCCTGCTTTCCATGACGCTGCGCGATCCGCCGGTGACGCTCGCGCGCATGCTCTCGCTCTTCCTGCCGCTGGTGATGTGGTTCGCGGCGGCTGCCGTGGGCTGGTTCGTGGTGAACCGGCTGCTCATCCGGCCGCTGGTGGTGCTGCGCCGGACCGTCGCGGCCTATCACCCCGGCGAAGTGCTGGAGCCGATGCGGCGCATCCGCACGCCCGCGCAGGAGATTGTCGCGCTGGGCGAGACGTTCCGGGAGATCAGCGAGGATGTCGCCACCCATGAAGCCGAAATGGCCGAGGGGCTGGAAACGCAGCGCAAGCTGACCCGGGAAGTCCATCACCGGGTCAAGAACAACCTTCAGATCATCGCCAGCCTCATCAGCCTGCATGCCCGTTCCGCGCATGAGCCGGAGGCAGTCGAGGCCTATTCCTCGATCCAACGACGGGTGGACGCCCTCTCGGTCGTTCACCGCAACCATTATGCGGAACTGGAAGAGCATCGGGGCGTGGGGGTGCGGTCGCTGATCAGCGAGCTGTCGGCCAGCCTGCGCGGCACCGCGCCCGCCGAAGCGCGGCGGTTCGGTATCCAGATCGACAGTGACAATCTGCACATCAGCCAGGATGTCGCCGTGCCGATCGCCTTCCTGCTGACGGAACTCGTCGAACTGGCGATGCTGTCCAATCCCCGCACCGCCATGCGCATTTCCGTGCAACTGGAGCCCGATCGGGACGATCGCGCGGTGCTGCACATCAGTTCGCCCGCTCTTCGCGGCTCGCCCGAAATGAGCGCGCGGATCGAGGAACGCTATGGCCGGGTACTGACCGGCCTCTCCCGCCAACTGCGCGCGCCGCTCGACCATGATGCGGAAAGCGGCGACTATGCGATCGCGATTACGGTCATTCC